>LNJC01000032.1 GCA_001587575.1 Candidatus Methanofastidiosum methylothiophilum
TTACCTTGAGCTTGTCAAGGACGTTTACCGGTTCAAAGTCAATGAGAAAAAGAAAAGGATGGCTTTTTTGAAAGGAGAAATTTGTTAAAGGTGATTTTACGGAGAAACATATTCCAGAATCAAAATTGAGAGTAGTTTTATACTATCAGAAGAACAAAGAAATGCTACAAAATCTTGCTAGGATAGGCGATCCCTACATCAGGGCCATGGCGCTTTCTGTTATTTCCGAGGCTGAAGAAATACTAAATCAGAGTTGATTTATATTTTATTTTTTTATTTTAAGTATTCTAGATTAATTATATCTCTTTTAGGAAAAAAGGGGTTACGCTTTCGTATTACAAAATAGTGCGGGAGCTGGGATTTGAACCCAGGAAGACCTACATCACAGGGTCCTAAGCCCTGCACCTTTGACCAGGCTCGGCAACCCCCGCGTTTGATTAAATCTAAGCTTTATATTTTTGAAATCCTTATAAATGTAACGATATCGAATACGTCAATCAAATACAGTGAAACTTTTATATTAATATAATAATTATTTTTCAGGTGTAACAAATGGAGCATTTAATGGCCGATAGGGCAAAAGATATTTTAGGGATAATGAAAGTATTCTCTATTGACCCTCTTGAAGTAAAGAATTGTAGTTTCCCTGGACATAAAGGTAGTGACATTGGTGATAGTAGTATTGGTTTTTTGGAAGTTACTGGTGAGAAAAATATTTATTCTATCCATTCTGTTCATTACTGTAGACAACATAGGAACATATCCATATCTGAGATAGAAAAAAGATTAAAAGATAAGATAAAAGGTATTACAGAAGATAAAGGATCAATACTTATAACAAAAATTAAGATAGATCCCGATAGTTTTCCTCAAAAAGACATAATGGGAAAAAAAGTTACTTTGGATACAACTACCCCTATTCTAATCAACAAAGGGAATTTAGGATTTTTAATGAATATTTCTGAAGAAACTAAGGATATGACATTAAAATCTGTTATTGACAAAATAATGAATCTAGAGATCGAATTTGACATTGCTTGGGAGGAATTCTAAATTTGAAGAAGACAAAAATTGTATGCACAATAGGGCCTAGTGTTTCAGACTACGAAGCTATAAAAAAACTTGTTCTTTCTGGGATGGACGTAGCAAGACTAAACTTCTCCCATGGTACACATTCTGAGCATCTAAAAGTTATAAAAAATATAAAAGAAGTTTCAAATGACACAAATAAGAAAATCGGGATTTTATTGGATACTAAGGGCCCAGATATAAGAATAGGAGAATTTAATAGTACTATCCATATTTTATATGATAATGAGTATATATTCTCAGTTGACAAAGGAAAAGATATAATTCCTTTACAAAAAGATATATCTGAATTTTTAAAACCTAAAGATAAAGTATTAGTTGATGATGGTACATTAATATTCTCTGTAATAAGAATTGATGACCATGATATTCATCTGAAAGCCCTAAATGAAGGATATCTAAGACAGAAAGTAAGTATAAATATCCCGGGTGACGAGTACTGCCCTTCGGCAGTTACTGAAAATGATGTACTAGATATTAAATTTGGAATAAAGCATGATGTTGATTTTATAGCATTGTCTTTTGCATCTACTAAAGAAGATATAATAGAGGCAAGAGAAATAATAAAAGAAGATCAGGGTGAACAATGGATTATTTCTAAGGTCGAGTCTAATTATGGGATAAAGAATATTGATGATTTAATTGAATACTCGGAAGGGATAATGGTTGCAAGGGGGGATTTAGGTGTTGAAATTGATCTTTCTAAAATACCTAGTGTCCAGAGATCCATAATTCAAAAGTGTAATCTTAAAGGTAGGCCAGTTATTGTTGCAACCCAGATGTTAAATTCAATGATAGAAAATCCAAGACCAACTAGGGCAGAAGTTGAGGATATTGCCAGTGCAATTTACAGTGGCGCAGATGCAGTTATGTTGTCTGGTGAAACGGCTATTGGAAAATACCCCATAGAAAGTGTAGAAATGATGGTAAAGGTAGCAATCGAAACTGAAAAAGAACTTAGGCCAAGATCGGAATACGGTCCATCAAAGAGAGTTGCGGACGTTATATCTTCACTTGTTGCAAAAGCGGTCTTATTGTCAGATGTTAAGGCTATTGTTACTTCAACTAGATCCGGATACACTGCATGTATGGTGTCTCGGCATAAACTAGCCGTGCCTACATACGGTATGACGAATAATGCTGGAACGGCAAGAAAACTTTCTTTAGTATGGGGAATAAACGAAGTTTATTTGGATAAAGAGAAAGGGGGCATCTCTGAAGCAGTTCTTCATGCAGCCAAATATTTGAAAAGTGAAGGATTACATGATAATGATTTATTTGTTTTTACCGCAGGAGTAAGTAACTCAAAAACACAAAGAACTAATTTACTAGAGATAAGGGAGATAGGAGAAGTACTATCTTCTTGAAAGCAACATCAAAGAAAAAGTTGCAATCAATCCAAATAAAGTCAGAACTAATATGGCCTCTTGCAAGATAGTACTTAAAGATTTCTGAACTACAGAAACTTGCTCTTCTTGACCAGATTTAATTTCGGTGTTATTTAATTCATTTGTAGATATTTCTTTAGGCGGGTCCAATCTAACCACTTCAACAGTTTTTACAGTTAATTTAATTGGAAACTTCAAATAAGTTGATTTATTATTTATATCTTTAATTTCTAAATTTAGATAAATAGTATAATCCCCTGGAACATCGGGTAATTTAGTAACTAGAACATCTTTTTTTGTTAATGAAGAGATTGGTCCAACATCTTCGGTATAATCAAAACTAAACTTAGATTTATCATACTCCAATATCATAGAAGAACTCTTTACAAAAGATCCTCTGTTTACAATGAAAATTGGAATAGTGTAAGGTACTTCCTTAATCTCAAAGCTTCTTGCTCGTAAATCAATTATAGGTGTTCTTGCTCCCTCTATTTTGAATGGTATCTCTTCTAAAAATCCTTCCGAAGCGTAGTCGCATTGTACTCCTGAACAGTATACTTGATAAGAGTATTGAGTTGTTACTTTTAAGGAATAAGTGCCAGGATCTATGGCCCTAGCGGTATATTGAATCTTTTCAGTCTTTTTTTCGCCCGGTTGCAATTCCCCGTAAATAAACTTATTTTTGGCAAATTCGAAATATTCGTCTTTTACATAAATATTGATATTTTTGAGTGTACCATTGCTCGTATTCTCAAATACTAAAGTAAATTCACCACTATCTCCTGCATAAAATGAAGGTGTTTTCTCAAAAGATATTTTCATTTTTACATTACGTGCATATGCGCTAGAAAACAAAGCAAAGGAAAAAAATAAAAAACTTATAAATATTATGGCATAGAGTTTTCTCATATAATAATTAGTTAACAGGATATTTTAAAAGCTTTATTCTTATAAGTTATACGATGAACCCTCCAAAATTTGAATATTTTGATGTTACTGCAGATATTGGGGTAAGAGTATGGGGAAAAACTATTAATGAAGTTTTTGAAAATGCTGCAACTGCTGTCACAAGCCTAATGGCAAATCCTCTAGAAATTGAAAAAAAAATTGTAAAAAAATTGAGTATTGATGGAAATAATTTATCTTCTCTCCTAATAAATTGGATCACTGAACTCTTAGTTATTAGAGATAGCGAGGGAATTCTTTTCTCATCTTTTGAAGTAAAAGTTTCAAATGATGAAAAATCACTCTACGCGATAAATTATGGCGATTATTATACAGAAAAAAACTTAGATATGGACATAAAAGCTATAACCTATTCTTTATTTAATTTTGAAAAACGTGATGGCTATTATTTTTTGCAATTTGTTTTAGATATATAAGTATTTTATAATAAATATATTAATGATTTATATTGATTTTAGAGAAGTTTGTGCTTAATAAAAGCATATTTTTAGAATAATGGAAATATTTATATATGAGAATATTAATTAAATAAGTGGGGATATTATGGCTGAATTAATAAAGAAAATATTGGTCCCTGTAGATGGTTCCACAGCTTCTCAAAAAGCTGTAGAATATGCTGCATGGGTAGCAGGCAAGACTGGAGCCCAAGTAATGTTGCTCCACGTAGTAGATGCAGATAAACTAAAACTGACATATGAGGCTATGGATAGATTTTTGCCTGAGTGGGAAGACAAGATTAAAGGAACAGACGATATTAAGAGATACTCTCCTTTCTTTGAAGAACAACTTAGTTGTATGATGGAAGACCCATTGTGTAAAAGAGGAAATAACGTACTTAAAGAAATGGCAAAATTTGCAGAGAAGAGTGGAATTAAACCAAAGACAATGATGAAACTTGGAAGAGTTGTAGATACAATAGTACAAGTTGCTGATGACGAAAAATGCGATCATATTATTGTTGGTAAGACTGGTCTAACTGGTATCAAGAGACTAGCTATGGGACATGTTGCAGAGGATGTCGCAAGATACGCCGATTGTAGAGTTACAGTAGTTCCTTAAATATATTTTTTGTTTTTTTATTAAATTATTCTATTTTCACAAACTTGTATAAATTATTGTAGTTAGTATTATATATCCTAAAGTTGAATTATTAATGATGATAAATCCAATATTATTAGCCCCTGTTGCTGCTATACTGATATTCATTTTAGCAGGTATTCGAGTAATTAAACAATATGAAAGAGCTGTAAAATTTAGATTAGGGGTATTTGTAGGAATACTTGGGCCTGGATTAAAATGGATAATACCTATAGTAGACAGGATAGAAAAGGTTGATTTGAGAGTTGTGACTGTAGACATACCTGCACAAGAAGTAATATCCAAAGACAATGTGCCAATGAAAGTTAACGGAGTCGTATTCTTTAAAGTAACTAATGCTGACAAAGCTATTCTTGAGGTTGAGCAATATAAATTTGCAATATCCCAACTTTCACAATCTGCACTTAGAGATATGGCTGGAAAATCAGACCTTGATACAATTCTAGCTAAAAGGGAAGAAATCGGAGAAAAAATAAGATCAATTGTGGATATAGAAACAGATCCATGGGGAATAAAAGTAACAGATGTAAAAATAAAAGATATAGAATTACCAGATAATATGAAAAGAGCAATGGCACATCAAGCTGAAGCTGAAAGAGATAGAAGAGCAAGAATCATTCTTGCTGAAGCAGAAGAACAAGCTGCTCAAAGATTGGCCAACGCTGGAGACATAATAGACAAATCTCCTGCTGCACTAAAATTGAGGCTATATCAAACTCTAGGGGAGATAGCTACAGAAAAGAACTCCACAATAGTTTTCCCATTCCCTGAAGAAATGTTAGAATTTCTAAAAGAGAAAAAAGAGAAAAAATAAGATATACCCTTAGTGTAGATTTGAATGGAATTTGAAGTTGGAAGTAAATATAAAATTATCAAAAACGGATGTTCCATATCCTGGACTGAAACTAACTGTATACCTGAAGTTAAAATAATAACTAAGAACCTACATATTGGGGACATTGTTAAATATAAGGGGAGAATCGATTTTCCTGGATGCGAAGTTTCATATGACATCTTTGAACTTGAAGATACTGAAGGAGTATTCTGGCCTAACCAATTCGGCAGCGCGAAAGAAGAATATTTAGAAAAAATAATTTAATTTCTTTTTTATTATATTTTTGCGCCTATAAATTCAAGTATTTCTCTTTCATATTCTTTCGGTATTCGTATTGTAAGAATATCTCCCTCTTCAATCTTAGTTTCGGCCCTTGGAGAGTTAAGATACTTTTCATTTCTTTTTAAATAAATAATAAATGCTCCGTAAGTTTCTCCAAGTTTAGTTTCCTTTATCGTCATATCTTTTACTTTTGAACAACTGCCTATTTTAACACTTATAAATTCAGTATTGATGTCTCCTTCTTCAGTCATAGAGTCTACAAAGTCAACTATGTAAGGCCTTGTTAGTGATTCTGCCATTATTCTTGCTCCTATATCGTCTGGCATTATTACCCTATTTGCTCCTATGCGGTATAATTTTTCTTTAACTTTATCTGAAGAGCCTCTTGCTACAATATGTAAATTTGAATTTAGCGACCTTGCAGTTATAACTATATATACATTTTCTGCATCGTCTAATATAGTAGTTACAAGACCTTTTGCATTAATTATGCCCGCCTCAAGTAATACTTTTTCATCTGTAGCGTCTCCATCAATAAAAGGTATATTAGTAAGTTTAATTTTCTCACATGTTTCTTTATTTTTTTCAATTACAATTATGTCAAATCTTTTTGATTCTCTTAATCTTTTTGCTATTCTCTCCCCCACATTTCCATAACCACAGATTATATAATGATTTCTCATTTTTTTCAAAGATGCTTCCATTTTTCTTCCCCCATAGATATTTTTTAATTCTCCCTCGACTATAAAATTAACAATGTAGGTAAGTGTTGATAAAACAATTCCAATTCCTCCAAACATGATGAAGAGACTAAAGATTTTGCCTTCACTAGATTTTGGGTGGATATCCCCATATCCCACCGTTGTAATGGTTGAACTTGTCAAATATAATGAATCTATAAAAGAAAGTTTTTCAATATAATGAAATCCTATAGTGCCAATACCAAGCAAAACAATTGGCACGATAAAAACAAAAATAAATTTTTTGTTCATGATATATTATTTAGTTTTAAATATTTAAATTTATTATTCTTGATTAAATATTCTATTAATATTTAAGTAATATGCAGAGGGATAAGTTTTTTAATTAATAAATAAAGTTAGATATTATGCCACGGGCAAGGAAGAAAAGATGCATTTATTTAGATACTAATGCGCGTTATTTTAAACCAAGAGGAGTGCCTCTTGAGCAGCTGGATATTATACGCCTTACTTTTGAGGAGCTTGAGGCTATTAGGCTTAAAGATTTATTGGGTTTAGAACAGACTGAGGCTTCTGAAAAAATGGGAGTCTCACAACCAACTTTTCATAGAATACTAAAAGAAGCAAGGAATAAAGTTTCCGATGCCTTAGTGAATTCGAAAGCAATAGAGATATTTGGTGGAGATTACGAAATGGGGAATGACCAATTAAGATGCCTAGGCTGTGGTAACTCTTGGGAAACTGAAGTTACTTGTCATCGAGATCAAATAAAATGCCCAAAATGTAATAGCTCTAATATTATTAACTTAAATAGTTGTATTCACGATTGTGTAAGAAAAAAGGAATAGAAGGTTTTTATGAAAGTTGCAGTGCCAACAGATTCAAAAGGCGGTCTTGAAGGTATAGTTTTTAACCATTTTGGAATGGCGCCTAGTTACACTATTGTAGAGATTATAGATAATAAAATAAGTAAAGTAGAAGTGATAGAAAATAATAGCGATCATTTTGGTGGTTCTGAAAGTCCAGTGGACTTGCTTCTTAAAAAGAATGTTGGAATTGTAATTTGTTCAAATTTAGGCCCTCGCGCAATGGAAGTTCTTACTTGCCAAGGATTTGATCTATTTTTTACAAAAAGAGAAAAAGTTCAAGGAGTCATTGATAAATTTATTAAAGGAGATCTAGAAAGATTTTCTGGGAGAAAAACATCTTGCAGTGCCCAAAAATAATCATTCTAGTTTATAATTCTTAATCTTTTTAATCCAATAGTTTGAATAAATAGCTCCAACAGGATTATGTGCTAAAACTCTATCCTTCACAACAAGAACTGTAGTAGGTACCTTAGAATACTTAATGAAAAGCGAATCATGCCCCACGCATAGGCCCATTACGATGTTGAATTCTGTTTCCTCTTTTTCTAATAACTTAGCTTGTCCTACAGGATTACAAGAAGATTCGCTTAGTTTCCCAGATAAAGTTTTTGTAACACCAAAATCTCCCTTTCCAATACCGCAGGTTTTGCATATTGCTAAAGAAACATCAAATCCTTTTTCCTCAAGCAAGTCAGTGAGAACTTGAGATTCATTTTTTAAGCCTACACATGATGCAATTCCAAGTTTTTTGTATTTCATTCTATTTGCAAATTCGATTAGTTCAAGAACTCTTGGAAGTTTCATATATGCATCGACTTCGAGTTCAGTTGAAGTAATATAAAAATTTAGATTTTCTTCTTTTCTAATTTCGCTTTCGGCATATGCCCTTATCTCTTTGTCGTAGCAATTGATTCCTTCCATACAGAAGGAATCTTCACAATCATTACATCTCATATAAATTATAAAAAAGAAAGGGTATAAAAAGTTACTTATTTAATACCTGTGATAATATCCGATTTAAAATCAAATAATGTCTTTTTCTGATTTTTATCTACCAATGTCATTAAATTATCATTTGTTACTTTTCCAATAACTCTGGCCTCAATTTTTTGTTTTCTAAAAAGATTTAAGATTTTATCTGTATTCTCTTGTTTGGAAGTTAGGGTAAATCCATAGCCAGGATAAATCTTTAGCCAATCTATAAATTCTATGCTATCTGGTCTTTGTATTTCATCAATATTAATAATCGCACCTTTTCTTGATGTTTCAAGAAGCATCCCAATTGTCCCAAGAATCCCTGGGTTAGAGATATCCTTAGCTGCAAATGAAAGTTCTTTTTCAGCTATTTCGTTCATTATTCTAAGTTTTGATATACATTCTTCAGAGGATTTTTTTAGAGTAGTATCCCAATTAAGATAATCATTGTACTGACGACCGTCCATATCCATTGCTAAAATTATATCTTCCCCCTCTTTTGCAGAAAAACTTGAAAGTATTTTTGTTGCATTTCCCATTATTGAAACAGACACAGTTGTGCTATCTGTATCTGGGTGAAGGTGTCCACCTACCATTGGAACTTTAAATTTGTCACATCCCGTTTTTATACCTTCAAGTAAATCTTTACAATTATCAGACTTTTTTAAAGACATAATATTAACCATAGCTACAGGTTTTCCACCCATCGCATAAATATCATTTACATTTACAAGTACTGCACAGTAGCCTGCCCAAAAAAGATCTTTTAATAGATTTGCCCAGATCCCATCTGCTGCAAAAAGCAGGTAGTTACAATCACCTTTTAGAACGGCAGCATCATCCCCAAAGTCAATGACAGTATTACCATAATTAGAAAAAGGCTTGAATTGATTAATAAGGTGTTTAATAGGATTTTTTCTTTTAACACCTTCATAATTTCTTATTTCCTGAACAATCCTATTTAGGTCTGTCATACTTTTCAACATGCGGTTAAAGTCTAAGTTATTTATAAAAGTTTTTATTTTAGAATACTTTCCATGAATTTTCTTATCTCTGTGGGGGTAGAGGATTCGAGACCATATATCTCAGAAAACTTAGAGGTTGTTTTCAAAATCTTAGTTTTGCCACAAGGTTCAGCATCTAAAAGGCCTGCTTCAACTAAGACTTTGACATGCTCGTAACATTGGCTTCCCCTATATTTGACTAGATCAGATTTTTTTAGGGGTTGTTTGTAAGCTATAATTGCCAAAGTTTTTAGAATAGCCCCTCTTATCTCGGATTTAGGGGCAAAATCAGCTGTTAACAAAGAAAATTCATTTTTTACTTGCATAGTATATCGGTCTTCTACAGCTCTTACCACTTCAATGGAGCTACCTCTTTCTCGGTAGTCTTTAGAAAGATTTTCAATGAGGCCTTCTACGTACTCCCTATCTTTAAGGCCAAGTTTTTTTAACAATTTTGATATTGGGACTGGCTCTCCTGAAATGAAAAGAATTGCCTCTATAGAAGCTTTATCATTTGCTATGTCCATACACAACATATTATCCTTACATTTAAATGGTTTGCAGGTTATAATATAAAATTTAGTAATTAATTTATAAGAAACTTTTTTAATATCGATTACTTTTTTTAATTAGGTGTATAGATGGATTTGGGAGAAATAACCAATAAAACTATGAGTTTTATTAATACTGAAGGGGACGTGTTTGCCCAAAAAATTAAAGTAATTTCTTACGATATTGAGAAAAATAATGTAGAAATTGGAGAAGAAAAAGAAACTATAGGGTTAGGGGTGAGAGTGGTCGAAGGTAAGAGGCAAGGATTCTCTTTTACAAATAATATAAATAACTTAGAAGAATGCGTTAAAACAGCTTATAAAGTTCTCAAAGTATCTCGGCCAAGAGAGGACTTTGTAAGCCTCCCAACACCTAAGGATGTGAAAAAAATAAAACTAGTTAACAAATCCTTATATTCAATAACTTCTGACGAGTTAATTAATTATTCAATTGATATGATTAATGGATGTGAACAAAAAAATGGCACTCCTTCTTCGGGTAACACAAATCTAACATTTCATGAAGAAGCAATTTCAACATCGACTGGCATTTCTCTTAGTCAAAAATATGCAACTCTATTTGGATACTTATCTGCTATTTATAAAAATGGAGGAGTATCGACTGGTTTTGATTATAAAATTATGAGAGAAAAATTTGACTTCTTTTCAATTGGAGAAAAAGCGGCAATAAAAGCAAAAGAAACTAGTAATGCCAAAACAATAGACTCTATGTATTGCGATGTAACTTTAGAACCTGAAGCAGTTTCTTCATTACTTTCTAATGCTTTCATCTCCCATCTCTATGCAGAAAGTATTGATAAAAATAGAAGTTATCTAAAAGAAAAGATTGGTGAGAAAATAACAAATCTGACTATGATAGATGATGGAACTATTGACTACGGTGTTGCATCTGCAAATTTTGATGGGGATGGAAATCCTACAAAAAGAAACGTTATCGTTGATGAAGGAGTATTGAAAGATTATCTTTACGATGACTTTTATGCAAAAAAATTTGGTGTTGAATCTACTGGCAATTCTGAAAGAGATTACAAATCACTTCCATCGATTGGGACAACTAATTTCATTATTGAAGGTGAGAAATTAGAAGGAATAAAAAAGGGATTTATTATTAATGAATTAAGGGGTGCTCACACAGCAAATCCTATTTCAGGTGATTTTTCAGTGGAAATATCCAGTGGATTCTACGTTGAAAATGGAGAAAAAATATATCCAATAAAACATGGTATGTTAGCAGGGAATGTATTTGAGTTTTTGAAAAAAGTCAAGGGAACATTTGGAGAAACGAAGAACACCGGAGGAATTATAACTCCTTCAATTATATCAGAATCAAAGGTGGTAGGTTGATAGCAGTCGTTGGAATGCCTGGCTCAGGAAAAGGAGAGTTTTTAAGGATTGTTATAGATTCTGGGTATCGGTTCATATCAATGGGAGATATAGTAAGAGAAGAAACTATTAAAATGGGGTATCCAGTAGAAGAAAGTGGAAAAGTTGCACAGATGTTAAGAGACAAAGAAGGTCTTGATGCAATAGCCTTATTGACTTTAGATAAAATAAGAGAAACGCACGATAATAAATTTATAATTGAAGGAATAAGAGGAATAAAAGAAATTGAGAAATTTAGAAAGGAA
The DNA here is from genome assembly GCA_001587575.1 of Candidatus Methanofastidiosum methylothiophilum. Lineage (GTDB taxonomy): Archaea > Methanobacteriota_B > Thermococci > Methanofastidiosales > Methanofastidiosaceae > Methanofastidiosum. The sequence goes on from LNJC01000032.1 coordinate 11,408, forward strand.
ATTGATTTTTTTCTAGTTGGAATACATGCCTCGCCGAAAGTTAGATTTGAAAGATTGAAAAATAGAGCCCGTGAAGATGATCCTAAAACATTTGAGGATTTTTATAAAAGAGATTCAAGAGAGCTTTCTTGGGGTTTAGGAGAGGCATTGGCATTATCTGACGTTATTATTGATAATAATGGTACCCTAAAAGAATTTAAGGCAAGTGTAGATATGGTGATAAAAAAATATGAACTTTAAAATCAAAGTTATTGGAGAAGTAAAATCTACCGAAAATCCTGAAAAAATTAAAACTTCAATATTAAATATATTTCCAGATGTTACACTAGAAGAAAAAGAAAATGAAATTATTGGTTATTCTGAAGATCAAAACGTGCTTTCAAGATTTATTGAATTAGTATACTCTGAAGCAATTAGAGATAGTGTAAATATGATATTAAAAGAAGGCACAAAAGGAACAAAAATCTCTTTTTCTTTAAATAAACAGGCTGCTTTTGCCGGAAGGGTGAACATGTCCAAAGTATCTCCTCTAGGCCCGCTTAAAGTCAAAATATACGTGGAAAATCCTTATGAATTTATAGATAAAATCGTTCCTAAGACATTTTAACACTTAAATAATCTGTTTATCTTTTGTAATTCCACTCTTCTGATTTATATTTTTCTTCTGAAAGATTTCTTGCAATTCTCATCTCTTCTTTTGAAACGTCTTCTTCATGTGAGTATCCATGAATTTCTTCAAAACCACGCTTTAAACTTTTTATTAATTCATTTTTTTCTATATTGTATCCTTCTCTAGATAAAGTTGTAACTCTTTTTTTTATCTCAATTTTCTTATCAGATATTCTTAGAACTCTCTCCATTAATTCAATGTTTGTATTGTACATCAATGTTCCATGCTGTAATATAACTCCAAATCTTCTTGTCTGTGCGGAACCGGATAGTTTTTTTGAATTAAGCATTAAATCATTAAGTGGTTTAAATTCTACGCTAATACCAAGGTATTTTAATCCATTTATTATGCCAGAATACAAAAATTCAAAGGAGTCTAATATGATTTCTGGGGCCTTATTTTCTTTCATCACCACAGAATAAGTAATTTCACCTTGTGAATCATGAAAAACATTGCCGCCCCCAGTTATTCTTCTCACATACTCAATTTTATTGTTATTACAATAATCTAAATCAACTGAAGATTTTAGACTTTGGAAATATCCAATTGAAATGCATGAAGGAAAAAATGAATAGAACCTAAAAGTATCCTCAATTTCGTTCTTTGATCTTAATAATAACAAAGCTTCGTCTAATCCCATTGAAAGATAGCCATTCTCTTCTCTATACTTTAAATATCTCACAATTAGAATACTATCGAAAAGTATTTATATGTTTACGCAATCATTTTTATTGGGAAGGGAAATGGAGGAAAAATTTAGAATCCTCTCATATTTTTTCACCTCTAGTGCTAGATTTCCCTTCCCTCGTTAATGGCTTTAGGAGGCATTTTATGTATCAAAGAATTTTAAAACTGCTTGAGAATGAAGAAGCTCCTATTTCTGCAGAAACTATCAGTGAAAAAACTAAAGAAAGTTTAATGAAAACTAAATCTCTTTTGTTGAGATTGCAGGAAGAGGGAAAAGTTGAAAGTACTAAAAAAGAAGATATTATAGTTTGGCAGATAAAGAAAAAAGACGATACTGAAAAGAAATTCGAAAAGATGGTAAGATAATGCCTTTATCTCACCCCTTAATTAAAGGGGAGATTTCGCCTAGAGCCTACCAAGAAACCATTTTTGTAAAAAGTAAAGATAAAAATACCCTAGTTATTTTGCCCACTGGACTTGGGAAAACTTATATTGGAATCTTACTTTCGGCGTACACTATACAAACATTAAAAAAGAAAGTATTAGTTCTAGCACCTACTAAGCCACTAGCAGAACAACATTTGAAATCATTTTCAGAAGTCTTAAACATTGATAGAGAAAGATTTTCTCTTCTTACTGGAACAGTTTCACCTTCTAAAAGAGACGAACTTTATAAAGAATCTATAATAGTAATAGCTACTCCTCAAGTAATAGAAAATGACATATTAAATGCAAAAATAAATCTAGATGAATTTGGGCTTATCATTTTTGATGAGGCCCATCGTGCAACGGGCGATTATGCTTATACTTACATAGCAGAAAAATCGATTTCAAAAAATATAAGAATCTTGGCACTGACAGCTTCCCCCGCTTCTAATAGGGAAAAAATGCAAGATATAATAAAAAATCTTGGAATAGATAATATAGAAATTAGAAATGAATACTCTCCGGATGTAAAACCATACATTCAAAATATAGATATCTCGTGGGTTTCTGTAAAACTACCTGATGAATTCTTAGAAATTAAAAAGATGCTTGAATTGCTACTTAGAAAAGAAGTTAAAATTCTAAAAGAGCTAGGATTTGTTTCATCACAGGAGGTTACAAAGAAACAAATATTGGATACTGTTGTAAAAATAAATAATAAAATTAAGGAAGTTCCAATTCAAGAAAAATCTATCTATTACGGGGCATTAAAATCCCAAGCAAAGGCATTAAAAATATATCACGCTTTAGAGTTGCTAGAGACTCAAGGGCTATCTCCATTGATATCTTATTTTAAGAGAATGAGAGAGGGTAAAAGTCGTTCTTCGATTGAATTGCTTTCTGAAAAAACATTGATGAAAATAATAACAATTGCAGATAAGTTAAATCAAGAAGGTCTAGAACATCCAAAACTTTCAAAGTTATATGAAATAGTAATAAAAGAAGTAAAAGCTGGAAAAAATATTATTGTTTTTTCTCATTACAGGGATACGACGATGAGGATTGTAAATGAACTAAAAAAATTTGAGGGCATAAAAGTTGAAAGATTTGTAGGTCAGGCGTCAAAAAAAGGTGATGACGGCCTGTCTCAGAAAAAACAGAAAGAAATAATTGAAAATTTTAGATTAGGAGGGTTTAATGTTCTTGTTGCAACATCTGTCGGGGAAGAAGGTTTAGATATCCCAGAAGTTGATATGGTAATATTGTTTGAACCTGTTCCATCAGAAATAAGAACAATTCAACGGAGAGGTAGAACTGCCAGAAAACGAAGTGGGGAAGTCGTAATTCTTATGGCAGAGAAAACACGAGACGAAGGATATTATTGGGCAAGTAAGAAGAAAGAGAGGCAAATGAAAAATACAGTAATGGAATTAAAAAGAGATTTTAAGAAAAGTGATCAAATGATTATGGCAGAAAAGGGGCAAAGTAAATTAAAGGATTTTTTAGAGATGCCAGAAATCATAGCAGATGATAGAGAAGATAAAAAGTTATTAAAAATATTATCAGAAAATTCTATTCTCAAACTAAATCGTTTAGAAGTAGGGGACTATATCTTATCAAATAGAGTTGGTATTGAAAGAAAATCATCTAATGATTTTATTGAATCTCTTATTAAGGGAACTCTTTTCCCTCAGATTTTATCTCTTTCAAATATTTTTGAAGTTCCAATATTAATAGTTGAAGGCGAAGATATCTACTCAATAAGAAATATGGATAAAAAATCAATCCGTGGCGCTATTATTTCTGCAATGGTAGATTTTAGAACCAGGGTAGTTTTTACTAAAAATTCAGTAGAAACAGCAAATTTCCTGGTAGAAATATCACTAAGAGAACAGAAAGAGAAAGATAGAATGCCTGCAATTAGAGGGGACAAAAAAATAATGAGTTTGAATGAAAAACAGCTGTTTGTTGTGCAAGGCCTTCCTGATGTATCCTCTGTACTTTCTCGAAGATTATTGAGGAAATTTGGTAGCGTTCTTGGAGTATTTAATGCTGATGAATTGGAGCTTAAAGAAGTTGAAGGTGTTGGGGATATTAAGGCTAAAAAAATAAGAGAAGTAATAGACTCAAAATATGAAGAAATATAATTTCTCTATTGCTAATCAATAATTAACCAAAAGATTTAAATATTAAAAAGCAATAATCTATATCAGCATTGATAGGTGATTAATTATGAGAGGAAAAAACGATGCGGAAGCAAGAAAATTCTTCAAACAGGCAAAAAGAATGAAAGACAGAGCAGAAATAAATATAAAAAAGAGAAATTTTGTTCTAGCTTCTATTGAAATAGATGTAGCTAACAAGCTCCTTGAAGAAGGAAGCAAGTTTCTCTAAATTTTATTTTTAATTTTAGCCTACTTTTCTAAATTAATATTTATACTTAGTAATATGGAATAGTGAATCAACGTAGCCCATTTATGCAATAGCCTTATATATAAATATATAAAATCTAAAACAATGTTATCCGGCGATATACTTGGCCTAATGATAGTCTATACTTATGTGGCTGTTTTATTATTTATATCAGAAAAAATATTAAGCAAATATAAGGTACTTAGCCGGAAATTTCTCCACATAATGGTTGGAAATGTGATGTTTGTATTGCCTATATTTGAAACTAGATTTGCAATGACCTTTCTAGCTGCTGCACCTTTTATTCCTCTAACGTTTTTAATGAGCCCACATTCTCCACTTAAGATAAAAGATAAAATTTCATCGTCAGGACATGGGCTTGGTTTAGTATATTATGCTATTTCTTGGACAGTTCTTGCATTTTTATTTTTTGATAAACCTTGGATTATTGCAGTAGGTATAGCTGCAATGTCTTATGGCGACGGAATGGCCTCCTTAATTGGAACTAGATTTGGCAAAAGAAAATATCATTTCTTTGGAGAAACAAAAAGTATTGAAGGATCCATGACAATGTATTTCACCCTAGTTATTGTATTGTGGATTGTATTAAACTACTATAATTATCTATTTTCAAATATAGCCCTAGTACCGATTAATTATATAATTCTAATATTTGTTCCTCTTGTTGCTACCTTATTTGAAGGTGTTACTCCCAGAGGGCTCGATAATTTGATCGCTTGTTTTTCTGCAACTATTCTTTATTACTTGCTAACGTTGGTGTTATAATGAGATTAATAATAGTTGATGGATTAGATGGCGCTGGAAAAGATACACATGCAAATCTAATTCGTAATAGATATATAAACAAAGGAGACAAAGTAATATTACGCTCGCATCCTGAAAATGATAATACTTTTGGTATTAAAGCAAAAGATTCTCTTTTGGGCGAAGGAAAACTAAATTATATTAAAGCTTCCATTTATTATGCTTTTGATGTTATTCGTTCTGTCAGGAAGTATTATAAAAAGGGAGAGGGTACACTAATTGTTGTACGTTATCTCATGGGTGTTGCCTATTTGCCTTTACCTTTAGCAAAATTTTTTTACAAATTTTTTTCTACTATTCTACCAACTTCAGAATATATGTTCTTTTTAGATGTCGAACCTGAAGAATCTCTTAGAAGACTATCCAAAAGAAACGAAAAAGAGATGTTTGAAAACTTAGAAGATCTTGTTAAGGTAAGAGAAAAAGCGCTAAAATTGGCAGATAACTGGAATATAATTAATACTTGCTATTCGATAGAAGAAGTACAAAAACAAATAGAAATAGTTTTAGATAACTTAGATAATGGAAAAGATAAAAGTAAATTCCAAAACATTTCAAATCAAATACAAAATTAATAAAATAAAAGATTTATTTAATCCAATTTTTGGAATCTCTTTTCAAGTTCCCTTAGTACTTTTGGAAGAGTTGTGTATTCCATATCTTCACAGGGTAATCTATGTGGTTCAAACGGTCCATGCCTTCTCATATAATCGGCAACTCTTTGTGCTTTTCTTCTAGCAAGGTCATATGCGGGATCGTCAAATAGATCAACAGGCCCTACTAATTTTCCATTAGCAATTTGAAATCCAAGTGCAATTACTCTTGGGGGTCCGTCAAATCTGGTGCACACTGCATTCTTTTGGCTAACGGGCATTATTGGTCCATTGTGAGAGCCTCTCATCCATCCTGCAACTAGATGGGGAAATGCAAAAGGTTCAAGTACTTCTCCAACTGCAGGAAGTCCTGATTGTGCCCTTACTAAAGCTACAGGATCATCTTTTCCCACATATTCTCCGGCTATTTGGTATAGTTTTTCTGTACTTATTGTTGCTACTGCTTCATCTGAAGGTAATTTTCCACCTACCTTTGGATAAACTCTTTTTATTACATACCTAGATTTAGCACCAATCAATGCGAGCATTTTGTAAAGTTCTTCCGGGCAATCCATAAATACTCTCTTGCTTTCTAATATATCCCATATCTCAAATCTAAATCCTGATACGGCATTAGGATCTATTACTAGGCCAATCGTATTAAATGGGTCAGCAAATATTTTATACATGGGTAAATTAAAAGCCCCAGGATCTGTTTTATCCATCATAAATGCAATTATTGGCTCTGCTTTTCTTTCTTCAAATTCAAGCTCTGCTACTCCTGGTCCCATACCTCTAACATTTCCGCTAAAAGCTTCAGCTAGAAGATCCTGGCCTGCCCCATAAAGCTTCAATTCTTTGGCAACTTTTGTTGCTTTTTCAAAAGTATTCCAAGCTAAATGATGAATCTCCTGACAATCGACACCTTTCCTATGTGTCATTAGTAGTTCTAAATCATCCCCACAGTTTGTAACGTGGAAATCAATTAGAAGTTTACCTTTTTCTTTTTCTAATTCTTTTTTAGCTGTTTGAATTAAATCTGGATGGACCAAAGCATGGCCTGGCCAACCACCAACATCGGCTTTAATAAGAGAAACTGTTATTTTTTCTCCCATTTAATCCTCCTCATCCTTTGATTTGAAATCATCAATTGAGAATGGAGGTTCCTCACCCTCTTTTATCTGCCCTTTTGCTTTCAACATTTCTCTAGCAATAAGATAGTAAACTAGTGCTAAGGCTTTTTTACCTTTATTGTTTGTTGGGACAACTAAATCAACATTTGATAGATAATTTTCTGAATCGCATAGAGCAACTACGGGTATTTTTGCAAGTCCAGCTTCTCTTAATATTTGATAATCTGCCCTTGGATCTGTCAATATTACTACTTCAGGTTCGATAAAGTCTTCGCAATTTGGGTTTGTTAGAGATCCTGGAATAAATCTTTTTGTTATTGTCTTTGCTCCTATTTTCTGACCAAAAGCTAATACTGGCTTGAACCCATAGATTCTTGAAGATACTACTAGAATTTTTTCTGGTTCAAATTTGGCAAGAAACTTTCCAACTTTTTCAATTTTTTTATTTGTTTCGTTTATATCTAGTATATAAAGACCATCTTGTCTTATTCTGAAAATGTACCTTTCCATGTCCCTTGTTTTTTGAGTCGTTCCAATATGAATTCCTGATGCAAGGTACAAATCAAGAGGCACTAACATTTCATCGCCCATTATATCTCTTCTCCTAAATATTCTTTAATTCTTATTAATTCATTTATTATAGGAATGTTTTCTTCCATAACATCCAAATATCTTATATTAAATGCCAATGCTAAATGGCATACTCCTTCGTCAACCGCAGATATGATACAATTCTTATCTTCTTTTGAATTTGCGTATATCTGAGATATAGTATCTAACTCTATCAGTTTAGGTTTTTGATTGGCCTTTTGCTCTTTTAGATCGATATCGAATATTTTACCTCTTATATCCAATAAAGGCATTTGTCCTTCGTATAACCCCCCAAGATATCTAAAAAGAGGCAATGAATAAAAGGAAGATGCTGCTTTGGCTGATGCCAAAGATAAGGCAAATCTTATTTTATTATAGGGTGTTATTTCACAAAGTAGCTCATCCAATGATTTTTGCTCTATTGCGTCCAAACCAGCAAGTTCAGGGAATACAACTTCTTCAATTTCAGAGATATCTTCTTCGAAGGGTACTGAAGCCCTCCCAAAACTTGAAGAGGTATATATATCTATTTCGATAATACTCTTCTCTTTATTACTGTTGTAAACCGTCCTTGCTCTTATATCCTCTATTACGGTCAATCTTTCCTCTCCTTTTTTCATTTCCAATGGTGGGACCGTCGGGATTTGAACCCGAGTTTCCACCACCCCAAGGTGAGAGGCTAGTCCAAGCTAC
>LNJC01000033.1 GCA_001587575.1 Candidatus Methanofastidiosum methylothiophilum
GTTAAACTTGGCTAAAAAAGAATTTAGTTTCATGGGATATTCTGTTGAGCAAATGGGAAAAATGTCTATGGACAAGTTGATTGAACTCTTGCCATCAAGACAGAGAAGGTCCCTTAAGAGAGGCCTTCCTGTTAGACAGAAAAAATTACTTAAAAATATACGAGAATCCAAAAAAGAAATGGAGGCTGGAAACAAATATACCGTAAAGACGCACTGCCGTGACATGGTAATACTTCCTGAGATGCTTGGAGTTACTATAGGTATTTACAACGGTAAGGAATTTGTTCCAATAGAAATAACCCCTGAAATGGTGGGACACTATTTAGGGGAGTTTGCACCTTCAAGAAGAAAAGTTTCACATGGTGCTCCTGGAGTAGGTTCTACAAAGTCTTCCCAGTATGTTCCATTGAGGTGATCTGAATGCCTTATTCAAGAACGGATATAGACGAGACAAAAACTGCAAAAGTTTATGGAAAGAATATAGATATATCCCCAAAGCACAGCAGGGAGATATGTAACACGATTAAAGGCATGAAGATCGAAAGGGCAAAAGAATTATTGGAAAGCACGATGAAATTAGATACTCCAATACCTTTCAAAAGATACTACAAAAAAGTGGGTCACAAGAAAGGACTTTCAAAATGGTTTGCTGGAAGATATCCTGTAAAAGCTTCAAAGAGCGTACTAAAACTTCTTAATGAAGTTGAATCGAATGCAGAATATAAGGGATTGAACACTACTAAATTAAGGATAATTCATGCATCTGCTTATAGGGGCAGAGTAATCCCTGGTTTTATGCCAAGAGCTTTTGGAAGAGCTTCACCATTTAACAAGGAACTTACAAATGTCGAGATAATTGTGGAGGAGAGATAATGGCCATTGAGAGAAAATTTATAGAAGAGAGTGTTTCCAATTTAACAATTGACGAATTCCTTGGAGATTCATTAAAGAGAGCAGGTTATGCCGGCATGGATATCAAGAGAAATCCTCTTGGAACTAGAGTTACAGTTTTCGTACAGAAGCCAGGAATTGTCATAGGGAAAAGAGGAAGAGCCATTAAAGATCTAACTGACCAACTCGAAAAGCCTCCCTTTAATCTTGAAAATCCCCAGATAGAAGTACAACAAGTTGAAAATCCAGACCTTAATGCCGATGTAATGGCATTCCAACTTGCAAGTGCTATTGAGAGGGGAGAGCATTACAGAAGAGCAGCTTACAATTATCTTAGAAGAATAATGAGGTCGGGGGCAAAAGGCGCCGAAATAAAAATCTCTGGAAAACTCAGTGGAGAAAGAGCCCGTTCTATGAGATTCGCAGAAGGATACCTAAAGAAATGCGGAGATCCAGCTATTGAACATGTAAGAGTTGGATATTCACCTGCAAAGAAGAAATTGGGTATAATCGGGGTCGTAATAAAAATAATGCCTCAGGACATATCATTGCCTGATGAAATAAAGTTTAAGTCATAGGTGTATAGTAATGGCAATATATAGAGTAGACGATATAAGAGACCTTTCAGTTGAAGAGATTGAAGGTAACATAGATGAACTTAAAAGCGAACTGTCAAAGGAAAGGTCTTTACTTGCTACAGGAAGCGCACCTGAAAATCCGGGAAGGATTAGGGAGCTTAGAAGAACTATAGCAAGATTAAAAACAATAAAGGCTGAAAAGGAGAAACAAAATGAGTGATATTTGTGCAGTTTGTGGACTTCCCAAAGATCTTTGCGTATGCGAAGAGATTGCTAGGGAAGAACAACAAATACGCATTTTCACCGAAAAAAGAAGATTTGGAAAACTTATGACGGTCGTTGAAGGAATCGATTCATCAAATATTGACATCAAGGATTTGTCTACAACTCTAAAGACAAAATGTGCTTGCGGTGGAACATCAAAAGACGGAAAGATTGAACTTCAAGGGGATCACAAGAACAAGGTCAAAAAAATATTGATTGACCTTGGATTTAGTAAAAACATGATTGTAGTTTCATGAATCACACAATACTCCTGGGAAAAAATGTCGAAGTAATCCAATGCTCAAATAGATACGAAGTTGGCATTAAAGGACTAGTCATTGAGGATACAAAAAATACGATAAAAATAAGGACAGAAAATGGGGTAAAAGTCTTAATAAAAAATAATATAATCCTGATGGTTAACGATAGAAAAATTGATGGTAATTTACTCATAGGGAAGGAAGAAGAAAGAATCAAGAGGATGTGATGTGATGTTAGGCATCGATGTAAAAGAACCTAAAAAAAGTTGTAATAATGAAAAATGTCCATTTCACGGAACTTTACCTGTCAGAGGCAAATTAATGGAAGGGAAAATTGTTAGCGACAAGATGAATAAAACTGTCGTTGTTAAGAAAGAGTTTATGGCAAAACTTGACAAATATGAACGATTTGAAAAGAGAAGCACAAAAGTATCAGCACACATTCCCGACTGTATAAATGCTAAAACAGGAGACAATGTGAAAATAATGGAATGCAGACCATTAAGTAAAACAAAAAAGTTTGTTGTAGTTGAGGTGATCTAATGGCAAAAGGTGCAGGAGCAACTCGTGGAAGGTCAACAGTAAGACCTGGCAGATTTCACACAACTAAAACAAAATTAGTTTGCGCCGATAACACTGGAGCAAAAGAACTTGAAATTGTTGCAGTAATTAATTACAAAGGTACCTCTAGGAGATACCCAAAAGCCGGTGTCGGTGACATGGTAATGGTATCTGTTAAGAAAGGTAGGCCTGATGTCAAAAAGAAAGTATTGCCCGCCGTTATAGTAAGGCAAAGAAAGGAATACAAGAGAATAGATGGTACAAGAATTAAATTTGAGGATAATGCAGCCGTAATTACTGGCGAAGACGGTGTTCCAAAAGGCTCTGAAGTCAGGGGCCCAGTTGCAAAGGAAGCAGTTGAAAAATGGGTTAGAATTGCTAACGTTGCAAGTATTATAGTATAGAGGGAGATAAGAATGATGAAAAAATACTCAGAAAAACCATCAAAGCAAAGAAAAAGGCACTTCAATGCGCCTCTCCATAAAAAACACAACTTAATGTCTTCTCACCTAGCTGTAAGTCTAAGAAGTAAGGTAAATGCTAGAGCATTGCCATTAAGAAAAGGCGACAAGGTAAGAGTAATGAGAGGAGACTTCAAAGATCACGAAGGAGAAATAACCAAAGTTGATCTCAAAGCAATAAGAGTATATGTAGATGGTGCAGTTGTAGAGAAAGCCGATGGAACAAGAATTGAGTATCCAATACACCCTTCAAATTTAGAGATTATCGATATTGACAGAAAAGATGAAATGAGAGATAAAGCTATTGAGAGAAAGGGAGAATAAGGTGGTAAAGTGGGGAGAAAAGGACAGAGAAGATCATTAAAAAGACTATTTGCACCAAAAAATTGGAGAATTGAAAGAAAAGTTAAAGAATGGACCGTAAGACCTATTCCAGGCCCCCATTCTAAAGAAGTTTCTATTCCAATTACAATATTACTTAGGGATTATCTTGGACATGCCACAAACAGGAAAGAGGTTAACTTTATCCTAAATAACGGCGATGTCCTTGTAAATGGAAGGGCAATAAAGAATTCAAGCTTTCCAGTAGGTATAATGGATGTTATTGAAATTCCAAAAACAAAGGAATATTTCCGAGTATTATTTGATAAGAAAGGATCTGTAACTCTTGTTAAGATTGATGAATCTGAAAAGAATACTAAACTCTTCAAGTTGATCAATAAGACAATGATTACGGGGAACAAACTTCAATTGAATCTTCATGATGGAACAAATGTATTGTCTAATGAAGGTTACCCAACATCTTCAACTTTAGTAATGAAAGTTCCAGAGATGAAGGTAGTAGATTCACTTGAATTCAAAGAAGGTTACATGGGACTTGTAATTAAAGGTAAAAACGTATCAAAGATAGGTAAGATTTCAAAGATAACTGAATTCGGTATTTACAAAGACACAGTACTATTAGAATCAGGAAATGACAAGTTCCAGACATTAAAAGATTATGTGCTTATCGTTGGAAAAGAATCGCCCATAATTAAAGTTGAGTGAGGCTGGCAAAGATGGAAGAGATACAAAAATCTTGGGAAAATCCTATGAGAAAACCATACCTATCAAAAGTAACGGTAAATATTGGTGTAGGGGAATCAGGAGAAAAACTAGAAAAAGCTAAAGCACTTCTTGAATTTCTTACAGGTCAGGCACCTATAAAGAACAATGCCAGACAAACCAATAAAGATTTTGCAATAAGGAAAAGTGAGCCTATTGCAGTTTCTGTTACTCTTAGAAGAGAAAAAGCAAGTAAATTCCTTATGAGGACTCTTGAAGCTGTGGAGTTTAATCTTAAGGAAAGAAGTTTTGATAATCATGGTAATTTCTCTTTTGGTATAAAAGAGCACATTGATCTACCTGATGTTCAATATGACCCGGATGTCGGAATATTTGGGATGGATGTATGTGTAAATCTTCAAAAGAGAGGATTTAGAGTAAAAGAGAGAAGAATAAAAAAGAGCCACATACCCAGAAAGCACCAGTTGACCAAACAAGAAGGAATACTGTTTGCTAAGCAAGAGTTTGGGGTGAACATTATATGAACAAAAAGTTTGGAGTAGGCTCAAGAACATGCAGACGCTGTGGCACACACCGTGCAGTTATCCGTAGGTATAATCTCATGGTCTGCAGGCGCTGCTTTAGAGAAGTAGCCAGAAAAATTGGCTTCAAAAAATATCATTAGGTGATTAAAGATGAAAATAGACCCTTTGGCCGACGCACTTTCAAATATTTATAATTATGAAAATGCCAGAAAGCCCGATTGTACTATCCCTGCATCAAAACTCATGGGCAATGTCCTGAGAATTATGCAAAAATGGGGATACATAGGAGCATTTGAATTTATAGATGATGGTAAGAACGGCCTTTTTAAAGTTGAATTAATGGGGGCAATAAACAAGTGTGGAGTAATCAAACCAAGAACCCCCACAAAGAACCACGAAATTGAAAATTGGGAAATGAGATATCTCCCTGCAAAGGAGTTTGGAATTTTGATAATGTCAACTCCAAATGGAGTAATGTCCCACAAAAAGGCTAGAGAGCAAAATATCGGAGGCATTCTTTTAGCTTATGTTTACTAGGTGATTTTATGGTGCATCACGTCGAATGGTTTATTGATATCCCAGAATCTGTAAAAGTTACGATAGATGGGGCTAGAGTAAGTGTAGAGGGGCCAAAAGGTAAATTAGAGAGAGATTTTCATTTAAAGAATCTAAAGATGGAAAAGATTGAAGATAATAAAATAATTAGAGTTTCAATGCCTCACGCTTACAAAAAAGAAAAAGCTATGACTGGTACCATCAGTTCACATCTAAAAAATATGATTAAAGGCGTTTCAGAAGGATTTGAGTATAAGATGAAAATTATATATGCACACTTCCCAATGAACGTCAAATTAGATGGCAAGCAGCTTGTAATTTCAAATTTCCTAGGTGAAAAGAGCCCAAGAAAGGCAAATATCTATGGTAATGTAGCCGTAAAAGTTTCAGGTGAATTTGTTACTATAAATGGCATTAACATAGAAGAAGTTGGTCAAACTGCAGCCAATATAGAACTTGCTACAAGGGTAAGAAAGAGGGACCCAAGAGTCTTCCAAGATGGTATTTATTTATTTGAAAGGGACGGAACCCCAATATAGGTGAGAGAAAATGAGTTCACGATTATTAAGAGTGAGAAAAAAACTTAATAGCAAGAGGCCAAAATTCCTAAGAACTGAAACATGGAAACACATATCCTTTAAGAACGATCCTAAATGGAGAAAACCCAAAGGTAAAGATAACAAAATGAGAATGAAAAGAAGTGGGAAGCAACCTTTAGTTTCAGTTGGTTACAGAGGGCCTAAAGAAGTCCGAGGTATGCATGCATCGGGATTAAAAGAAGTTATGATTTCAACCCCAGGGCAAATCGATGGTTTAGAGAATGTCATAATAAGGATTAATGCAACAGTTGGAAACAAAAAGAAGATTGAAATAGTAAAGAAGGCTGTTAAATCTAATCTTAAAATAGCAAATCCATCATTGACCTATGTAAAAGTAAATTCAATTGAAGAATTCGATGCAATTGAACCTATTAAGGATCATATTCAAAAATTGATAGTACCACTTAGCCTTGATAATGACACAAGGACAGACATAGTGAGAAAGGCAGAAGATGCCGGCATAACGGTGGAGGAGTGAGTTCATGGATCTAAGTGTTCAGAAAAGACTTGCAGCACAATTATTAAAATGCGGTGAAGGCAGAATTTGGATTGATAGTAACAGTGCATCTGAAATATCTATGGCGATTACAAGAGACGATGTAAGAAAATTGATTGACAGCGGTAAAATCAAAAAGAGACAAGAAGTAGGAATATCAAGACATAGAGCAAGAGAGAGACACGAAAAGAGGAAGAAGGGAAGAATGAGTGGATTTGGATCCAGAAAAGGAAAAGCCACTGCGAGATATCCAAAGAAGAGAAAATGGATTAATACAATTAGGCCACTAAGAAGAACATTAATTGACTTAAGAGAATCCAAGAGCATTGATAAAGTATCATACAGAAAACTTTATAGGATGGCTAAAGGTGGAGCTTTCAGAAGTGTTTCTTACATGAGTAATTACATTAAAGAACACGGCCTTATGTCAGAAAAGAGGAAGAGGTGAAACAATGGCAACAGGACCTAGATCAAGAGTACCTTTCAAAAGAAGAAGAGATGGTAAGACTAACTACAAGAGAAGACAAGCCTTAGTTAAATCTGGGAAGAGTAGGGTCGTAATAAGAAAATCTCTAAATAATATACTAGTTCAAATTGTAAGTTCAACATTTGAAGGAGACAAAACACTTGCAACAGCATTTTCAAAGGAATTAAGAGGTATGGGGTGGACTTTTCACTGTGGTAATACACCTGCAGCATATCTTACAGGATACCTTTGTGGAAAAAGAGCTAAAAAAATTACAGACGAATTCATACTAGACATAGGACTTCAAAGATCAATAAAAGGCGGAAGAAGTTATGCAGCTCTGAAAGGATTTATCGATGCTGGATGTAATGTTAACGTGGATGAAAGTATTTTCCCTTCAGAAGAAAGATTAAAAGGAGAGGACATCTCCTCATATTATGAAGGTCTTGACGGATCTTTAAAAGAAAAGATATTTTCAAATTACATAAAGAATAAGACTGATCCTTCAAAAATGCCAGGGATGTTTGAAGAGATTAAATCAAAAATAGACAAGCTATGAGGTGTATAAATGCCAAGAAAGAAAAAAGAAATCATCGAAGAACCTGTTGAGAAAGTTAAGGAAGAACCATTAGAGAATCTTGATGCTAAAGAGGTAGTTGAGGAGCCAAATGAAATAGTTGAAGACATTCCTGAAGAAGCATTGGAAGAAACTCCCCTGGAAGATGAAGTTATTGAAGATGATATCATTAAAGATACAGTTCCTGAAGAGGAAGTCATAAAGAAATTATCTATTGCCGAGAAGAAGAGACTAGAGGAAGAAAAGAAATCTATGGGAAACAGGTGGATTCCCAAGACAAAACTTGGCAGAATGGTCGCAAATGGAGAAATTACTGATATTTCACAGATATTAAATAAAGGCCTTAGAATAATGGAACCTGAAATAATCGACGTATTACTTCCTGAAGTAACTGATCAGAATAATCAAGAAGTCTTAAACATAAATATGGTTCAGAGAATGACTGACTCTGGAAGAAAAGTAAGATTTTCAGTAATGGTTGTAATTGGTAACAGAAATGGTTATGTTGGGATTGGAAAGGCAAAAGCAAAAGAAGTTGGGCCTGCAATAAGAAAAGCAATTAACAATGCAAAACTAAATATAATCCAAGTTAGAAGGGGTTGTGGCAGTTGGGAATGTAAGTGCGGTGCAGCACACACAGTTCCATTTAGGGTAACTGGTAAGGCAAGCAGTGTTACTGTAACTTTGATACCTGCCCCAAACGGACTTGGTCTTGCAGTAGGTGGAGTCGGTAAGAAAATCTTAGGACTTGCCGGAATAAAAGATGCTTGGTCAAAAACTGATGGTCAAACACAGACAACAGTTAACTTTGCAAATGCAGTAATGGACGCACTATACCAAACAAACACAATGAGTACCCAAGAGAGAGATATTAAGGTCATAGGTATTGTCACAGGAAATACTAATTAGGTGAGATTATGAACAGATTAGCCGTTGTAAGAGTAAGAGGAAGGGTGGATGTAAGAAAAGATGTACAAGATACCCTAAAAATGCTTAATTTAACTAAGGCAAATCACTGCGTTATAATAGACGATAGAGAGTCTTTTGCAGGAATGCTACAAAAAGTTAAAGATTATGTTACGTATGGGCCAATTGACTCCAATACTTTGTCCAAACTAATTATTAAATGGGGAAGGCTAGAAGGAGACATCAGAGTAACTGAAGAATATGTAAAGGAAAAGACTGGAAAGGATATAGAAGCTTTCTGCAAGGATTTCTTAGAATTCAAATGTGAGCTTTCCGACCTTAATATAAAAAAGGTGTTTAGACTTCACCCCCCTCACAAGGGATATGAAGCAACAAAGAAGCCATATACATTGGGTGGAACTCTAGGCCCAAGAGATATTGAAATCAACGGCCTTATCCAGAAAATGATTTAGGTGTTTAAGATGATCAGAGTTAAGAAAAAGAGTACAAAAATGAGAGGATCAAGGACATGTGGCGGCGGATGCTCTAAGAAAAGAAGAGGAGCAGGCCATAGAGGTGGAAGAGGGCTTGCTGGAAGCGGTAAGAAGAAGAAGACAAAATGGACTAGAACAATTATCACAATGCCAGGTCACATAGGTTCCTATGGATTTTCAAGAGATTCATATCTAAGAAAAGATCCCTCCTTCATCAATGTCGGCGCAATTGAAGATCAGATTGAAACATTGATTGGTAAGAACGTCGCTGAAAAGAAGGAAGGAAAAATATATGTTGATGTATCAAAATTAGGCGTTAAAAAAGTATGTGGAAAGGGCAATATAAAAGGAATTTATGTTATAACAGCAAATGAATTCTCCAAAAAGGCAGAAGAAAAAATATCCTCAGCTGGAGGAGAAGCTGTAATTGCAGGTGACAATTAATGAATGCAGCCATTGAAGGATTTCAGCAAAGTATATTTAGATTTTTACCAGAGGTAACCTTACCAAAAAAGCGTATTAATCTTAAAAGGCGGCTTATTTGGAGCGCACTAATGTTGGCCATATATTTCATATTAGCTGAAATACCCGTATATGGGATCACCGGAAGCCAAATTGATTATTTTGCAGGACTTAGAGCCATTATGGCCGGAGAAAACGGCTCAATTTTAACATTGGGTATAGGTCCAGTAGTTACTGCAGGAATTATAATGCAGTTGCTTGCAGGTTCTGAAATTATTAAATTTGATCTTTCTTCCCCTAAAGGAAAAGCGTCTTTTCAAGGTACTCAGAAAATATTGGCAATTTTTCTATGCTTTTTTGAGGCTGCAATATGGATATTAGGCGGTGCATTTGGCAGGCCTGACAGTTCTTTCTTGATAGGTTTCATGATTTTTCAGCTTGCTATAGGTGGACTTTTAGTATTAATGATGGACGAAGTTGTTACAAAATGGGGGTTTGGTTCTGGTATTTCTTTATTCATTGCTGCAAACGTTTCTCAAAGAATATTGTGGGAGGCATTCAGTTTTGCCAAGTCACCAATTAATCCAGATGAGTTCATTGGAGCTATACCTGCATTTATAAAATCTTTTATAGATGGACAGCCTGTATGGATCAGGGGTGGATTACTTCCTGATATAACACAGGTATTCTTCACTTTAATAGTATTCGTAATAGTAGTATATGCCGAAGGAATGAGATTGGAAATACCTTTATCTTATGGAAAATTTAGAGGAGCAAGGGGGAGATATCCACTTAAATTCTTATATGCATCAAACATTCCGGTCATTCTCGCAGCAGCATTATTTGCAAATGTTCAGCTTTTTGCCAGAGTGTTGACTAGTAGAGGAATAAATTGGCTAGGAACATTTAATGAATTCGGTGGTCCAAAGAGTGGATTAATTTACTATCTTACTCCGCCCCACAGCATTGAGGTATTACTTAACGAACCTTTAAGGGCGGTAATCTATTTGGCAGTATTCATAGCCCTCTGTGCAATGTTTGCAGTCCTTTGGATTGATTTAACTGGAATGGGTCCAAAAGAAGTTGCAAAGAAACTTCAAGGCTCAGGAATGCAAATACCCGGATTTAGAAGGGATATTAGAATTTTAGAGAAAGTTCTTGACAGATATATACCTCCAATTACTCTAATGGGAGGTATATTTGTTGGACTTCTCGCAGCATTTGCTGATTTTACAGGAGCTCTTGGTACTGGTACAGGAATACTTTTAACAGTAGGAATAGTCTATAGGATGTATGAGGAACTAGCAAAAGAGCAAATGGGTGAAATGATGCCTGCTTTCAGGCAATTTTTAGGTTAGGTGGAAGTAATGAGTTTGTACGATACAATATTAAATCCTATATATAGGGCATTGGACATAGCATTTGGATGGCTATTCGATTATGGCTCTATGTATGCTATATTGGGTGTAGCGATAGTTATAGGAACCACCTTGACATTGGTCCAATATCTCCTTGTTGATCAAAAGGAACTAAAATTCATGAGGGAAGAAACAACTGCATTTCAAAAAGAAATGCTTGCTGCACAGAAGTCAAATGATAAGAACAAAATCAAAAAACTTCAAAAAAAGAAAGGAAGAATAGACGAAATGCAAAGGAAACTAATGTCAATGTCATTTAAACCATTGTATATCACTATGATTCCTATATTCATCTTCTTTTCATGGCTTAGACAGTCTCCTGCTGCTGATGTCGTTGATCCCATAGTTGTTAAACTACCTTTTGACACACTTCTTGTTCAACTATTCCATAGGAGTAGTCCTCCGGGATTACAAACTGGGGACTGGCTAGGATGGTTAGGATGGTACATATTTTCAAGTTCAGTTGTATCAAATATACTTAGAAAAATAATGGGAATGGCTTAGAGGTGAGAAATTATGCCGAGACCAATGTATAGATCAAGATCTTTAAAAAGAAAAAAAGTGAGAACACCCTCTGGAAAAGTAGTAACACATTACAGAGAAAAAAGAACTGGTACACCTCATTGTGCAGAGTGCGGAGCTATTCTTGGTGGAGTGCCAAGGGGCTTGAGATCTTACGAAATGAGAAGATTACCAAAAACTAAAAAAAGACCTGAAAGAAAATTTGGAGGAGTTCTCTGCCCTGGATGCACAAGCGACCTAATTAAAAAGGATGTAAGAGGACAAATCTAATGCGGGTGACTATCGGAGGACCTCCAGGTAGTGGAAAAACAACTGTAGCAAAAATAGTTTCAAATCAGCTTCGATATACGCACATCTACACTGGAGATATTTTTAGAAATCTTGCTAAAGAAAGAGGCATGTCGCTGGGCGATTTTTCTAAATTAGCTGAGAAAGATTACTCAATAGACATTGAAGTAGACAGAAGACAGAAAGAATTAGGAAATACAGAAAATATAATTCTTGAAGGAAGAATGGCAAGATTTGTGATTAATCCTGATTTAAGTGTCTGGATTACAGCTCCTTTTGATGAGAGGGTCAAAAGAATATCTCAAAGAGAAAATCTCACTTATGATGAGGTCTTTAAAGATACAGAATTAAGAGAAAAAAGTGAAATAAATAGATATCAAAAGATTTATAATGTGGATATATCTAATCTGGCTTCATATGATCTTGTGATTAACTCACTTAGGCTGAGTGCTGATGGAGTAAGCCAGATCATAATTGCAGCCATAAATAACATATCACCGGTACCAAAGGGCGACCGGGTATAAATTGGAGGTGACATAATGGCAATGGAAGTAGGAAGAGTTTGTACAAAACTTTTAGGAAGAGAAGCAGATAAAAACTGTGTTATAGTAGAAATTGTAAATAAAAATTTTGTTGTCGTTTCAGGGCCAAAGGAATTAACTGGAGTTAAAAGAAGAAGATGCAATTTAAAGCATCTTGAGCCTTGGGATGTAAAAATTAATGTCGAAAAAGGCGCATCTGACGATACCCTTAAGGAGGCCATATTAAAGGCCAAGATAGAGGGGTACAGTTGAAAGTGTCCGATTGTGACATATTATACAAATCAAAGGACAAGACAAGTTCTAAATATGGAAAAAAACCTGAAGAACGTAATTTAAGTGAACTTTTGCAGAAAGGTATAGTCAATATAGATAAACCCAGAGGCCCTACATCTCATGAAGTTACTTCATGGGTAAAAAAAATCCTTGGCATATCAAAAGCTGGCCATTCAGGAACACTTGATCCTAATGTTTCAGGAGTACTGCCTGTGACACTTGGTAAAGCAACAAAACTTGTTAAACTTTTAATGATATCTCATAAAGAATACGTTTGTACTCTACACCTTCAGAAGAATGTACCTAAAAACGACCTTATGAGAGTATTAAAAGAATATGAGGGCGTTCTATACCAAAAACCACCAGTAAAAAGTGCCGTAAAGAGAAGGGTTAGAACTAGAAAAGTACACTACCTAACTCCGATTGAGATAGAAAACAAAGACGTGCTTATGAGAGTAGGCTGTGACGCTGGAACCTATATAAGAAAACTTTGCTATGACATAGGGCTTTCATTGGGATGCGGTGCAAGTATGGAAGAGCTTAGAAGAACTAAAACTGGAATATTTGGAGAGGAGTCGACAATATTACTTCAAGATCTTCTAGATGCTAAAATATTCTCTATTGAAGAAAACAATGAAGAAATATTAAAGAAGTGTATAAAGCCCTATGAAATTGTTCTTGAGCCATTAAAGAAAATATGGATTAAGGACACTGCAGTTGAAGCTTTATGCCAGGGATCATTACTCGCCGCACCAGGAATATCAAAACTTCAAAATGGAATCTCAAAGGGAGAAACTGTAGCTATAATGACTCTAAAAAACGAAGCAGTTTCAATCTCAGAAGCTCAAATGACTTCAGAAGAGATGCTAAAGAAAGATAATGATTTCGTTGCAAAACCTCTTTCTGTTTTGATGGAAACAGGGGTATACCCAAGGACGTGGAACTAATGCCGCACTATTACTCTGAAGATGTCACAGCACCATTGAAGATAGAAAGAATTTCAGAGATGATATTAGGAAAAATCTACCAATTTGACATTGCACCTGGCGTATTTTCTGCAAAAAAAGTGGACAAGGGAACAATTGCACTATGTGAGCTAATGGAACTAAATAAAGATTGCAAAGTACTTGATATGGGATGTGGTTATGGGGTAATAGGAATAGTTGCATCCTCTTATGTTTCCGAAGTTCATATGAGAGATATAAACAAAAGGGCAGTATACCTGACAAAAAGAAATATAAAGCTTAATAATATCAAAAACGCATCGGTAAGTCAAGGAAACCTTTATGAGGAACTTGATAAGTTTAATACTATATTGACAAATCCTCCTGTGTCTTCAGGAATGGAATTAGTTGGACTTATGATAGATGAAGCACCAAAACATTTATATGAAGGTGGAAATCTACAACTTGTAATACGAAAAGGGGTAAATATTATAAAAGAGAGACTAGAAAAAAGCTTTGAAAAGGTGAATATAAGGAAGAAATATGGATATTATGTTATATTTGCTTCATAGCCGGGGTTGCTGAGCTTGGGACGGCGCGGGCCTGGAAAGCCCGTTCTCCATTGGAGTGCATGGGTTCAAATCCCATCCCCGGCGCTATGGTGATTATATGGATGAAGAAGTAAAAGGTATTGTTCGTGTACTAGGTACAAACATAATGGGAAACGACATCTTTGAAGTTGGGATATTGAAAATTAGGGGTGTCGGGCCAGTTATGGCAAGGGCTGTAGCCCAAGTGGCAGGTATATCCTCAAAGACAAAAGTAGGAAATATACCTCCAGAAAAATTAAAGTTAATTGAAACGATTATTGAGGATCCTATAAAATATGGCATTCCAATATGGCTCGTTAATAGAAGAAAAGACTACGAAACTGGAGAGAATATGCACGTAGTTGGGCCAAAATTGTTGATGTCATTGAGAGAAGACCTAAACAGGATGAAGAAGATGAAGAGCTATAAGGGTATTAGGCATCAACTTGGGCTTCCTGTAAGGGGACAAAGAACAAAATCCTCATTCAGAAAAGGAACATCTTTAGGTGTTCAGAGGAAAAAGGCTGCAAGGTGATTTGATTGGGAGATCCAAGAAAAACTAGACGTAAATATGATAAACCATCTCATCCATGGCAAAAAGACAGAATTGATTCTGAAAATGTATTGATGAAGAAATACGGACTTGCAAATAAAAAAGAGATATGGAAAGCCTTGAGTTTCTTGAGAAATGTAAGAAGACAGGCCAGAGAACTCTTGGCAAGTCACGACGAAGCTTCAATTAGACAAACTAAAGATCTTATAACGATGCTTCAAAAATACGGAATATTAAAGGATGAGTCCTCATTGGAAGATGTATTGACATTATCTTTAGAAGATATTCTTGACAGAAGATTACAATCAATTGTATTAAGAAAAGGTTTAGCAAAAACACCAAAACAGGCAAGACAATTTATTGTCCACAAACATATAATTCTAAACGGTGCTAAAGTTTCAATTCCAAGCTATTTAGTTCCTAAAGCAATTGAGAATTCAATTGGATACTCTGCTAGATCCTCCCTAAATGATCCAAGTCACCCTGAAGTTCCTAAAAAAACTGTAGTTGAGGAGGGTAACTAATGCCAAAAGAAGGTGGAAGATGGGGGGTAGCCCACATATATGCTTCATATAATAATACTCTTATTCATATCACAGACCTAACAGGTGCTGAAACAATAAGTAGAGTTTCAGGTGGTATGATAGTAAAAACAGGTAAGGACGAATCATCCCCTTATGCCGCAATGAAAGCAGCAGCAAAAGCAGCTGAAGAGGCTATAGAAAAAGGTGTAGTAGCAGTTCACATTAAAGTTAGGGCACCGGGAGGAAATAAAGCTAAAACTCCAGGAAGAGGGGCCCAAGCAACTATCAGGGCACTTACTAGAGCAGGGCTTAGAATTGGAAAGATTGAGGATGCCACACCTATACCTCATGATGGTACAAGAGCCAAAGGGGGCAAGAGAGGTAGAAGAGTATAATGGAAATTGAGATTTTCAAAAAAGACGATAGAGAATTAAGATTCTTGGTCAGAGGTGTTTCTGTACCTCTAGTCAATGCTTTGAGACGTATATTTATATCTGAAATGCCCTCAATGTCAGTCGACTACCTAAAATTTTATAAAAATAATTCTCCAGTTTTTGATGAAATAATCGCACATAGAGTAGGTTTAATACCATTAAATAATGCTTCAGAAATTTACATAACGCCTGAACAATGCGGATGTAAAGAAGGATGTGAAAAATGCTCAGTCACATTATATCTTGAAAAAGCAGGCCCATGTACTGTTTACTCCAGAGATTTAGTTTCAGGAGATCCAGATATTTATCCAATGCTTGAAGATATACCAATTACTAAACTCGGTGAAGGGCAAGAATTAAAATTCGATGCTGTAGCTAGAATTGGAACTGCAGAAGATCACGCTAAATGGCAGATTGCAAACGCTGGCTATAAATATGTTCCTAGAATCGATTTAAATCTAGATAAATGTGACGTGTGTGAGGAATGCATACCTAAATGCCCCAAAGACATTTTTTACAAGGAAAAAAATCAAATCAAAATAAAAGATATTAATGAATGCACAATGTGTAGAGCCTGTGAAGAAGCTTGTGAGCAAGGTGTAATAAAAATATCTTATGAGAATGATTCATTTATATTCTTTGTTGAGTCTTATGAGAATATGAATGTCAATGACTTAGTTTCAAAAGCCTTGGACATGCTGTCCTCAAAATTGGACAATTTAAAAAGTCTAGTTGAAAACATTTGAAGCGCGGGGGTTGCCGAGCATGGCCAAAGGCGCAGGATTGAGGGTCCTGTTACGTAGGTATTCGTGGGTTCGAATCCCATCCCCCGCACTTTTTTATAAACAAAATGCGTATTGATTTTAGGCCATTTTTACCATATTTTAATTAATAGAATAGATTTTCTAAAATAAAGTCAATTCTTCTGCCCATAAAATCTGAGTCTATGAATTGTGTTAGGGATTGTCGCCAATCCCATCTTCTCTGCCTGGCCTTATTTTTAAGGCCAATGTAAGTGTGTAGGTTATGTATGATTTTGGCTGTTTTTCTAAAAACCTCTATACGAAGAGTAAAATTTTATATTTTCTAGGAAATGGTGCGAAATATACACAATATACACACTTTTAGGAGTCCTCAACGATTTCCTCCTCCGGTGGATTAAATTCTGTATACTCTTCGCTTGGCATCCACTCGCTCCTAAGATTTAAATCCCGATACAAAAAGCCACTCCTGGCCCTTTCCTTGTCATAACCCTTGTCCTTCATTATGCGCCCGAACTTTTGAATCTTGAATGTGGTAATCCCCTCAAGCTTTGAGAAGTTCTCATAGGCGGTGTAGAGCTCAAAGCTCTTGACTTTAACACCCTCCTGGACATAGCAGCACTTCTCAAGGAAAAATCCGATTGGATCGTTTTCCAAGTTAGCCTCAGTAGTTATGGCCCTAACTTTAGGAGGTATTGTGAGCTTCCTGTTTATTTCAATGTCCTTTTTGTATTCAATCCATCCTTCATACATCCAGTTCAAAATTGCACTTTTTACATTGGGGTCTGCCAACTTGTATGGAAGCTCCTTGTCCTGCTTATCTTCCGGGATTGTCACGTCAAAATGCACAAACACCGTTCTTTTGATGAAGTTAGGTTCATGGCCAGAGTATTTGAGCTTGTGATTCCCCTCAAAAATAAGCTTACAGGTGGGGGTGTACTCCTCTTCCTTTTGGTATAGATCACGTGATGCGATCACATCCCCTCCAGTTATGCTTTTTATCAGATTGTCATCGACCCTGTTGGCATCCTCCGGGACCTCATGGATAACAACTAAACGCTTGTTCTTCATTCTAATAATGTCGCTTCTTGCCTGGCCACTCTGCAGCTTCTTTCTTTCAAATGTGCTAAAAGGTGCAACTTGAGAGTAGTCGCCAAGCACCCTTGTTATTGCTTCAGTGAACCTTGACTTGCCATTATCCCTCTTGCCATAGCAGCAGTAGTACCTCTGCTCTATTATTGCAGCATTTAGAGATAGCCCGCAGACCTTCTGCACAAATAGCCTTACATCATCATCCGGCAGTATTGTTGATATGAAGCTGTCCCAGAGATCAGATTTTGCAGAAGGATCATAACTAACATCTGCGACCATGGTGATGTAGTCCTCCCTTCTGTGCTCCCTGAACTCCATGTTCAAGAGATCAAGCGTACCGTTTTCACAGCATAGAAGGTATAGATTTCTATCAAATCTATCCGGGCTCACCTTGATTTCTGGCTGTGATTTAAGGCAGTTTATCATGCCCTTTAGCTTGTTGTTGCTGAAGGAGTTTTTGGCAAGTTCTAATAGTTTCTTTAGCTCTTCCTCGCTCTTTGCCTTCTCTGTCTCTACTTTGGCGATATTTTTGATAGTTTCAACAGCAAGCTCCCATATCATGTTCATTTCATCCTTTGCCCAGCGCCTGCCATCCCACACGTAGAATATGTCCTCAGGAGGGGAGTATCTGAACATGTTGCCAAAGTAGTAGACCATCCTCTCAGAATTTCCAACATCGTTTTCTAAAAAATGCCTTGTGGGCCAGTCAGTCTTTATCCTGTCAACTTCTGCTTCTGGCAGGGGCTCTTCTGTGAGGGTCTTATTGACGGCGTGGAG
>LNJC01000034.1 GCA_001587575.1 Candidatus Methanofastidiosum methylothiophilum
TCCAAGCAGGGTAGTAATAGTAGACGGTACAGGAATAAAGACGACAAATAGAGGTGACTGGCGCTCAGTGTTCTATGAAAGAAGGAAAAACTGGCTCAAAGTGAACATTGCCATAGATGAAAATACCGGTGAGCTATTAGGTATTGACATCGCTCCTGGTCCACAGCACGACAGCAAGTCTTTTGAGAAGATAGTTCAAGATGTTCCAATGTCAGTATTGAAAGCAGATGGTGCATTTGACAAGAAAAGTATATTCAATTACTGCTATAGGAACAAAATCACTCCCGTGATTAAAGTTAGAAAGAGTTCGATACCTCGTAGCAGGGGTTCGCCCCTAAGGAAAAAGTGTGTGCAAGAGTTAATGGATCTTGGTGAGGAAGCTTGGAAAGAAAAATACGATTATGGTAAAAGGTGGCTAGTTGAAAGCTATTTCTCAGCTGTCAAGCGTTCTTATGGGGAAGCAGTCAAATCAAGAAGAAGTGACATGATGGTAAAGGAGGCAATGATTAAGTTTATGCTTTATGCAACAGTTCGACAAATTGCATAAAGCACTGCTTCTGGAATAGAAAAATAGTTTATAGGCATAGTTGCTAAAAGCGCTGAATTATGCAACCATGCATGGACCTTTTGGCTAAAACCTCATACATAAGGCCCATAACCTTTGCCGCATCTTTTGAAATCCTCTGGTCCATGCCCCCAACTTTTATTGATCTTATTTCTGGAGCAAACAATGAAGAAGTTGACTCCCTCTTTATTATTTCTATATTTCCTTTGAATAATTTGACTTTATAGTTTCCGTTGATATACTCTTGGCTCTTGATTATGTAACTGTCAAGAGAATCTTTTAATGGGTGGAACCATCCTCCGTGATATACTAAATATCCCCATTTCTGTTCTACAATCTTCTTAAAGAGTATTTCTTCTTTAGTAAGGCACATCTGTTCGAGATCTTTGTGAAGTTTTAGGATAATTGTAGCACCAGGGGCTTCATAAATTTCTCTGCTCTTAAGATTCATTATTCCCTCTTCAAAGATATCAATTTTCCCAATACCGTGCATTCCTCCAATATTATTGAGCTCTGTTAAAAGTTCTAATAATCCAATCTTTTTTCCATTTAGGGATACTGGAATGCCTTTTTCGAAGGATATATCTAAAAACGTTGGAATATCGGGAGTATTTTCAAGTGAACGTGTCCACATCCACAAACTATCTGGAAGCTCTTGGTCAAGATCTATTGCCCCGCTTGCAATAGACCTGCACCATAAAGTTTTGTCGTCTCCTCCAGATATTTTTTCTGTTACGTATATTCCCCACAATTCACACAACTTTTCTTCTTCTTTTCTTGTCAGATCAAAATCCCTTACTGGAACCAACACACTTAGTTCAGGTGCAAATAACTTGAACACATTATGCATTCTGTACTGATCATTTCCTTTGCCGCTTGAGCCTTCCATTAATGCATCGCAGCCTAAATCCTTGCCTTTCAATGCAACTATGTTAGCAATAAGTTGTCTAGTCATGGACGTACTCACTGGGTAACCCATATAGTCTGAATTAGCCATTATTGCCATGGGAATCCATTTTTTTACAAATTCTTCTTTCGCATCTATAATGATTGGTTCTATTTTCAGTATTTTGGCTTTTTCAAAGGCAATGTCAATTTCTTCCTTTCCTTGGCCAACATCGACCATTATAGGTACAATTTCCTTAGCATGATATACTCGTTTTAGAAGCTCTATACATAGGCAAGAATCAACTCCTCCAGAATAGGCAACTGCAACTTTTTTTACAGAGGGTATATCAACCCCGTCAAATTTTCTTAGTATTTCTTCCATATGTAAAACCTTCTCTCGAATATTTGGGCCCGTTATAAGGATTATGACTTATATGTATCAAAAATAGACTATAATGTATAATTTGAAAGGCTAATGTAGAATATGTATCTTTACTCTCTTATTTTACTACTATATTTATGCTTCTATAGCAATAGTAATATAAAATGTAGTAGTAGATAGAAATTATAATGGTCAAATTGGAGGATTCTAATGGTTTACTTAATAAAAAAGAATGTAAAAGGAGAAACATACTATTATTTGAATCATTCAGTTAGATTGGAGGATAGAGTTAAGACCCTTTCTTATTATCTTGGCAAAGGCCCCTTTTCTCAGTCTCAAATAGACTACCTTCTAAAAGAAAAGTCTCAAATGATACTTCTTGAAGCAGAGTTTTTGAAAATATTTTCAAAAAGGTCTGTATATCAGGAACATATACTTCCAACTTCATTCATTAATATAATCGAGAGATTGAAAGAAATCAATAGGATAATGACACCTTTCAATAAAACTTATTTTGAGAAGTTTGAAGAAGATCTCAGATTAAGATACGTTCATGGGTCAACAGCTATTGAAGGCAATACACTTTCATTGAGGGATGCACAGCTAATACTTGAGGAGGATACTCCTGCAGGGAATACCCTTAGGGAAATGCATGAAATATTAAACTATAAAGAACTTTTTAGATTCTTAAGTGGATACAATGGGGATATCAATCTGAAGTTTATTCTTAAGATTCATGAAATACTAATGAAAAATATAGATGACGAAAACGCTGGCAGATTAAGAAATATAGATATTTCAATCTCTGGATCTGATTATGATCCTACACCTTTCCCAGTTTTAGAAGATGAACTTACTACTCTAATAGATTGGTACAAAGAAAATAGAATATGTATGTTCCCAATTGAAATCGCATGCCACTTTCATCAAAAATTTGTTGAAATACATCCTTTCATCGATGGAAACGGTAGGGTTTCTAGAGAGCTCTTGAACTTTATACTTATAAAAAATAATTATCCGAGACTTGTTATACCATTTGAAAGACGAGGTGTTTATTTAAGATGTATAGATGTTGGCAATTCTGGAGAATTGACACCTTTCATTATTTTTATAGCCGGGCTCTTGATTGAAGACTCATTTAAACCAGTCGATGTTTTTTTTAATCAATTGAAAGAAAAAATAAAAATGGAAAAATATTCAACAGAAATATCAAATGAATTAGACAACACAATCACTGATTACAAAGAAATACTATCTATAATAAAAGGAATGGAGGGCAGAATAGAAAAATTGAATTTAAATGAGTTAAGAAAAGGCAAATGGAAATGAAAATATTAATAATTCTATAAAACATAATATTTAAATAGAGGACACAGTGAGTATTTTCATGAAAAAAATTAGGTTGTTATTAGTATTAATATTGTTGAATATCTCAATAATGAATATTTTTGCCGACGAATTATCTTGGAGCTATGAAACAGGAGATGATATTGCATGTGTCGTCGCTTCTTCTGATGGTGCTTACATCGCTGTCGGATCATATGACAATTATGCATATCTTTTCAATAAAAGTGGGACAGAGTTGTGGAAGTTTCAGACAGGCAGTAATGTAGAATCAGTGGCTATATCCTCTAACGGGCAATACATAGTTGCCGGGTCTTGGGACAGCAGAGTTTATTTATTGAATAGGTCAGGCCAAAAAATTTGGGATCGATTAACATCTGGCCAAGTTTATAATGTTAATATTACGCCGGACGGAAAATATATTACTGCTATAACAAAAGATAACAGTGTTTTTGTCTTTGATAATGCTGGAAATCAAATTGTAAAGTATGATTCAAGAAATAGATTGTCCAGTTCATCTGTAACTCCTGACGGGGCATACATAATTGCCGCAACAAACGACAGCAATATATTCATGTTATCAAAATCTTTAGATAGATTGTGGGAATATAAGATGGGAGGTAACGCCCAATCTATTTCAGTTACTCCAGATGCATCCTCAATAGTTGCTGGTGCTTTTGATAATAAAGTTTACCTTTTTGATAAAAAAGGAACTTTGATTTGGTCTAAACCAACTGGCGCAGCAACAAACTTAGTTTCAGTCAATAAAGACGGGTCCAGAATATTTGCATCTGATCTGAGTGATAATATTTATTTATTTGATTCTTCAGGTAAACAGCTATTCAAAAGAAAAATGAAAGACAAAGCAAACGCTGTTTCAATATCCCCAACAGGAAATTATGTTGCCGTTACTTCACTTGATAGAGTTGTTAGTTTGGTAGATGCTTCTGGAAGTTTGTTATGGACAAGAGAGTACGGAACAGTTCCAAGTTCGATATTCTTAACTACTGATGGAAGATTAATTGTAGGTTCAAAAGATAACAATATTTATTTCTACGATCTTAGTTCTTACATAAAATCAGCAATACCACAACCTCCAAAAGAGACTATACCTCCACAAGTTACCCAAACATCAACTCCTGAAACTAAACCACCTGTTACAAATGACGATAAACCTCCTCCTGTCACAGTATCCGATACTACAACAACATCTAGCAATTTCCCATTTATTTACATTCTACCCTTGGCAGTATTATTGATAGCAATAGTTGCCGTAATATTCATGAAAAAAGGGAAAAAACAAACCACTGTTTCAACAACACCCAAAGAGAAGAAATTAGTGGACGAGCTAAAATGTCCCTCATGTGGTTCACCAGTTGAAAAAGGAGCTAAATTCTGTGGTGGCTGTGGAAACACCATTCAAGAAAAAATAGAATTAAAATGCCCAAATTGTGGAGCTTCGATAGGAAAAGACAGTAGTTTCTGTCCTGAATGCGGCAATAAAATTTAAAATTAAATTATTTACATTTTAATGCTTTTATTACCTCTTCAGCAATCATGATTCCCGCCCTTTTCTGGGCTTCATGGGTTGACGCCCCTATATGCTGAGTTAGTACCACATTATCCTGTTCAAGTAGTTTACTTTTAAGTGGTGGTTCTTCTTCAAATACATCAAGACCTGCACCTAAGATTTTTCCAGATGAAAGAGCATTACAAAGAGCATCTTCATCGATTATTCCTCCTCTTGATGTATTGATTATAATTGCATTATTCTTCATTTTTTCAAATTCTTTGTAAGATAACATATGCCTTGTTGAGTCAATCAGAGGCACGTGTAAGGTTATAACGTCGCTTCTTTCGATTAACTTTTCTAGAGTTACAGGTTCGGCATCACCGCTTTTTATCTGATCATCTGTTAGAAGAGGGTCGTAGGCAATTAAGCTCATTCCACATGCTTTGGCAATTCTACCGATATTTCTTCCAATTCTTCCAAATCCAACAATACCTAATGTCTTGCCATTAAGTTCATAACCCATTAAGGATTTCTTTTCCCATCTTTTTTCCCGTGTAAGTCTATCTGCTCTTGCAATATTCCTAGAAACTGCTAACATTAAGCCAAAAGCTAGCTCTGCAACAGAATCGGAACTTGCCTGCGGAGAGTTTACAACTTTTATACCTAGTCCCTGGCAGCAATTGACATCAACATTGTCTAGACCTACACCAGCTCTAGCTATAACTTTTAGATTTTTGCCTTTTTTTATTATATCCTCAGTTATGTTGGGTTTGCTTCTAACAATTACTCCATCATAATTTTCTATAATGGACATAATTTCTTCTTTAGAAATACCTTTTTTCACGTCAACTTCAAACTCTTTTTTGAGTTTGTCTATACCTTCTTCTGCAATATCTGATGCGATAAGAATTTTCATAGTAATCACTAAAAATGCTCTATAAAAATGCTTAAATATCTTTGTATCGCCTTATTCTCTATGATTGATAAAATGCTTCTTGATATTCTAGCTTGTCCTGTTTGCAAAGGCGATATTTTCGAAGAAAAAGAAGAGCTTGTTTGCGTTAAATGTAAAAGACGATATCCAATTAGAGAAGGTATTCCAATAATGCTTGAAGAAGAAGCTAGACTAAAGTGAACTAATGAACAATAGAGAGAAAATATTAATTTATTCTTTGATAGGTTTCTGTATAAATGTTTCATATATAAGTGGTAATCTATTTATTTCAAATTTTTCCGAGGTATTAGGCGCATCCAAATCTTTTATTGGATTAATAAATGCCATTTTACCATTCTTCTCAATTTTGTCAGCTCCAATTTTTGCAAGAAAAGCTGCAAGACTAAGGAGAAAACTTCCGATAATCCGATCAGGTCTTTTAATTGGAGCATTCTTCTCATTGCTGCTATTTTTTTCTCATGATAAACTTTTGATTTTTGTATTTAGAATGGGGATGGGGGTAGCTTTTGGTGCAACAACTGGATTAACTAATTCCTTAGCTACAGAAATTGATACAGAAAAAAGAGGAAGATATTTTGGTATTTATAGTGCAGCTTGCTCTTTTGGATGGGCAATAGGATCTCTTCTTGTTGGAATAGTAATCTCTGAAACATATAGCAATGCTTTTTTGATACCTGTTATTTTTCTTTCAATTGGATTTGTTGCTACTTTTTTTGCGGTTGAGAAGAATACCTCTATAGGGTACTATGGAATTGATTTTCAAACACTCAAAAAATTTCTTCCTTTTTATCGAACTATGTTTCTTCGGCACTCTGTAGCCACAGCATTATGGGCATTCTTGCCCCTTTATCTTGAATTTACATTGGGATTTGATAGATTAATAATCGCCACAATCTATTTCATTAATAATTCTTTACAAGTCATAACGATGCCACTATCCGGGCATCTGGCAGATAAGATAAAGAAGACACACATAGTGTTCATGGGACTAATAGGCTCGCTCATATTCTTTTTTATTTTTACGATAATTAAAACTCCAATTGAGTTCATGCTGTTGCAGATACTTGTGGCTCTTTCTTGGGCACTTGTTTATATTGGAATTTCTTCTCTTGTAACCTCTTATTCCAATTGGAATGAAAGAGGGGAGGCAATGTCAGGTCTTTCTATGTCTCTAAATCTATCTAGTATAGTCGGGCCTTTAATTGGAGGAATTATCTATGGATTATCAGACTTTGTCAATATGATTTACATATTACTGCCACTATGCATTATTGCAATTATCTCTTCTCTTTTCTTAAAAGAAAAATAATAAATTCCCACAATATTTATAAATAAATTTTTAATTTAGTCTTTATGGCAAAAAAGAAAAGTAAGAAAGGCTTTAAAGTATCCAAGAAGACTCTAAGCGTTGTTTTGTTGTTAACAATTATCGGAGTTTCGATGGCCTCTCTTTACTATGTTAATTATTTAGGAAATCATGCATTCGATGCAAAAGGAACGCCAACAACTATTCTCTATAATACTCAGGAAGATCAATCAGTAAAGGTCGTATCTTATGTACAAGGAGATCCACTCATTGTAATGCGAAGAATGTTTACTGAAGATGAAGTAAAAACTGTTTATTTGCTTTTCACGGCGATGCCAGGTTCTGTACCTGAAAATTCCTATCTTGTTAGAAGCGTCGCTTCTATTAGCGAAGGAGTGGGTAGAACAAAAGGACCAATAATTCTCGCAAGAGAGGTAACTCCATGGCATAAATATATGATGGGAACCAAAATGATCGGTTCAAAAACAAAGCCAGTAGTATACATGAAAACTCCGAACTTGGGAGGAACTGAAAATAAGATTGTTATATTAAATGAGGGGGTTGTTATTATAGAGAACAGTAGATTTGAAGATACAATTCTGCTTTCTGACTTCCTTAGAACAGTAATAATTGGCGTCTTTTAGGGATTTAAATGAGAAGATTTAATCTCTTCGACTTGGCTATAATTGTATTAGTGGTGGCGTCATTAATTTCATTTTCCACCAAGTACTTTGAAAAAGAGCCAATAGATGAGTACTCCTATACGGGATCACAAATATACGGAGCTATTCGATTTTTTGATCTATCTGATGGAAAAGGATTTAGATATCTTGTAAAGGTAGATGGATCTTATATTACAGATTACTCTCCTTTTAGTGAAGAGGGCGTTGTAGTCGGAACTTCACAAGGATCATTTCTATTGAAATTACAAGATGGAAGAATCTTTACCGTTGGGGGCAGAACCTCTTTCAAAGAAGATGTAGCTTCACACAACATAAAGGTCAAAATGTTAAATGGATCAACAGTAAGTTATCTCGAAAAAGGTTTTTTTTCTAAGGATCTAATCGAAGCAAAAAATAGAATTAACAATACTTCAAAATTCGTAGCAAATTATAATATAATTGACACAACTATTTCAGGGGACATAGTTATAGATGGCAATTTCCCTAACAATATTACTTTTCAGAGAGAATTATCCGATAGAATTGCAAAAGAGATTTTCTATTTAAAGGATGTAAAGATCAAATCTTCTGAAAATGGAATTATTTTGAGCGTTAGTAGTTTGGGAACTAATGATTTTGAGAAACTTCAATCCATACTTTCTCCTCATGGTCCTACAAAATATTATTTTCCTGATTTTAGAACATTTGTTCTTACTGACAATATCCCAAAATCTGACATACCTATTATTCAAAATAACAAAATAGAAGGTGTAATTGGGGATATTCACGTGAGGATTTAGATGAAATATTTAAACAGCATATTTCCTTTCTTAGAAAAAGAGTTTTCAAATAGCATTGTTAATAAGTCGTCTGTAAAATTCTTTAGACTAATTCAAAAATTTCCTTCATTTCCTTTTGAGATTAGCAAATTTGATGATCTTCTTAAAAATTCTAATCTCTTGAAATTTTCTCCTTTAATCGTAGTTATTTCTATCTTGTTATTTTTCAGTTTTTCAGACCACCCTCTTTCACCGATGGGAACACTTGCCCTAATCATAGGCACGGCTTCATTTTATGTCGGCACATTAATCAGAATCCCCCAAATAAAAAAAATAAACAAAAGATATTTTCTTCCATCCTTGATTATTTTTTTAGCATTGTTCATGCTCAGCATAGTAAAAATCGAATCATTCGGATTTTATGTTAAACTTAGCTTGGTTCCCCTTTTACTCATAGGATTAAATGAAAGAAATAACAAGGACTTTTTTGTTTCTCTTTTGATGGTGAACATAGTAATATTGATGAGGGGATTTTGGGCTCTGTCTTTTCCCTTTATTTTTTCTAGCTTAATCTATATGTTTTTAACTTACAAGGGCAGGTTGATAAAGTACCTGGAAGATAATACATATAATTTAATTTTTATTCTTATGTCATTGGGCCTTATTTTTTATGTACTAGATTTAATTATAGCCGGAGGAATACCCTTATTTAATACGCAGGCAAGAAACTCTTTAGACCCTTTCTTTACAATGATGTCCCATCTTTTTCCGATGGGTTCAATCTTGTTAATTTCCTATGTAGGATTGACTAATAGGTATCCATATAAAAAAGCAAGATTTATTTCGATTTTTTTTACACTTCTATCTCTTTTCTTAATGGCCTTATTGGGGTATAGAACCCAAGTAATCTTTGTTCTTTTAGGCGCATTAATCTGTGGTTCAATGGTGGGCATATGGAAGAAATCCGAACTCATAGTAATTGGAGTAGGGGGGCTAGTTTCTCTATTAGCTCTAACAATGGCCCGTGATGTGGTACTAGGAGTTAATACTTCCCTTTTTGAATCTCTCAGAACAAGAGTAAGCCTTACAGTTGATGTTATGGATATACTGGCTAATATGGGAGGGACATTTGGATTAACAAATGGGGCAATTCATATTGCAACTCATCCTTATCTTGCTAGATTAATGCCTGGAATAGCATATTCCCCAAGAAGAATGATCGCAGTTCTTGTTGGAGAAAGATCAGTTTCAGTAACATCTAGTATCTTTGGTCCCTTAGTAATTGACTTTGGCCTAATTGGAGTGATCGGTGGCATGGTGTTCTTAGGATTCTTTTTATCAAATCTACATAAAATAGCAGATAAAAGTAAAGGTGATCGAAAAATAATCCTCGTTGGACTATATAGTATGGTTCTGAGCTACACTTTAATTGGTATTGAAACTGGAATAGTCGATCTTGAAGTATTGTTGTTATTCATGATTTCATTAGCTTATCTTCTTTTTATAATTAATAGAAAAATTATTTAATAAAAAATTTCCGAAAGATTTAAATATTTTAAAGAAATTATAAAAATAGTGATAATAATGAAAATGAACAAAAAAGGAATTAAAATTCTAAGATCCCTTCTTGCAATCAAAGGATTTCCTCAGAAGAATAAGATTGCTGAAGAAACGGGGCTATCAATACAGACAGTTACTCCTTTCATTAATAAAATGATAGACGATGGCATAGTAAAAGGATTTAGTGCCATAATAGAACCGGATAAATTAGGATACCACCAGGTTCATTTTCTCTTGAATATAGAAAAAGGAACAAATGAAGAGGCAATTAATTTCTTGAAGAATATGGACAGAGTACTTTATGTAACATCTGGATTTGGAAACTCAGACTGCCAGTTAGTTGTAGCAATACCTGCTGACAGAACAGATCTAATCCCTAGTTACATGGAATCTATGAGACAATCTGGTATATTCAAGAGTGAAATGAGCATTCACGTAGTTACAAAGAGTCATTTTCCATTGCCTGATTTCCTTAGAAATGAAGACCTTGATTAATGGTGCAGAAAATGCAAAAAATTTTGCCTTTAATTTTAACATTTATTTTTATTTTTGCAACCTTTAGTCATGTTTCTTCTGAAGATTTAATTAAATGGCGCCATCACACTAACGAGGAAGTCAAAGGAATTTCTTTAGGAGATTTTGATGGTGACGGCAGATTTGACGTTGTTGTAGGAAGCGGAGATCATATATATGTTCTTGATGGTTCTGGTAAAGAAATATGGAAAAGAAAAACTATTAATTTGATTAATAGCATATCTGCTGGCGATTTAGATGGAGATGGAAGAAGCGATATAGCTGTTGGTCTTATTAATAATGGGATAGAAGTTTTTAATTCAGACGGAGAAAAACTTTGGGAATATTGGATGCGTACCCCGATTCAGAAGATAATTATTAAAGATATTGATTCTGATGGTTATGGAGAAGTAATATCTATATCTCACAACAGATCTTTTATGGACAATGCTTGGGTCATAATAAATCATGACGGATGTGTCAGATTCCAAAGCAAAGATCTATTCTTCCCAGATTTTGAGTTAAAGGGATATTATAGCGGAATCTCAAAAAAATGGGAAGCCGACAATGAATTAAGAATACTTATTTTGGAGGATATAAATGGCGATGGTTATGCAGAATTTATTACCTCTACAAGGCTTAATGACCTTATAGTTTTTGATTATAATCGGAATCCTTTGTGGGGATACCATTTTGATTACCCAATTACCTCCTTATCTTTAGGAGATATAGAGAAGGATGGATTTAAGGAAATATTATTGGGCGTAAATAAAAAATTGATTATCCTAACAAAAGACGGGTTTAAGTTGAAAGAATATTCTTTTGATGGAGATGTAAAAGCAGCAACTTCATTTAAAGATGATTTCAACACTTCTTTTGTTCTAGTTGGTAAAGATAATACTCTTCTTGCTTATAATTGGGATAATGAAATATTTTCCCATAAATTTGATGGGAATATCCAATTAATTAATTATGATGATCTAGACTATAAAAATGAAGTTGAAATCATAGTAGGAACTAACGATGGTGTTTATGTACTTAACACAAAAGGAAAGAGGCTTTTTTCATATAGGACTTACTCCCCAGTAATTGAATTACTTTATGTTAATCTAGACTACAAATCTCAGAAGGAATTAATTATTGCATCTACAGATGTCGATGCAATTACTTACCAGGAATTAAAAGACGTTCAAATTCCAACTCCACAAAATAATCAACAACAAAGGGAAGAAACCATAAGAACTGGTAATGCTATTTTCTCTACTGCAAAAGCCCTCTATGACGTTGGAGACTATCAGGCAGCCATTTCAAAGTTCCAAGAAGCAAGAACTATATACCAATCTGTATCGTATACAGAAGGAATCAATAATTCTTCAACTTTCATTTCAAATTCCGCTTTATATATGCAAGCCAAAGCAATTGAAAACCAAGCACTTTCTTTTAAAAATGAAAGAAAATATCCTGAAGCTAGAGCTACATATCAAGCAGCAAAAGATTTTTACTCAGGCATGAACGATACAGTCAAAACACAGGAAATGGACCAAAAAATAACTGAAATCGATGATTTAATAAGGGCAGAATCTCTAACTAGACTTCTATTGTATGGGGGCATTATCGTCATCGTAGTTGGAGTAATCGGAGTTTTATTTTTCTTCTTCAGAAAAAGAAAAAAATCTAAACAAGGTGCTTAATTGTTGAGAGATGAAACTAAAAAGAGGGTAGAAAAACTAGAGAGAATTGCCATTAATTTTGAAAATGAGGGATATTATCAAGATGCCGCAGATAGCTATTCAGAGGCAGCAAATTTCCTTGTTGAAGAAAAAGATTTCTTTTGGGGAGCTGAAGACTTTAGAAAAGCAGCTGAACTTTACTGGGATTCAGGAGATATTGAGAGGGCTGAAACTCTTTTCAACACAGCAATAAATTATTATCTTTTGGATGCAGATTATTACCTAAAACGTGACGGGTATTTCTGGGCTGTAAGAGACTATAAACTTGCAGTGCAATGCTATGAAAAATGGCTTGCAATGATTGGAAGAATTTAAAAGCCGTGTGGGCCCGAAGGGATTTGAACCCTTGGCCGCCCGGTTATGAGCCGGGCGCTCTACCAGGCTAAGCTACGGGCCCAGGAGCGCCGCCAGCAGGACTCGAACCTGCGACCATTCGATTAACAGTCGAGCGCTCTACCTACTGAGCTATGGCGGCATGATGATTCCGATTTCAGAATCATATATAAAACTTTCTATCATTAGAAAATATTAAGCAAATATAAAATTGGAATCAAAGTAAACCATATTATATAAGACAAAGATAACTTAAGTAATTTGTCAATTCTATTTTCAAACACACTACTCATACTTCTGACTAATAATAAATATAAAAGTGCAAATCCGTGAATTATAGCAATAAGAAAGAACAAACTTGCAAATCCGATTATTTTATAATATATTAGAAAAATACAACAAATAATCGAAAACATAATAGCTATGCTAGAAATTAGATATACATATTTTTTGCCGAAAATTACCGTTAATGTTCTTTTTCCTGTTTCTCTATCTGCTTTATAATCTGGAATCCCAGCAAGAATTATTCCCCCTAAAACAGCAAAGAATATTGGAATTGACAAGATCCATGGAAGAACAATATCTATCCTTGGAGTTTGTAGTAAAAAACCAGCCAATACAATGTAAAAACTATGTGTCACTGCTACATCCATTTCTCCCAAACCTCTATACGAAAATTTAATTGGTGGGGAAGTGTAAGCCAAACCTAGAATCACTCCAATAGATAATATTAAAATTGTGTAAATATTGTACATTATTGTTAAAAATATCATCAATATAAAAACTAAGATAAGAGATGTTAAGATAGCAGTTTTTGCTTGATTGAAAGAAATATTTCCTTCAACTATCATTCTTGAACCGCCTGTAAATTGGCTGTAATTTTTGTTTATCTTGTCAGTTTCATAGTCATAATATTCATTTGAAACAACAGTTGCAAATTCTATTAAAAATAGGGCCACATAACCAATAAAATAAACAATCAAATTGAACGTCCCGAGTAGTTTAAAAGAGCATAAAGCGCCTAGAGTATATGCAAGCCAAGTCATAGGATAGAATTGAAATCTAGTTATTTTTAACCAGTAGACTAAATCTTTTTTTTTAAATCCATTTAATCTAATTTTAGAAATATATAGAAATTAAAAATGTTTCTATTTTTATAAGAGATTAAGTTTAGTGTCACCGAAAATTTTTTATATATATTTAATTAAACTAAGCAAATCTCTTTGGGAATAATGTACTATGGTGATATCATGTTTGATACAGAATTAATTGAAAAATTAGTATCTTCTCAGAATTATTTTAAAAAAAAAGAAGATGTACAGAAACTAAGGCACAAAGCAATTAAAATGTCACACAAATATCATTTTGAAAATAATAAATTTTATCATGATTATTGTAAGTTAAAAGGACTTAATGGAGATATTAAATCAGAAGACTTTCATAAAATAGTAATACCTGATGGGGTATTCAAATCGTATCAAATGGAATCACCTGAAAAGAGTCCCCAAGAATTTAAGAAATGGATTGATAGAATATCTTCAGTACCTATTGACTTTACTCCTAAAGGTATGGGGTCTCTTGAAAGTTTTCTTCAAGAATTCTATTCAAATGGGATGTTACTTGGTTTTAGTAGTGGAACTTCAGGAAAGCTGACATTTTTACCAAGAGACGAATTCACTCAGTCAATGTTGATCAGATCGTATACTGAAGCAATTGATGCAACTCTTAAACTTGAGAAAGGTAAAGAGATATTTATTCTTGGAATTCCAAAAAAAACATTTTTACAAGTAGGATTCAATGGAAAAGTCGTTGCCGATTCTATTTCCCCTGGAAACGTTTTCCATGCTTTTGAAGAGTTAAAAGCAGATATAATAAGACTGAGAATGAGGGGCCCAAGATCCTCTAAAGAAAAAGTCAT
Organism: Candidatus Methanofastidiosum methylothiophilum; assembly: GCA_001587575.1. GTDB lineage: Archaea > Methanobacteriota_B > Thermococci > Methanofastidiosales > Methanofastidiosaceae > Methanofastidiosum. The sequence continues at coordinate 14,449 of LNJC01000034.1, forward strand.
GAATTATTTTATCAAGAAAATGCTACCACGGATTGAGAACAATGCAATAAAAAATATTGTAAGTAAACTTGAAGAAAATCGAGGAAAAAGAATTGTATTCATGGGGCCACCTTTTCTAATAATTGGAACTGCTAACTATGTGCTAGAACATGGTATTAATGCAAAGATAGGTGAAGATAGCTTTTTGGCCTCAACAGGAGGATTTAAAGGTAGATCTATAGTCAGTAGGGATAAAATGAACGAGTTGATCGAAGAAGCATTTGGCTTAGATTCAAGGAGATATATTGACCTATACGGGATGACAGAATCAAATTCTATAATGATTGATTGTCTTGAAGATAACAATAAACATGTTCCTCCTTGGATGGAAGTTATTTTATTCGATGAACATATGGAACCTATACCTCAAGAAGGCAAAGTTATTGGAAATTATGCATTTCTTGAACCTTCTTCAAAATCTTTCCCAGGATTCATTACTACTGGGGACAAGCTAAAGGTAGATTATGATGGATGCCCAGGATGCAACAAAACTACTCCAATTCTATTAAGTATCGAAAGACTTCCAAGAATTGAAAGCAGGGGCTGTTCAGGCGTACTAGCAAAAACGGTGGCTGGATAAATGTCGCAATTAAAAGGATATTACCTTCCTAAATCTCTAAAATCAATTGAAAAAGAAATGGATTTCAGTGAGAAAAAAGTTAATGGTCATAAACTAATATTGCCCGTTATTAATCAAGACAACATTAAAGATATAGTTACTGGCCTAAAGGAAAATAGGAAGAAATATTTAGCAGACATGCCTTTCTCAGAAATTGCTAGAACATACGGAGAAGTTTCTAGAACTTGGTCCGATAATAACTATGAAAAAAAGAAGATTGCACTTGAACTATTGCCTTTACTTACTAATCTTTCTCCCGAATTAATAGAATTCTACCAATTTAGATCAATCTACAAAATAAATGAGAAGACTATTAATTTCTTGTCAAATTTGAATTTGCCTCCTGAAGTATTTAAGAATTTTACGCCAATTGAGGGCACCAATACATTTGTCAGAGCATATGCAGGATTTAGAGATAAAATTGCTCTAAAAAGAATATCGCAGTATACTCAAGAGTTGGAATTAGTAACTTACATAACTCCTTCTAATGTTCCTGGATTTATTGAGAGTCTCGGGATATTTATCGCAAGCATTGTAAAAGCTTCTGGATTAATTAAAACTCCTTCTGTTCAGCCACTTTTTGCACCACTATATGCCGAATCTGTTTCAGAAAAGAGCAAAGAAATAGGTGAAACAATTGCAGTAGTTCCGTGGGCCGGAGGGGATCAATCTATAGAGGACGTCATATTCAGAAATTCAAACGTTGTGAGCGTTGTTTCAAGCACCCAAACCGCAATGTCAGTTAAGAACAGAGTAGATGAATTAAATGCTGGTGGAAACACAATAAAGGGATGTTATCACGGAGGGAAATTTGGAGTAGAATTAATTGGAAGGGAGATGGCAAACACAGACGTCGCCGGACTTGCAGCAATCGATGGAATAGGTTATGAGGGGTATATGTGTGGATCTCCGGCTTTCGGATTTTTTGTTGAAGAAGGCGGAGAGCTTAGTCCAATAGAATTTGCTGAAGCTTTAGCAAGTGAAATGGAAAAAATATCTAGATCAATACCCCAGACTAATTTTTTTAGAAAATTAAGAGAAGTCAAAATAGGAGAAATACTTTCAAGACCTGAATTTGACGGGGGCCAGAAAATATTTTCTTCTTCTGAACATAACTTTGCAGTAATATATGAATCAAATTTTAATCTTAACCCAATAGGACAAAATAGATTAATACGTGTTTTTGGTGTAAAAAGTCTTGAAGATGTAATTGAAAGAATGAAGCCTTGGAAAGATTATCTACAAACTGCAGGAGTTGCAATTGGAAATAACAGACTCCAGAAATTATCTGAGCTAATGGGAAAGACAGGATTTTCTAATATTAGAGTCGCAGGAACGGTAGCTTTGCCAAGATTAGGGGAAGCTTGGGACGGCAATTACCCAGTATATGAATTCTTCATTCCAGATAAGATTCACTGGACTTCAATTAACGCTATAGATTTTGAGAATGAGATAAAAGAACTTACTAAAATTAAAAACGAAGTTATAAAAGGTGGAGTTTTTAATCCTTCTCTTAAAGTTCGTTGAAATGAAAGTTTACCCTAATATTTTTATTATTTTTGCTATTTTCAAAAAATAAAAAGAAATATTTAAATACTTTATATTTCTATATACTATAGGTGCTCTAATGGTATATGCATATGTTTTAATAACAGTCTCAATTGGAAAAATAAAAGAAGTCATTGAGGCTGTAAAGAAGATTGAAGGAGTAATAGAAGCAGATGTTATTACTGGCCCATATGACGCCATAGCAAAAATAAAAGCAAACGATCTTGGAGAGTTAACTAAAACTGTAATTCAACAGATTCATTACATTGAGGGTGTAATTGATACAACAACTGCAATTGTAATCTCTGTATAATAATAATTTATTTTTTTGGTGGTCTCTTGAATAAAAACACGGCTATTTGCGATGTATCTCTTTTTGTTTCTAAAAGTAAGTATTCTCAAGCTGAATCATTGATGAAATCTCTGCATATTGAAGAAGTAATAATGCCAGAAGAATTGGTAGATATCTTAATGAAAGTTCATCGGGGCGAAGAGCTCTTGGGTGAACAAGTGAGAGTCTTATCCTATTGGGCAAAGGGACCAGTTCCTAAAGACGAGGAAATAAGGACTTTTTATGAAACCCTTATTGAAAAAGGAATAAAAATTAGAACGATTAAAGAATATGTCCTAAAAAAGGAAGTTGAACTCGGATATACAAAACTTAGAGAAGGCATGGAAAAAGACGAAATGGAAGTATATAATAAAAGCTGGAGAAACCTGTATAACAAATTTTCTGAAACAATGCCAGATCAAACTGCAATTATATGTTCAAAAATCCTTTCATTATCCCTTGTTTTTAATGAAAAGATAGTAGCCGTAAATAGAAAGCTATTGAGATTCTTGTATGATTCAGAACTTGAAGTATCTAAAGTCACGTCTAAGATTGAAATTAATAATAATATGGTTGAACATAATATCGTTTTTCTTAACGTTTATGGCTCAAAAACATTTGAACCACTGTTTTATGAAATAAAAAATTCAATAAAAGAGAGTACAGAGATAGAGGTAGAACTAGAAAAAGACGTAGGTTCCATAGTAATGTTTAATTTATAATTATTAATCTATTATTTAATATTCAAATTTATTATAGGTATTAAATTTTATTTAGTCTATTTTTTAGACAGAAAGCTTTTTATATCACTTCA
>LNJC01000035.1 GCA_001587575.1 Candidatus Methanofastidiosum methylothiophilum
GGTTTATAAAGGGTTTAAGCTTTGCGGTTAATTATGCAACAAAGCAATTTAAATAATTATGTTTTTGAAAATACCAGCACAGTTTTTCCATTATTATCAATAAGGCTTAGTTTGTTCCCTTCGAGTTTGTAAGACTTTACTGATTCTAATCGCTTTAGATATGTTTGTTCTTGTTCCATTACCCCTGGATTTGTACAGTTCATCTTTGTTGCACCAATCAATCCAAAAGTCATTGATTTTCCTTCAACAGTATATTTAGCAAAGAAGGTATTACATCCAGAAGATCCAGATATCCTTCCATCTTTAAACTCTAGGGATACTTTGGTATTTGTTATTGGGCTAACAACATGTTCTATATTACTAAGATATGTATCTAGCTTCCATGAAGTACCTTCAAAATTAGGAGGCGGCTGGTTTGGGCTGGCGCATCCTACTAAAAATACAGAAACTACAAATATTGTAAATACTAATACTTCTTTACTTTTCATAGTAATCTTTCTCCATAATATTCTCAGAATTACTTTTGTTTTTACCTATATATGATTATCCTTTATTTTATTGTAATTTGTTTATTTTCTAATAGGTATCTATTTAAGCATATAATATAATAGAATTTGTTGTTATGAATACTAAGCAAGATTACAATAAATTACTTCTTTTCTTGTATAAAGAGCTAGTTGAAGAAAAAAAGGATGGTGTTAGTCCAAAAACTGTTGTTCAAGAATTTCAAGATTGGGCACCTGAAAGAATCAATGAAGCATATGTATATCTAAGAGATAACCACTTCCTAAGATCTATTTCTTTGCCATCAAGCTATAATGGAGTATTTGATTTTTGGATCCAAGAACTGTATCCTTATGCAATTAAACTAGTCGAAGATGAACTAGAATCTAAAAAACAGGAGAAGTTAAGGAATATGTTAAATCAATATCCCTGGGAACCAATAAAGTTAATTAAGAAAGATGAAAATAGAGCTTTATTCTTGGACGCTTCTATTGGAGAAGATATAATATTCATAGCCGATACAAAAATAGCCATTAAAGAAGGGAATATAATTGAAAGAAGTTTAGGAAATGGTTTAGTTGAGAAATATTTAGTCTTGGACAAAGATTTAACAAGTGAGAAAGATGGCATACCCAGCCATTACAAAATAAAAGTAAGAAAGACTTGAAATCACCAAGTGACCCTTTATATTTGGCATATTTCTTTTACCCGGCCTACTTCTCCATTTGTTAGTCTAACTTTAATCCCATGAGGGTGCTTATTAGAATTAGTAAGTATGTCCTTTACAATACCTTTAGTTAGTTTTCCAGAACGCTGATCTTGTTTCAATACAATTGAAACATGCATCCCCGCTCTTATATCGCTTCGAGTTTTTCCATCCATGAGTAAGTTCTCCATTTTGATATCTTTATACGAATGAATATTATGGTGACTTATAAGCCTAAGTGCCATTTAGAATTACACTTTAGATCTAAAAAAGGCAGTATTCAATTAAAAATAAATATGTATAAATTAAAGTGATTGCATGGACTATATTAAAGAATTCTCTGAAAGCGACAGATTTGCAAAGCTATTAGGCATTGAATTATTAGAAGTATCAAAGGGATACGCTAAGGCAAAAATGAAAATTAGGGATATCCATCTTAATTCAGTAAATACTGTTCATGGGGGTGCAATTTTTACTCTGGCAGACTATACATTTGCAATTGCGGCCAATAGCCACGAAAAAATTTCTGTTGCATTAAATGTAAATATTTCCTTTTTGAAAGCAGTTTCTGAAGGAACATTATTTTCTGAAGCAAAAGAAATGTCTATCAATCCAAAAATTGCAACCTATAACATTGAAATATCAAATGAAAAAGGTGAACTAATATCGACTTTTCACGGAATGGCTTATAGAAAAGATAAATTCTTGAAATAATATTTTAATGGATATCTTTTTAATATCCAATATATTTGAATATTGGTGATATTATGCCTCTTGTAGAAATTTATTTATGGAAAGAAAATTCTGATGAAACTAAAAAAGAAAGATTAATCAGAGAGGTATCAAAATGCGTAAGTGAGGTAACAGGTGCACCACTTGATGCAGTTGAAATCTTAATCACAGAAGTTCCCAAATCTAACTGGGGAAAGGGAGGCATCCCTGCTTCAAAATGGTAAATTAAAGGTTATTTGACTCTAATAATTATTTTATTTCAATAAGATTATACTCCTTATTTCCAAGGCCTATACTTTGACTGTAATTAAGTATGTAACGTCCCCTGATAAATACGGCCCTATCTTCTCTTTTAGATAATTTATCTAAACAAGCCATATCAATTGCCACTGGATCTGTCGATGCAAATATTCCTAAATCTCTAACAAAAGGCTTCATTCTGTGCCCCTCACAATCACAATTTTTTGTTATGTTAAGGGCAAATGAAATGTATATAATCTCTTTATTCTTTTGCGCGGCGTATGCATATTCTGCCATCCTTTCATAGAATTTCCTAGAAATCGATCCAATCCAATTAATTTTAATAGACCTATGGGGGCAAACTGATATACACGCAGCACAACCAATACATTTTTGCTTTTTAATTCGAGAGAATAATCCAATATTTATCGCTTCAGAAGGGCAACTTTCGATACATTTTTTACATTTTTTGCACTGGAGAGGATTTATTATTGGAACTGTATTTGCGTGTTGCTCAAGTTTACCTCCCCTTGCCGCACAACCCATTCCAAGCTGCTTAATAGCACCTCCAAACCCTGCACCAATATGCCCTTTGAAGTGCGATAAAACTATCATTTGTTTCTGATTTGAAATCTGTTTAGCTATTTTACACTTATCTAAGTTTTTCATACCTATTTCTATTTCTTCGTATTCCTCCCCAATCTCTCCATCAGCTATAATAATTGGAATCTGTGTAAATCCATGTTTTAATGCCAGTCTTACATGATTTTTCCTATTTGTCCTATCCCCTCTATACAAAACATTTGTTTCAATAAAGAAAGGTTCTTTGCCATTTTCTTTTAGATAATCGATAATGCCTTGATAGTTATCTGATTTGATAAAAGTAAGATTTCCTTTTTCACCAAAATGAACTTTAAGAGGAATATTTTTTTCTAGAGTAATTCCTTCATCTTTAATAACTCTTTCAAGCAACTTTTTCGCTCCATCACTGATTTTTTCAGTTTCAGAATAAGATGAAATGGGGATAAAATACACATTTTTCAATAAGGTCACCGTTTATAAATTGAAATTGATAAAATTGAGTATTTTTAATTCTTTCTGTTATCAAAAATTTGAATAGGCAATCTTGAATCTATATTCTTATATACTCTAAGAAAAATACTTTTCAAACATTATAAAGGTGATTTTAGTGACATCAAAAGAAATGACGTCGTATAGAAGGTTCATGTCGGCTATGACTGGTGGCCGTGTAGATAGGGTTCCTGTGATGACATTCTCAAATTACTGTAAAGAATTAATGACCTCAACAAACGTTACCTGGCCAGCGTGCCAGACCGATTCAAAGACAATGGCCAAGTTCCAAGAGGGAAGATACAAAATATGGGGCATAGACGTTCTTTATTCACATAACGATTTAGTATCAGAAGCAACAATGCTCGGAGCAGAAATAGATATAGGGACTGATGTTAGACATCCCTCAGTTAAAAAACATGTATTGGGGGATGTAGACCCATTGAAATACGAACTACCAAAGGATATCCTATCAAGGGGGAGAAATCCCATAGTCGAAGGTTCTGCTAAGATTTTAGTTGAGAAATATGAGAAAAATGTGCCAGTTCTAAGGGCCGTAACTGGTCCAATGACCATTGCTGGCCATTTATGGGGCGTGGACAGGATTTTAATTTGGTCAAAACAAGAAGAAAAGAAATTTGAAGCTTGTCTTGATATATGTACAGATCTCTGTATAGAAATCATCAGAAACTCTAGAGATTCGAGTGGCGTAGATGGAGTTTCTATGCCCGATCCAACAGCATCAGGAGATTTACTTGATCCAAAAGATTTCCAGTACTTCCTTGAACCTAGATATAGGAGATTGACAAAAGAAACAAAAGATATACCTTCGATGTTGCACATCTGTGGCGACACTAGAGGGTATATGGACAGAATTCCCCACTCTGGATTTGATGCATTCTCATTTGAAGCACCAGGTACATCCGTTAAGGAAGCTATGATGGGCCTTGGAGACAGAGTTACACTAGTCGGAAGTGTAGAAACTATCCCTGTAGTAATGCAAGGCTCGCCAGAACATGTTTATGCCCAATCTTTGAGAGATATATCTGATGGGGTGAATATTTTAGCACCTGCATGTGGCACCCCGCCATTTACACCAAATATAAATATCATGGCTATGGTAGAAGCTAGTAAATCAAAAATTTAGTATTATCCTATTGTAAAGAGATAATACTTACAGGACAAGAATCTGCTGCTGATTGAACACATTCAAAAAGATTTTCATTAATTTCTCCTTCAGAATCATTTTTGCCCCTATATTTCTTGGTAACTTTAGAACTTTCACCAGGTTCTACAATGAAGACTTCCGGACATGTCGAGCTACAATTTCCGCAAAGAATGCATTCTTCTTGTTTTATATGGACAATCATCTTAATCACGAAATATAGTTTCTAATGTCTTTATAAAATTTTATGGTATTATCTAGCATAAGCCCAATAAATTTAAAGAGATATCCCCAATGTCCTTCATGGGTAACGAAATGAAGATTGGTTTTATTGGTATTGGGGTCATGGGAAAACCAATGGCCGCAAATATTCTTAAATCAGGATTCGAGCTCATGTGTTTTAACCGTACAAAGGAAAAAATATTAGATCTAAAAGAAAAAGGCGCTTTAGTTGCAAATTCTATAGAAGAGTTAGTTGAATGGGCAGATACAATACTGTTTATGCTGACAACTCCAGAGATCATTGACTCCATCCTATTCAAAAATATAAATGATCCAAATATTTACAAAGGCAAAATAATCATTAATATGGGAACCATATCTCCTTCATTTTCAACTAAATTAAAAGAAGAATTTAGTAAATATAACGCTAGGTATATAGATGCACCAGTATCAGGATCTAAAAAACCTGCAGAAGAAGGAAAATTGATTATATTAACAAGTGGGGATCGTACTCTAATTGATAATCTTAATCCTCTTTTCTTAACAATGGGAAATAAGATAACTTACTGTGGCGAAATCCCAAAAGCATCAATGATTAAACTATCTGTTAATTTATTGATACTTCATATGATGGAGGGATTTAGTGAAATGATTAATTTTGCAAAGAAAGGGGATATTGACCTAAATTCTCTTTTTGAAATAGTCCTCTCGAGTCAAGTTTCAAACGATCTTTATAGAATGAAATACAAGAATTATTTACTTGGAGAGTTCCCAGTACAAGGTTCGGTGAAGAATGGTATTAAAGACCTTACATTGATTACTCAAACTGCAAAAGAAACAGGCGCATTTATCCCTCTTACAAACCTAAATTACGAGATGTATCTACAGGCAATGGGATTGGGCTATGAAGACGAAGATTTCTCTGCTATAATAAAAGTTTTAGAGAATAACAAAAGGTAATATTAATCTTGATAGATGTTTCTTTGAGACTAAAAGAGGGAATGTTATTTAGAAAAGGCTCTCCCAACTTTTCTATTTCTCAAATAAAATGTTACCATGAAGATGAAGGGAGCTACGAAACTTCAATAATAAATGCTCCTTCACATATAGGAACGCACATTGACATAATTAATAAGAATAACAAAATTGACTTACATAGATTTATGGGGCGGGGGATATTAATTGATATCCCAGAATATAATACAAAAACTATAACTTTGGAACAAATTAAAAATAAATCCTCTGTAAAACAAGATGATTTTGTTTTCTTCAGATCTTCATGGAGTAACTATTTAGGATGTGAAAAATACTTTGAACATCCAGAACTATCATTTGAAGTTATAGAATGGCTCTCTAATATGAAAATAAATATGATTAGGTAGATGCACTTGGGCTTGGCAAAGGAAAGAATCATGGAGAATATGATAGGTACCTAGCCAATAATGGAATATTTATAATAGAAAATCTTACTAATCTAGATTTGATTAAAGAGACAGTATTTTGGGTGTATTGCTTCCCTTTGAGCATAGAAAACTAGAAGCAATATCTTGTAGAGTCATCGTTGAAATTTGAATTATAAAATTATAAAAAAATATTATATTAGTCTTCTTGGTCTGGGAATTTAGATGCTATAAGAAGTCCTATCGTAACAAGGACAAATCCCAAAGCAAAAATACCTTCTTTCAAAGGCAAAAATTCTATTGTATATCCTACTATGCTAGAAATAATGAAGATAAATCCGACTATGGTCACTAGTGACCCTATAATTTGAGTGACTTTTATTGCCATGTTCCTATAATATTTGAGCCATTTATATAATTTGTTATTGATAACATCCAAGAACTTATCTGAAATTATGCCCAACGTAAATCTTATTAAAGATGTTTACCTAATCTATAAAGTATAAAATGTCTTTCGATAATAAAGGTATAGTAAAAAAGGATGAAATAGTTTCGCATAAAAAAGAATTTTTAGAAAGTATAATAGAAACTGCAAATGCCATAATTCTTACTTGGGATAATGATACTACTATAACTAGCTTTAATACCTATGGTAAAAAGATCCTTGGTTATTCGAACGAAGATATTCTTGGGAAGAAATGGCTAGAATTCATCCCTCCTGAAATAAAAAAATATATGGCAAACGTCAGTCAAAAAATTGTTTCAGGCGAAGACCTATATTGGGACCATGAAAATCCTTGGCTATGCAAAGATGGCTCCATAAAATACATACTATGGCGCAATTCTCCAATTAAAGATGAAAATGGGAATACTATTTTTTATATTTCTGTTGGAGTCGATATAACAGAGCGTAAGAAAGCCGAGGAATTATTAATTGAAGCAGAAAAGAAATTTAGAACTCTTTTTGATTGTGCAAATGATGCCATATTTATCCATGATTTTAATGGAAAATTCTTAGAAGTAAATGAAACAGCTTCACAAAGATTAGGTTATACTAAGCATGAACTTAGAAAAATGATGGTATCAGATATAGAACCCCCAGAATACCATAATTATATACTAAAAAGGATACAAAAAATATCTGATAATAAATCTCTCTTCTATGAAACAACACATATCGCAAAAAATGGAAAGAGAATCCCTGTTGAACTTAGTAGTAGGAAAATAGAACTTGATAAAAGATCCTATATTTTATGTATTGCAAGAGATATAACCGATAGAAAAAAAGCTGAAGACGAGATGAGAAGGCAATTAATGAAATTTAGGTTAGAAGATGGAAATATTTACACAGTTAGAGAAATTGCCCCTACAATATCACTGGAAGCCTTTAAAGATCTCCAAAAAATAGGTTATGAAAGTGTTGTAATATCTAGGGCAACAGAAAAAGAATTCCAAAAATATTACAATGGGGACTATAAATATCTCTGGCTTCACGAAGAGGACGATGGCGATGCTTCATCTAGGCTTTTAAAAACTGAGAAGTACATAGGCAATCTTACTAGAAAAAGTGTTATTCTTCTGGATAGAATTGATTACCTTATTACAAAGTACGGATTTAAGGATACTTTGAATTTTTTCCAGAATATTAGGGATTTAGCGTACCTTAATGATCTAATAATAATAGTTTCAATTGATCCTCAACTCTTAAATGAAAAAGAATTAAAATATTTAGAGAAAGATACCAAAGAGATTGAGCTGAGATATGGTAAAACATTATCTGAAGATCTTTTGGAAATTTTGAGATATGTATATGGTAAGAATAAATCTGGCCATAAGCCCTCGTTTTCTGACATTGGAACAGAGTTTAGTATAACTAGGCCCACAATTAAAAAAAGAGTAGATAAGCTTATTGAAGCAAACTATCTGAATATATCAATCAGTGGAAGAAACAAAGTAGTGGAATTAACTCAAAAGGGCAGGGATCTTTTCTTAGGATAAATTTTACATATTTTTACATATTCTTTTCACAAAATATATCTATTTGTAAAGACAATATAATATTGGTGCTATGTTAGTAAAGGACCAGAGGTCAAGAAAGGTGGCAGTTGTGGCCCACTGTCTCCTTAATCAAAATGCAAAAGTAAATGGGTTTGCATTCTTCCCTGACATGATAAAGGAATTGATAGATGCATTACACAAGTATAACTATGGCATATTACAGCTTCCATGCCCAGAAACTGTCTATGCAGGTATGCGAAGATGGTGGTACGTTAGAGAACAGTATGACAACGCAATGTATAGGAAGGTAGCAAAGGCAGCCATTGAACCTGTTTTAGTTCAAATAGAAGAGCTCTACAAAGATGGATGTAAAATAGTACTAATTGGGCTTGATGGTAGCCCTTCATGCGGAGTAAGATCAAGCGGATCGGATTCTAGATGGGGAGGGAAACCAGAGATCGATAATCTTGAATACCCTCAACTAAAAGAACCAGGAATATTCATCAAAATGATTCAACAAGGTGTGAAGGAAAGAGGTATCCCAAGAATAAAAGAAATCGGAGCTGGTTTTGACATGCCTAATTTTGACAAAGGGGCCATTGTTAAAGAAATTGAAGATTTTCTAAAAGATTGAATGAGGTGAAAAATGTTAAAAAAAGATATTGTTAGAGAGGTAGACGGCAGATTTGAGTTAACTGAAAAATTACCGGATTCCCAACTTTATAACAAAGATCTAGCACCTGTTCCATTAGAAAAAAGAACGTGGAGATACTATGAATTCTTTGCAATATGGGTTGGAATGTCTGTCTGTGTTCCTACATGGATGCTAGCTGCGAGCATGATTGCTGCTGGATTCAACTGGATTATATCCATTGGGACGATAGCTTTAGGACAGTTAATAATACTTATACCCCTAGTACTAAACTCATTCCCAGGGGCAAAATACGGTATACCTATGCCTGTCCTGCTTAGAAGTAGCTTTGGTATTTTTGGTGCAAATATACCTGCACTCTTAAGAGGAGTTGTGGCCGCAGGATGGTTTGGTATCCAGACTATGATAATGGCATTTGCATTGGATGGAATATTTGTTGCATTAAGTCCACAAGGATATGGAAGTATAGCTGGAATAGTTGGATTCTTCAATCTTCCAGCCCACCTAGTAATATCCTTCTTCATTTCGTGGATAATAACTGTCGTAATATGTTACTATTCGCCACCGGGTAAATCAGCACCGGGAATAAAGTGGCTAAATGATATATCCGCTCCAATCCTATTGCTCATTGGAATAGGCCTACTTTGGTGGGCATTCGGCGAAGCAGGAGGGGACTGGGGGCCAATACTTGGACAGCCGACAACAGCTTCATGGGCAATATGGCCGGCATTTCTTACAGCAATGGTAGCTTATTGGGCTCCAATAGCAATCAATATTTCAGATCTTACAAGATTTGCAAAAACTCAGAAAGTACAGTATATAGGTCAGACTTTAGGACTTCCAACAACAATGACTGCATACTCTTTTATTGGACTTGCAGTTACTTCTGCGACAGTATTGATATACGGCGAAGCCATTTGGGACCCAGTGGCATTGATGATAAAGACAGAAAATGCCTTCTTTATTTTCGTTGGACTAGTATTCATCATTCTAGCAACTTTAACTACAAATATAACTGCAAACATGGTAGCTCCTATCAATGACTTCATGCATCCAATCCCAAAGTATCTAAACTGGGAAAGAACAACAATACTTGTAGGTATTATCGGAATAATAATGCAACCTTGGAGATTTCTTGCAGATCCTAATGCATACATATGGACCTGGCTATTAGGGTACGGTGCATTTTTAGGCCCTGTGGCAGGAGTCTTAATCGCAGACTTTTGGATTATACAAAAGCAACATATCAAACTTGATGATCTTTATTCAAGAAAAGGATACTATGACTTTAGAGGAAAAACAGACTATGTTGCAATAGTTGCCCTTTTAATCATGGCAGCACTAATAATCTTCTATGCTACTAAAGGCCTAATATTGGGTTCTGGATGGCCAGCGTGGCTTTCTACAGGGGTAATGGTCCTTGGAATATTGGGGGCAATTTATCTCGACATTGCGGATAAAAAAGGTATCAACATGTGTGGTGCACTATCTCTTTATCTTGGAATAGTGCTAGCAGTAGGTGCGCAATTAATTGTTCCCGGACTTGGGATGTACACATGGTTCATAGGTATATTCATAGCTTTCATAGCTTACTACCTTATCCATACTTACTGGTATGGGAAAAAGTTTCCCCCACTAATTAAATAGATTTTTTTCTTTTTTACCTCCACCACGCCCAGCTAGTAGGGGGAATCTAGTTGGGCATTTTATTTAGAATATAGTACATTAGATTAACTCAATAGTATAAAGACTTCTTATAGGTAATCCCAAATGTTACTACTTTTAAGTAAGACAAGTCAGATTTATTATCTTATAGAGATAAAAAGTTTCAGAAACATCATAACTTTTAAAGAAAACAATATATATAAGATTATCAATATTAGTAAGGATAAATATGAACGTTGTCAATATAATATTTTTGATTTTTCTTGTAGCAATATTTGGGCAAACTGTAATTAAAAAAAGCCCACAAGTAAGGCCCAGATCAAGACTTAAGAAAGGCGATGGAATGATAATGGGTATTGTCATAGGGCTTCTTCTTGGGATTTGTATTAGCATCCTCTTTAATCATTTCGTGTTTATTGTCATAGGTCTTGCTTTTGGCCATTATATTGGCCTTTGTATAGAGGTTTCAGCATGCCCCTCTTCTTCTGATGAAGTTGTATCTTATAGGAAATATTCACTTGCTGGAACAATTGCAGTCATATCAGGTGCAATTTATGCCGCGTTAGCAATTCAATGATTATTTTCTATCTAGTAAAAGATAGTTTTATTAATTCAGTATAATCTACTGTAAATTAAGATAAAATGGAACGTAATAAATCTAAAAATAAAAAGGGAACACCAAAATGGAATCTTAGTGGAATGACGAAAGAAAGACTAACTTTCTTTAGCGACGCTGTATTTGCAATAGCTATTACCCTTTTGGCACTTGATATAAGAATTTCTGGCATTCCAAATGAGTTAATCTCTTTACAATTAAAATCAAAAATAATTGAGTTAATCCCAAACATTATCGGGTTTGGGCTAAGTTTTTGGATAATTGCTAGCTTCTGGATAAAATATAATAGAATTATGGGATTTATTAAAAAGTGTGATACAAGATTAATATCCTTGAATTTATTGTTCTTAATGTTTATAGCGATTATCCCTTTTCCGAATTCACTTTTGGGGAGATACCCAACAGAACAATTTGTAATCCTTTTGTATTCAATTGTAATTTTTATTACGGGCTCAATTCCCAATATTATGTGGTTGCATGCTTCAAGGAATTATAATTTAATTGACAAGTCATTGAGTAAAGATTTTATAAATCAGATAACATTAAGAATTTTTGTTCCCCCTTTAATATTTTTATTTGCAATTCCTTTTTCTTATATTAGTACATATATATCTATGTTCATATGGTTCTTATCTTTGCCACTTGGATCATTTATAGAAGTATACTATAGAAGACATTAGATTAATCTCCTATCTGGGGATTTCTCTCTAATATATTTTTTATAGTTTCTCCTTCTTCTTGCATATGCTTATTTGACGTTTCAAGAATGTAATCAACTTTATCTCCGCTGAATTTAAGGAATAATTTACCAAATTTATAGTAGCTAATTGCTGTGAATATTGAATTTTTTGCTTTAGGTTCTATTATCCACTCAATCTTGGGACACATAAAAGAAGTTGGAAAATCAAATTTCAAGGCTATTTTTTCATTAGGGATACTTTCAGTACATACGCCTTTGAGTTTTGCAACTTCACCGCTCATTTTTTGTTCGGAGTAAAAAGTTGATCCTACTTCTAGGGGATTACCTTTAGTCCATTTGAACATAATATGATCTTCAGTATGCCAAGACCTATAGTTCTGTTCAATATTGTAGAAAAAATCCCAGATTTTCTCTGGTGGTACTTTAATTTCAATTGAATGCTTCAATATATACTCTTTATAGATTCCCATTAAATAACCTTATAGACTTATACAAATATTTATAATAATTCAATTATTAAATACGTTATGGCAGAACTATCAAGCGTATCTTTAGTAATTGGAGCTATGGTAATCTTAATGGGTATTTATATAATATTGTCCCTTCTTAGAATTAAAATTAAAGAAGATAAAGATGCATTAGTTCCAGAAAGAGTAGAATTCACAAAGAAAATGATGCTTTGGTTAGCAGTTGGTATATCCCTAGGGTTGTTGTACGGCCAAGTCATATTTAATAATTTTGCTTTAGGCATGCCTGCAGGTATAGGAATTGGCCTTTCGATGTCAGTATCTTTTGGAGGATTGGGCAAACCAAAAACAATGGGCCAATTAAAACTTATAAAGAATCTATTAATTTCGAGCATGATTTTTTTGATCATCGGAATTGGCATGTTTTTGATTCTGTTAAGATGAACTAATATCTTCCATATGCATTTTTCCAATTATCTGCTATTTTAATAAAATTAGAGTATCCATTAATCTGGATAAATTCAATAGCTTTCTTATATTTCTTGTATTTGTAGCCGTTCTTATTAAAAAAACTTTGAATTATCTCGCAATTGGAATATTCAGCGCAATCTGCACATGTTTCATTACTTTTTTTAATGCAACAGACTTTCATTTCACATTTTGCTTTATGTATATCTCGCTCTCCATTTTCGTAACCTAATTTACATCCACGACAACTTTCATTGATTAATGCGGGGCAAGTTTTGCAGTATGCCCCACAACACCCAATGTATCTTTTAGAAATCTCAATGTTAGATGGCACAAGTATGTATTAATAAATAGATTTAAATATTTAATTAAATAATATCAATGAGGATATCTAATAAATATTTTTCTTATATCTTGATATTTAATATTAGCAAAGATATTTTTAATAACATTCAGTATGGCGATACTCTAATCCTATACAGTTAATTTTATACACACTTATTTACAAATATCTACAAATAGAGGTATATTATGGTTCAAGAAGAATGTTGCCCAAAGTTTAATCCAAAAGCTTGGGACGGTAAGAAGTTTGAATGGGAAAATAAAAAATTTGTGAAGGATAAAGTTTTTACTCTATTTTTCATGCCGATAAATTTTGGCAGTGTAATGAAAAGACTAAATGAAAAAGTTGAGGATGCCAATGCAAAAATGCCAGATTCGCTCTGTCTTTCAGACCACACCTCAAAGTTCAACATGGATGTATACCTTGCAGTTGATAAAGAAATTCCTAATGCAGAAAATGTTACTTTGAGTGGAAACTTTTTGAGTAAGGTATACGAAGGTCCGTTTAATGAAACTGGCAAATGGTGTGAAGATTTTAAAGAATATGCCAAGGGTAAAAAACTCGATATCAAGAAATGGTATATGTGGTATACTACCTGCCCAAAATGTGCAAAGAAATATGGGAAAAACTATGTAGCAATTGTTGCAGAAGTTAGTTCTTAATTTTTGCATATCTTGTTTTAATTTGAATAAGAAAGGAGGTATCAAATGAATATAGGAATTGTTGTATATTCTCAAACTGGCAATACATATGAAGTTGCCCAAAAAGTAAAGGAAGCTCTTTCAAAAAAAGGAAATTCTGTAAATATAGAGAGGATACACATTTCAGATGAAAAAGAGAGGGATATAAAAAAATTAGAGGCTCAATTTAAAGATGATTTTCTAAACAATACGCCTGATTTATCAAAATATGAAGCCTTAGTCTTTGGCTCGCCTGTTCATGCATTCTCTCTTTCTCCAGCTATGACTGCATTTATTTCCCAAATCCCCTCTCTTCAGAATAAAAAAATATCTTGCTTTGTAACTAAAGGTTTGCCGTTAAGTGGAACTGGCGGTAATCAAGCCATTTCAAAGATGAAACAACTCTCTGAATCAAAAGGCGGAAATTTCTGTGGATCAGGCATTGTAGTTTGGAACAAAGACCGTGAAAAACAGATTAAAAAATTAACTGAAGAAATGTGTAAAGCATTTTTTTAAATCTTTTTTAGAACTAATACTACACATTTTATTTTATTTTCCAAAATTTTGTTTTCAATTTCTTGCGATTTGACATAATTCTCAAAGAATCGAGTTTTCTCTGGATATTTTATTCTTAATTCATCTGCCCTTTTTTTAATGAATTCAAAATACCTATTGTTAATAACACTAATATCATGTTCTATTTTTTCTTCAACTAAAGTGAATCCAGATTCCTTTATTATTTTTAGAAGAACTCCATGTTTTATGTAATTATCATCTTTGTAATCTGAATCATCGTCCATGTAGCCATCATCTATGATAAGATACCCCCCTTTCTTAATACACTGAGACAACGATGAAAGAGTTTTCTCATACGTCCCAAATAGTTGGCCAACTGCACCAAAAACTACTAGTCCATACTCTCTTTCAGTTTTTACTGCTTCTTTTATATCTTTAACATAAAATTTGCACATATTTCCAACAAGATGTTTTTCTGCGTAATTTTCTGCTTCTTCAATAAATGCTTCCATTGCATCTAAGCCAACAACCTTAACGCCAAATTTCTGGGCTATTTTTATTGAAACTGCACCCTTCCCACATCCGAGATCAAGTACTTTGGCGTTTATTGAATTTAAAATACTATATTTGTTAATAAGTGCTAAAACTGTGTCAGGGTTCGTTCCCATATCCCAAAGATCTTGAAGAAGATAGGGTAGATATTCTATAAGCTCCAGATCTACTCCAAGTGACTTTGTGATATCTTCTTTAGTAAGGTCCAATTTAATCTCTTCTATCTTGTTCTCTTTAAGGATTATCAGTTATTTTACTGAATTGAATACTTCTCTTTATTTTCTTCCTCTTTCTTTTTCTTCTTCTTTTGTTCCTTTTCTTCTTGTTCTTGTTTTTTTATTTTTTGTTTTTGCATTTCTTTTAATCTTTTTTTCATTTGTTGATCTTGTTGCTGTCTTTCCGGTTCTTGCTCTTGTCTCTGTATTTTCTGTTGTCTCATCTTATCTTTTTTAACGACTCTCATAATACATGCCCTCATTAATTCTTCTAATAGAACAATTGTATTTAATACCTAATAAGAGTTTGCTAGCTTATGCAGAAAATAGAAAAGTAATAATTAAAATAAAAAAGAATTAAGGTTTAAGCAGATTTCATAACTGGTTTTTTTAGTAGTGTTATTGCAAGTACAATGCCCACCACTGATAGGCCTGCCACAATTAAGAAGAATGGCTGGAAAGCTCCGAGTATATCTTTAGCTTGTGCAGAGACAATTCCACCTATGATAGCTCCAGCACCGTATGCTGTATAGACCAATCCGTAGTTTCTTGCATTGTCCTTCATTCCAAAATAGCTAGCTGTTGCAGTTGGAGCTATTGCGAGCCATCCACCTAGGCATCCCCATAGGATACAGAAGCTCACGATGTATGCCAAGACGCTATTGTAACCAGTGTAAATTACTAAGCATGCAACTATGATTAAAACATATGTTATTATGGCAGTTTTCATAGGAGATAGCTTATCGGTCAATACTCCAAATACTGGCCTCCCTGCGCCGTTGAATATGGCAAATGGCAATATTAAGGAGAATATCAAGCTATTTGCTGCATCCGCACTCATGCCTGCATTTGTGAATACTTCCTTTCCAACAGGTCCAGCGATACCGATGGCTGTTAGGCCAGCTAAAGCCCCGATTGTGTAACATATCCACAATCCTTTGAAGGTTGAAGTCTTCAGCATTTGTTCTCTCATAAATTCAACTTTAGCAGGGCCTTTAGAACTAGTTGTGATCATACAAGCAGGTTTCCATCCGCTATCTGGGAATCTAAGAAACATAGAGAGTACGATGCTTAATATGATGAAGACTATACCAAACATCTGAAGAATGTTCATAATTCCCCAACCGCTTCCCAATAGGAATTTAGTTACATAGGTAATAATGGCTGAAGAGAACCCAAAACCAAGTACAGTCAACCCTACTGCAAGCCCACATTTGTCTGGGAACCACTGAGCAGAAGTTGTTATTGGAGCTCCGTAAGCTATTCCAACACCTATACCGCCTATAATTCCGTATAGGGGGATAAGCATTAGTGGAGACGTTGCAAAGGAAGCAGCAAGCCATCCTATTCCACAAAGAACTCCACCTGCCATACATACTTTCTTTGGCCCCATCTTCCTAATGTAGGGCCCTGCCAATGGCATAAAAATAGCGAAAAATGCTAAGAATACAATAAATGGCCACGTCATGTCCATGGCCGTGGGATTTAATCCTCTGGATCTGAAATAGTCAAGCAAAGGATTTCTTAAAACTCCATATGCATAAATAGATCCAAAACATAGATGGAGCATAATGCCTACAATTACAATTGTCCACCGCCCACCAGGTGGTTCTCCTGAAGATGTTTTTTTACTCATAAATATAACCTCCGTTTGAAACTTAATGGATATCTACGGATATAATCAAATATTTGTAATCAAAAAATACCCATCAGTAATGTGTGCGATAAGAGAAATGTCTTTTTAAGATTAACGTAAGTTCTTATTTGTAAGTAAGTAGGTAATTTTTTATTCTATGAGACTCAATTATATTCATGGAATCTGGTCCAATCACTTCTAAACTCATTGCACCATGTGGAATGAACTGTGGAATATGCATGGCTTATCTAAGGGAAAAAAATCATTGCCCCGGATGCAGATTTTTTAATTCGAAAGAACCTGTAAGTATAGCCAGATGTATAATCAAAAACTGCGAGACTATAAAAAAGACCAAATTTTGTTTTAAATGTGTGAAATATCCCTGCACCAGGTTAAAAAATCTTGATAAAAGATATCGAACTAAATACGGAATGAGCATGATTGAAAATCTTGAGAATATTAAGAAATTTGGTATTAGAGAATTTGTTAAACATGAAAGAGTGAGATGGGTGTGTCCTAAATGTGGCGGCACTATAAATGTTCATAGATGGAAATGTTTTGATTGCGGGGCAGAAAGATCTAGTATTTTATAAATAAATCTCTTAAGATTTAATCTAAATCTATTCTTTTGGCATTTTGACGGATTGATCTAAACAGTTTTTCAAACTCGCGAGGCTTTAGACCATCCTCATCACATACATCATTTGAGCAGTGATAGTTGTCATCAAATTCATTTAGGCGGACCCAGCCATTTTGATCATCCCAAACTTCAGCAAGATACCTAAATCTGATGCCCCCACATTTCTTACAAGGCCCCTCTTCTGATATCAATGAAAGTCTGTATCTATTTTCTATACCTTCTTTTTCAACTAAAATTATCTCTTTTATGTAGGTTTCAACGTAGGCTTGCGTATCCAATTCCCACTTGCCTTCTTCAAGTTCCCCACTTACAGATCCCATTGAATCACAATCTATCAAGCTTTCTTTAGTTTATAAAAATATGGAATAAATTGGTATATTTTCCCATTTTAGGCTGTGGGACATAATTAACCTGCATTCAGATTCAAAAGATTGTGCCAGAGCACGATGCAGGAAACAGTGCAGTT
>LNJC01000036.1 GCA_001587575.1 Candidatus Methanofastidiosum methylothiophilum
TTGGACAAGGAGGTTGAAAAATCATCATTTGGTAACAGGCGAAATTTTTAGCAGATTACACATATTTTCTTTAAAGCCCACAAAATTTATATAGATACTTAATTTAATCAAATATAGGAGTGTTAAAGGTAAGTGAACGTCAATGGACATCGAAGGTGGAAGTTTCACACTGTGGGAAGAGTTCTACAATGCTTCAATTAGATTGTTGAAGATGGAAAAATACTCAGAGGCAAAGAGACTTGCAAAAAAATCCCTTAATGAATCTATTGATATTTATGGCCCATCACATTCTACTTCGGGCATGAGTCTTTTCCTGCTAGGGCTCATTTCACAATACCAAGCCGAATTTGCTGAAGCCGAAGTATTTTACGAAAAAGCACTTTCAATATTTGAGAGGATATTTTCTAAAAATGATACAGTTGTTTTGAATGTATTACAAAATCTTGCATTTGTTTACCAG
Organism: Candidatus Methanofastidiosum methylothiophilum; assembly: GCA_001587575.1. Classification (GTDB taxonomy): domain Archaea; phylum Methanobacteriota_B; class Thermococci; order Methanofastidiosales; family Methanofastidiosaceae; genus Methanofastidiosum. Next base: position 461 of record LNJC01000036.1, read on the forward strand.
TCACAAGGAAAATACCCTGAAGCTGAACAACTTTACAAAAGAGTATTGAGAATAAAAGAAGAGGATTATGGCAAAGAGAACTCCCAGATAATACCAATTCTTTGTTCACTAGCTAATCTCTTAAAACAGATGAAGAAGTTTGATGAATCAGAAGAACTCTATACCAGAGGCCTTCAAATACTGATACACGAATATGGGCCGGATCACCCACAAATAGGAGACATATACGTGAATCTTCACAATATTTATTCTATACTGAATAAACGAGAAGAAGACAAGCAGCTTTACAACTTCTTAAAGAAACACTCGGACTATTTTTAGCTCTTGATCATATTTTAATAAATTTATAAAAATAAAGTCACGTATAATACCATAAAGACTATAAAGGTCCCTACTACTGAACCTAAGTGTAATTGTGTTGGAGATATCTTGTTCTTTTCTCTCAATTCATTCAAGAAAAACTGCATCCCAGGGAGTGAAAGGGTCAGCCCCCAAGAGAGATATCTGAAACTTGCAGTATTCATGTTTGCTTTTTGTTGCTCTTCTTTTGATTTGATAAGTTCATCTTTTAGATCTTTAATATCCCAATTAAGTTCTTCATTTTTTACCCTATAGCTTTCAACTGCCCTCTGCATTTCAATTATATTCTCTGTCAATTTTGCGTTTTCCTGGGTTAATTTTGTTATTTCATTTCTTAATGCGTCTATTGATCCGCCATAATTTTCTTCTTGATAGAATACTGAATAGAAGTTCTTTTCTAATCCCGAGATAACTGTTGAGTAGAAGAATCTGCCTCCTTGAAGCCTCCAGCCTGTAGAGTCAAATGGTTTATATCCGCTTGGGAGTGTTATTTTAATAGTTGCAAGATCGTCAGGGCCCATCTTTGAATTTATTAAATAGTCGAACGAGTTTAAGATATTGGGAGTTAAATTAAAAATACTTTGAGTTCTAATGACATATATTACATTGAATTGATAATCTGATAGGCCTTTTTTTCCTTCGGCATCTACTGTAAATTTTGTGGTAGTTGAGCTATCATCTGGTGTAACAACTATTTTGTTCCAAGAAGAATTTGAGTCTTTATAGCTTAGATCTATGTTAGTAAGTATATTCTTGGGTATGTTATTCTCAAATGTAAGCTTACCTTGAGCATCTGATAAAATAATTTGATGTGTGATGTATGTGTATTCTGTATCTATATTGATGTCTGTCAAAATATTCATTTGTGCTGCTGAATCAAGCTCTATAGTATCTGAAGAGATACTAAATGAATATAGAAAGCTTTCTGCTTTAACATTTGACGGATTAAAAAAAAATGCTCCGATAATGAATAATAATACATAAATCTTAATCTTTCTAGACATCATACCCCTCTATAGATTTGATACTATATAAACTCTTTAAATTACTTTTCTTTTAATCTCCCTTTTACTTTTCACTATACTATGTTATGAACAATATATACAGTATCAAGAAAACAACAAATGTTCCAACAACTGAACTTATTAGCAACTGTGTTGATGTGATTACTGATTTTGTCCTAAGTTCAGCAAAGAAGAGCAACAATATAGGTAATAAGATTGTTAGGCCCCAAGAGAATTGCCAGAAGTTATTAGAAATCCTCTCGGAAGTTTTTCTTTCTTCCTCGGCTTTTAGAAGCCTATTATTCAAGCTTTCTACTTCTGAAGAAAGAGTTTGGTTTTCTGTCTTGTAACTTTCGACACTTTTCTGAAGTTCTATTATAGTTTCTGATAACCTTGAATTGTCCTGTCTTAGATTGGCTATCTCCTTTTTCAATGATTCTAAAGAGTCAGAGTAATCATTGTCAGTATTGAAGATAGTATAAAAACTTCCAGATGTCTTTGAAATCTGTGAAGAATAAACAAATCGTTCATCTTGTACTCTCCAACCTAAACTGTTGAGTGGCTTAAACCCTTCCGGCAAAGTCAAATTAATACTTGCCGTATCCGCTTCTCCTAGTTTATTTATTAAAAAGTATTCAAAAGACAGAAGAGTGTTAGGTTTAAGGGTATATATCGAGGAAGTGTTTATCCTATAATTTACCATAAATCTGTATCCGCTTGGATTTCGTTTTCCTTCAGTATCGATTGAGAATCTTGCATTTGCCACTTCTGGATCGAAGTCCACTATTACCTCTTTCCAGCTAGTATTCGAGTCCTGATACATCATTTGGACTTGAGTAATAATTGATTTAGGAATAGAAGTATTGAATACTATTGTCTGAGGGGCTTCTGACAAGAATATTTGATTATTTATATTTGTTAATTGGTCTGATATATCGACATCTGTTGTCATTTCAATTCTGCCAAACGGAGCCATATCAGATGATTTAGGTGAAAACTCAAAGGAATAAACAAATCCTTCGGCATCAGCATTAGGGATTCTAATTAGTAACGATCCTAATATTAAACAAAATATTAAAAATATTGATTTATTATGCGTAATTTACCCTCTCCGGAGTCTTAAGGATTAAGGCCAGTATAAAAATCTTTTGCCTTTACTTTTAAGATATCCTTTTAAAGATGTAATAAAATATTGTATTTATGGCAACTTTAGATGATGTATTACATGTTATATCTACAGACGATGAAAAAGCAAAGATTGTTGCCATGGAGCTTGCTAATGATAATGGAAGGCGTATAATAGACGCTTTCTTCATTGAGCCGCAATCTGCTGGTGATTTAGCCAGAAAATTAGATATTCCAATGCCCACTGTTATGTTTCATATTGAAAGACTTATGGAAATTGGATTAATAGATGTGGTAGATACAAAACTTTCTAGAAAATTTAAAGATATAAAATATTATGGCCCTAAGAAAACAGCAATACTGATAGTTCCATCACAAAAAGAAGAGACAGTGAGGAGTTTATCCAATAGTCTTAAAACGTCATACATACCTGCTCCCACGGCATTGTTAGTCATGTTCTTAGTTGTTATTTTAGGAATAGGTTTTAGTGTGCCCGGCATCTTTCAGTCATTTCAACAAAATGAATCAAAATTAATGTCTGAAGGATTAGGTGGCAACGGTGAGATAAGACAGATGGATTATAAAGGAGATTCGACAGCAGTAGTTCCAGAAAATATGCATAGGGAGAGCCCAATTAATCCCTTAATTTACATAATTATTGGTGGCTCAGCTTCATTATTGTTTCTACTAATATTATTAAAATTAAAAGGTAGATGATTTTGAGAATAGGGATAATCTCTAGAACAGATAGGGAAAAGGCATTAGATACGACTAGAAAAATATTTGATATCCTAAAAGATAATTACGAAGTATATTTTGATGAGACTTTAAACTTGTACTTTCCAGACAAAAATTATTCTAAAGAATCTGGGGATGTAGATCTATTGATATCTGTTGGAGGTGACGGAACAATCTTGAAGTCAGTCAGGAGGTACAGGGATACCCCAATATTAGGCGTTAACGTTGGAACAATTGGATACTTGAACGAGATACCTCCGGAGGAGATTAAATCTATACCTCGTATTATTCAAAATCACTCTATTGAAGAACGTTCAATGATATCTTGTACTATAAATAATAGAACCATAGAGGCATTAAATGATATTGTGATAAGGACTGAAGTTGCCACAAGAGTATCCCAAGTCAAAGTTGAAATATCTGGTCAAAAATACATTGTATCTGGGGACGGTGTTATTATTACAACACCGACAGGTTCTACAGCTTACTCTTATTCTGCAGGAGGCCCAATCATAAGGCCAAACTCACAGGAATTTGGAATCACCCCCATCTGCCCACTTTACAGAAAAGCAAGCCCTATTGTGTACCCTGACCATGAAAACGTGACGGTCACGGCGCTTGACAGGCCGTGCACTATTGTTACAGACGGGTTTCCTGAAGGTACAATGAATCCCGGAGATAAAATTGAAATCAAAAAAAGCCACCTTAAAGCTAGGTTTGTTAAGAAGTGAATAAATTGAAGTTAGTCCTTGACTCTTCAGCATTAATAGGAGGATTTCTACCTGAAGAAGATGAATATTACACTGTTTCTGATGTAATTGATGAAGTTGAAGACTGCCAATCAAAAGAAAGGCTTTCATATTTCCTAAATTCTGGGAAGATTAAGATTAAGGAACCAAAAAAGGAAATAGTCGATGAAGTGATAAAAAAAACGCAAAAAACCGGTGACCAACTATCTTTGACAGATATTAAAATAATAGCACTTGCAGTTGAATTGGATTCTCCCATTATATCTGAGGACTACGGTATACAAAATGTTTCTTCCTTAATTAACGTTAAATACAAGTCAATTAGAGAGCCTGGAATAAAAAAGATAATTAATTGGGAGTATTATTGTATGGGTTGCAGAAAAATATACTCAAATACTAGAAAAACTTGCCAAGATTGTGGGAGTATAATAAAAAGGCGTCCTAAAAAATAAACTATTATATTCTCATACTTTAATTGAAACATTTTAATATACTATAACCATTAAATTTATATTTAGGTATACTGAATATTGTTAGTATGGTCAACACTACTGAAACTGAAGAAGATTATTTGAAAGCTATTTTGAATATAACGGAGAACAAAGGTTTCGCTAGAACTAAAGATGTGGCCAAAGCATTAGGAGTAAGACCAGCAACTACAGTCGAAATGCTAAAAAAACTTGAAGAAAAAGGACTAATAAAAAGAGAACATTATGGACCAACAGTATTGACAGAAAAAGGAACAAAAATTGCAACAATAACGATAAAAAAACATAAAGTTCTTCTTGATTTCTTCAAGATGATCCTTGTACCAGAAGAAGAAGCTGAAAAAGATGCATGTGACATGGAACATAACTTAAGCAAGGTAACAAATGAACAGCTTATTAAATTCATGGCTTTTTTATCACATGAAGGATTTTTTGAAATATGGGCCAAAAAATTCAAGGATTTCTCATCAAGTGGCAAGTTTAAACCTATTAAGTTCTCTGATGAAGAGTATTTTTATGATTTGGCATCTCAAAACATGAAATAGTTCTCTACATAAATAAACTATTTAAGAAGAGGAATAATACCAAATTCATGATATCTCTTGGGATAGAGGGTACAGCGCATACTCTTGGAGTTGGATTAGTTTCTGAAGAATCTGTTCTTTCAAATATTACTGATTCTTATTGTTCAGATGGGGGAATTCATCCAAGGGAAGCAGCAGATCACCACGCTAGTGTGATAGGCAGTGTCATGGAGAAGTCTTTATCTGAAGCAGGTATTACTAAAAATGACATTGATTTAATCTCATTTTCAATGGGTCCGGGACTCGGACCATGCCTTAGAATTGTTGCAAGTGCAGCAAGGTCACTTTCTATAAATCTTAACGTTCCTGTAATTGGTGTAAATCACTGTGTCGCACATGTAGAAATAGGAAGATTTATCACAGGTGCGAAAGATCCAGTTACTCTTTATGTTTCAGGAGGAAATACTCAGATATTGGCATATGCAGAGGGAAAATATAGAGTATTTGGAGAAACTCTGGATGTGGGAATAGGCAATATGCAGGATACTTTTGGTAGAGAACTTGGAATAGGTTTCCCTTGTGGAAAACAGATTGATGAGCTTTCTAGTAGAGGAAATAAGTACCTACAACTTCCTTATACAATTAAAGGAATGGATTTTTCATTCTCAGGACTTTTGACAGAATCAATTAGAAAATTAAAGACTAATAGTCAAGAAGATGTTACTTTCTCACTAATGGAAACTGCTTATTCTTTAGTAGTCGAAGCATCAGAAAGAGCAATGTCGCACACAGAAAAAAATGAGCTATTGCTAACTGGAGGCGTTGCATCTTCAAAAAGATTGAAAGAAATGTGCAATACGATGTGCGAAGAAAGAGACGCAAAACTTTTTGTTCCGCCGCCTGCACTATGCAGAGACAACGGTGCAATGATTGCATATCAGGGTCTCTTAGAATACATGAATGGCAAGAGAATGGAGATAGAAGACACAATAATAAAACAAAAATGGAGAACGGACGAGGTGGAAGTAAATTGGATATAGGCGCTATCTATAAAGCTGTGGAAATTATACAAAAAGGAGGAGTAGTCGTATACCCAACAGACACATGTTATGGAATAGGCTGTGATGCTACAAATCCTGATGCAGTTGAAAAAATATTTGAAATAAAAGGTAGGGAAAAAGACAAACCTCTTCCACTAATAGCATCTTCAATTGAAATGATAGAAAAATATGTTTTTTTGGATGAAAGAGCGATAATTCTGTACAATGCATTTCCTGGTATATCAGTGTCTCTTAGGAAAAAGGGAAATTTGGTACCTGACTCTGTAAACAAAGAAAAACTTGCATTTAGAATACCTTCAAATAAAATATCAAGAAAATTATCCGAACTCTCAAATAAGCCTATTATATCAACAAGTGCAAATAAATCTGGAGATCCCTCACCTTACTCGATAGGCCAGGTAAAATCAAGCCTAAAAGATTTTCTAGATAAAATTGATTTTTTTATTGACGGTGGCATCCTTGAAGCAAATCCGCCCTCTACAATAGTTGATTTAGTTGAAGGTAAGATTGGCAGAATAGGTAAGATAAAAGAAGAACAGATATTGGAGTTATTAGGGGGAAAGTTATGATTCTTAAGAAGGGTGCAGAGGCAGATCTTTATCTTGAAGATTTCAAAAATGTATTCGGATTCGACTTTTACAAAGAGAGAGTAGTCATTAAAAAAAGAGTCAAGAAAAATTACAGGATCAATGAACTAGATGATATGATTCGCGGTTATAGGACTGTCAAAGAAGCAAAGATAATTAATAAAGCAAAAATCAATGGAGTTTACTCCCCCACATTATACCTTGTTGATTTAAACGAAAAAAGTATTGTAATGGAGTATATAGATGGCATCAGATTAAAAGAACATTTTTCTTCGAATGGATTGGATAGGGATATAGGTAGACAGATAGGAGAGTCAGTCGGTGCATTACACAAGGGAGGCATAGTCCACGGTGACCTTACAACTTCAAACATGATATTATATAATGGAAAATTATACTTTATAGATTTTGGGCTCTCAGAAGAATCTGAAGAAATTGAGAAACAAGGCATCGATATTCACCTCTTAAGACAAGCCTTAGAAAGCACTCATTTTGACATATCTGATGAACTCTTTAAAGTAATACTTGAAGGATACTCCAATCTAGTTGGCCAAGAAAAAAAGGAAGAAGTCCTCCAAAGAATTGAACAAATAGAAAAGAGGGGAAGATATAGAAAAAGAGATTAAATCTTTTCTAATTCGCTTAAAACTTCCCAGAGAATTGTTCTTGTGTGCATCGGCATGTTTGGATCGTTTGAAATCTCGTCCAGAAGCTCTACTGCAGCATGTGCCCTTGATTGAACAGGTTCAGACGTATCTAGTAATCTGTCAGCAGCTTCTTTGGCAGCTCTTCTAATATTTCTTGGAACACTGTTGTCTTCGTTAACAAATTCGTTTAAGTAGTCGACTATACCTTTAATATTTTCTTCAGGCATTAAATCACCTCTTCTATATATCGCATGAATATTAAATTGCTTTAAAACTTTTATCTTTACAATGTTTAGTTTACCATGACAAAATACGTTATAATTATAGATATTAAGCCAAAAATAGCTCCAATAAACCAGATTATTAAGACTAGCTTTTTTTCAGTCAGTTTTAGATGAGAAGTAAGCAAGTTTGCAACTGAGAGGTAACTTTGAGGATGCAATATGCCTTCGTTATCCACTTTTGTTGGACCATATTTCTTGCCTCCAAATCGTCTAATTGATTTAAATAGAAATTCCATTATTTGTGGGAATAATAGAATTGCCCCAATTATTTCTATATTTTTTATTATGGAAAAAGAAGCTATTGTTGCACCGACTATCAATGTCCCAGTATCTCCTGGAAATATTTTTGCAGGGAACTTATTGTAGGTTAGAAATGCAAGGAAAGCCAAGGTAAATGTTAACAGATAAATTGATGTTTTTATATCTCCTAAAAGAAATATGCAAATTGATAGTGAAAGAGTAGATATAACTCCCAACCCAATTTCTTCTCCATTAAATCCCGCAAGAAGATTGGTCAGATTTGAAGCCGCAGTTATGCCTATTGGAACTATTATATAGTAAAGCAATCCAAGATTCATCTTAAATAAAATAAGATTTAAGGTAGTGTCCTTAATAAAAAATAATAAAGGAACTCCACCTAGAAGGCATGCGGCAGTCTTTAATATTTGGGGCATGTTGTATAGATCATCTATAAGTCCAACAACCCCTATTATTGTTACTGGAAAAATAAACATTAGAATGTATAGATCTCGGCTCAATATGTAATATATACTTAAAATGGGGATTGTTCCAAGTAGTAGGGCTATACCGCCTGCCTCAGGAACATCGAACCTTTCCTTTTTGTGAAGGTCAACACCGAACACACCATTCTTTTTATTGAATTTTCCAATAATAGGGGTAATAACAAGTGTAATTATCATTGAAATAAATGGAATAAATATATTTTCCATGAACTAAATGTTATATAGGTATTCTTAAATATTTTTATTATGGAGAAAAGGCTCTCAAATTTCACCCTTTTCCTGTTCGACATGGATGGGACTTTAGTGAAGTTTAAACTAGACTTTGAACATTTAAAGAAGGTCACAAGGAAAATTCTTGAAAATAAAGGTATTTATTTAGAAGTCAAAGGATCTTTAATTGAAACTTTAAAACAACTACGGCCAGTTTTTTCTGAAGAAGCGGAGTATATTGAATTTGTACAGAAAATAGAAAAAATTATAGTAGACCATGAAATTGAAGCTTCAGAAAAAGCGGAAGCATTTCCTCAATCTATAGAGCTATTAAAAATTTTAAAATCACAAGGAAAAAATATTGGGATTATTACACGAAACAGCAAAACCGCTTGCATGAAAACTTTAGAGATTTCTGGATTGATGGAATACATGGACGTGATTGTTACAAGGGAAGACGTTGAAAAAGTCAAGCCGGATCCAGAACATGTTGAATTAGCAATTAGAAATTTAAATAAAAAAGCAGAGGAAACAGTTGTAATTGGAGACCATAAATACGACATTGCTTCTGGTAAAAGAGCTGGATGTTTTACAATAGGAATATTGTCTGGAGTATCCTCTGAAGAGCTCCTAAACGAAGCTGACCTAATAGTCTCTTCTTTAGATGAAATTATTTCATTTTTGTAAGATTTGACAATAAAGTTTTTAAACAGCAGTTAAATCGATTCGTATATATCCAAATATAGGAGGGTTACAATGGAATACAAAATTATTGTTTCTTACAAGGATGGTAAGACTATACAGAAAGAAGTAAAAGACAAACAGGCAGAATCCCTCTTTGGTTTAAAAATTGGCGAAGAGTTTAATGGTGAGACGATAGGTCTTTCTGGCCATGTATTGAAGATTACAGGTGGATCCGATAAAGACGGATTCCCAATGAGAAAAGACCTCGATGGTAGCAGAAGAGTAAAGCTTCTACTTTCCAAGAGTGTAGGATTTAATCCATCAGAGCACGGCGAGAGAAGGAAAAAGAGAGTTAGAGGCAACACCATAAACGAAGATATTGCTCAAATTAACACCAAAGTAATAAAGCCTGAAAAGTACGAAAATCCTGAAGAAAAGAAGGCTGAAGAAGCACCAGAAGAAGCCAAATCTTAAGATTGTATAATAATTAGGATAAAGGAGATATATATTTGGGACAAGCTGAAGTAAATATAGGTCTTGTAGGGCATGTCGATCACGGCAAAACAACTTTGACACGAGCTCTATCTGGAGTTTGGACAGACAAACATAGCGAAGAGCTTAGACGAGGAATTACAATAAGACTTGGGTATGCAGATATCGAATTTAGAAAATGCAAAACATGCGAAGGAATTGAGGCCTATACTACTGAGAAAACTTGCCCTAAATGCGGTGGGATTTCTGAAGTCCTAAGAAAAGTATCCTTTGTCGATGCACCTGGCCATGAAACTTTAATGGCAACAATGCTTTCAGGTGCCGCAATTATGGACGGTGCTATACTAGTTATTGCAGCTAATGAAAAATGTCCTCAACCACAGACTAGAGAACACTTAATGGCCCTTAATATAGTCGGAATTAAAAATATCGTGATTGCACAAAATAAAATAGAACTTGTTTCTAAGGAAAAAGCAATAGAAAACTACAATCAGATTAAGAATTTTATTAAAGGCACTGTAGCTGAAAATGCTCCAATTATACCCATCTCCGCGCAACATAGAGTTAACATTGATTACTTGATTAAATCAATTGAAGACGTAATTAAAACTCCAAACAGAGATCCAAACAAACCACCCATAATGTACGTTGCAAGATCATTTGACACAAATAGGCCTGGAACATTTCCAGAGGACCTCAAAGGAGGAATCTTAGGCGGCTCTCTAATTCAGGGAAAACTAAAAGTTGGGGATAAAATAGAGATTAGGCCTGGATTTGAAAAAGTTGAACAGAATAAGAAAGTATTCAAGCCAATATTAACAGAAGTATCAAGCCTGAACGTTAGCAACGAATCAGTTGAAGAGGCTTTACCTGGGGGGCTTCTTGGAGTTGGAACTTTTCTTGATCCTGCAGTCACTAAATCAGACACTCTTGCAGGTAGCATATTAGGTCATCCTGATGATTTGCCCAAAGTTTGGGAAACTTTAATTCTTGAAATACATCTTCTTGAAAGAGTAGTTGGAACAGAGGATGAAATTGAAGTGGAGCCTATTAGGCCTAAAGAAATGCTCCTTTTAAATGTCGGAACAGCTAAAACAATAGGTACAACTACTAAAGTTGGAAAAACAACTGAATTGATCTTAAAACTTCCAGTTTGTTCTTTAGTTGGTGAAAGAGTAGCCATAAGTAGAAGGGTCGGTGCCAGATGGAGACTAATAGGCTACGGAATAATAAAGTAATTGTTATTCTAGACACAAACTTTCTTCTTCTTCCTGGGAGATTTAATCTTAGAATTGAATCCATAGAAGACGTAATTGAAAAAAAATGTCTGCTACTTATTCCAACAAACGTTATTTCTGAATTGAACAAGATTGAACTTACTGGTTCAGATAGAATATCTAAAGACATAGCATTAAAAATATCTGAACGTTATGAAAAAATTGATCTTGAGGGTCCTGTCGATAGGTCTATTCTAGAATATGCCAAAAATAATAAGTGTATTGTAGCAACAAACGATATGAAACTAAAATCAGATTTAAGAAAAATTCAAGTTCCAGTAGTTTTTCTAAAAAAAGGAGTAAGACTCGCACTTGAGGGTTATATCGAGTAAATTCTTTTTTTAATAATTTCAATATTATCTGAAACAGGATTAGCCGTATTGATCCTGACTACATCTTCTTCGAATTCTTCAAATATTTCTTTCATCTTGAGGTAAACTCCATAATCAGCGTCACTGTACTTATCTTTTCTACTCGTAATTCTTTTTTTAAGAAGCTCTTCAGGTGTTTCACAATAAACAAAAATAACTTTCTCAGACAATGATTTTCCAACTTCCTTTGCTCTTTGTCTTAAATCTCTTGAATAAAAAGTTCCATCCAAAATTACATTCTTATCAGAATTCAGATACTTTGAAGTTTGAGAAAATAATTCATTGTAAACGATCTTTTTATCTTCTTCATTATATACTGGTTTTTCAAATATCATTTTTCTTATCTTGTCAGTTGAAAAAACAATAGCATCGAGATCTCTAGCAAGAGCTTCAGCAATTGTAGTTTTCCCAGTTCCTGGGAGACCGGTAATAACAACAAGCATAAATTTAATATCTTAAGGTAAGTTTTAAATATATTACTCAAAATATACTCTGAGGGATAATTTGCCAGATAGATTTACAAAGCCACCTTTTAAGAAGGTAAAAATAAAAGAAATACCTAACGAAAAACATGTTAGTGTCGTAGGAGCAATAATCAAAAAAGATGGAAACGATATACTATTAGATGACGGTACAGGTCAAATTGAAGTCGTTTTTGGCGAAGATATCAATTTCAAAGAAGGGGATATAGTAAGGGTTTTTGGGATTGTCATTTCAGGCTCGCTAAAAGGAGAATTAATCCAAGATATGTCACAACTTGACATTAAACTTTACCGAGAAAGTTTTGATAAAATTAGAAGCCTTTATTATAAGTAATCTCCAATAAATTTATATAAATATACTAATAACTATTGCATATAGGTTGTATGGTGAGATAATGTTTGAAGCCGTTTTGAGTGCAGAAACATGGAGAAAATGCGTAACCGCTATTGGTAGTCTTGTAGAAGAAGTTCCATTAAAGATTACTGCTGAGGGCATAGAGTTAAGGGCTATGGACCCATCTCATGTAAGCATGATTGATTTTAAAATGAATAAAGAAGTATTTGCAGAATATAAAACTGATAAAGAGGCCATTATAGGTATTGATATTGAAGACATGTCTAAATTCATAAATAGAAGTAGAAGTGATGATATTCTTGTTCTAAAGCTTGACGAGGAAAAAAACAAAATACTAATGGTCTTGAAAGGAACATCAACTAGGAGATTCGGATGCCAGCTAATCGACGTTACAGAACAATCAAACCTTAAGATGCCCACATTAAATACAACTTCTAAAGTAAGACTAAGTTCTCAAGCCTTCAGAGAAGGTCTAAAAGACGCAAACATAGTTTCAGATCATGTTTCATTAAGGGCAGATGACGCCTTTTATATGAATGCTGAAGGCGATACTGGAGACATTGAAGTAAAGATTGAAAAAGGCGATCCAGACCTCTATGAGATTATTGTTTCTGCAGGTGCATCTTCAACATTTAACTTGAGCTACTTAACTGATATGTCAAAATCTATCCCTGGAGAAATGTCAATTGAAATAGGAAATGACATGCCTGTAAAAATTGAGTTTGAAATTGAAGGCGCTTCATTCGTATTCATACTTGCACCACGAGTCGAAAGATGAGACTTAATATGGGAAAACATAATGAATACCCTATCAACATTTTTAGAAAAGAATGCATAAAAGCTGGCATTCTTGAAACCATTGGGGAAGATAATAAAGATATTCTTGATTTGTTAAGTCAATCTTTTGATGAGAGCACCCTCGAGGGTAAGATAAAAAAGGCTAAAAGCGAATATGCAAAAAGAAAATTTGAAGCTTTTTGCAGAAATAGATTTAGATCCATTGTGGATAATTCTTTAGATAATTTAAATATTGACAATGACTTAGAATCTAGAATTTCTAAGAGGATATACGAACTTCTTAATGAATATAAGGGTGATATCCTTAATACCAATATTCGGGCAAAAGAAGTAAGGGAAAAGGTTTTTAAGGAGGTAAAGCTCTCACAAGATGTACCGGAGTTCATAGGAGAGGATATGAGGTCCTATGGACCATATAAAAAAGGGGAAATAATTTCAATACCCTTGAGAAATGCCGAGATACTTATAAGAGAGAAAGTTGCTGAGAGCTAGTCGAGAGTGATTCTTATGAAAATGCCAAAAAAGATGAATACCTACTGCCCGACCTGTAAAAAACATACGTCCCATAAAGTTGAGACTGTTAAGAAAAGAAAAAGAGGAGAACTTAGTGCAGGTCAGAGAAGGTATAGAAGAAAAATTAAAGGTTACAGAGGTTTTCCCAGATCTTCAGTTAGCGGAGGAAAAACTGTAAGTAAACTTGATTTAAGGTATAGATGCGAATTATGTAAAAAAGCCACTACAAGAAAAGGCTTCAGAATTAAAAAATTAGAATTCGTGGAGGCATAATATGAAAAAACTTGTTTCTAAGTTTTTGAGAGTAAAATGCACTGACTGTTCAAGCGAACAGATAGTATTCAACAGACCCGCTATCACCGTAAAATGCCTTACTTGTGGGAAATCCCTTGTTGAGTCAAAAGGTGGAGTAGGCAAGATTAATGCTGAAATACTAGAAGTTTTGGAGTGATTATTTAATGCTTGAAAAGGAATACCCTGAAGAAGGAGACCTTGTTATGTGTTCCGTTAAGGAAGTATTTCCTTACGGTGCATTCGTTATACTAGACGAATATGACAAGGAGGGTATGATACATATAAAGGAAATCTCCTCAAGTTGGGTTAAAAATATTAGAAATCACGTCCGAGAAGGTCAAAAGATTGTTTGCAAAGTCCTCAAAGTAGACGAATCAAAAAATCATATTGACCTTTCTTTAAGAAGAGTCACAAGCCAACAGAAGAAAACAAAAGTCCAGGAATTTAAGAGAGAAAAGAAAGGTGAAAAACTACTGGAACTTTACGCAAATAACATTGGAGAAGATTATAAAAGTATCCTCCATAATATTGGGGTGCCCTTAGTAAACAAATATGGTGATCTATACGCAGCCTTTGAAAATGCTTCAACAAAAGGTAAGGGTGTTCTAGAAGGGGTAATAGACGAGAAATATGTCGATGGACTTTTTGAAATCATAAAAACTAATGTTGAGAATCCATTAGTTTCAATTACTGGGCACATAACCTTAGAGAGTTATTCTGGTGACGGAGTTAACATAATAAGGGATGCTTTAGTCAACGCAAGAGATAAATTCAAAGACAGAGTAGAGGATGTAGAAATAAGGAACGAGGGGTCTCCAAAATATTCTATTCATATTGTTGCTGAAGATTATAAAGCAGCAGAATCTGTTTTAAGAGAAATTGCTGAAATGGCAATAGCCCATGTCCAGAGTAACGAGGGCAAAGGTTCCTTTAAGAGATCATGATATGAAGATGAAAATCTGCCCTGAATGTAAGAAGTATACCCTAAAGGATTTATGTCCTTTATGTAATGTCCGCACTGTAAATCCCCACCCTCCAAAATTTTCGCCCGAGGACAAGTACGGAAAATACAGGAGATTAATTAAAAAAGAGAGAGGAATGTTATGAAAGAAACTTATATTATTGAAGAGATAAAAGATGTTAAACTTGAGAATCCAATATTTGTTGAAGGCCTTCCAGGCATTGGCCTTGTAGGAAAACTTGCTGCTGACCATCTTATCCAAGAATTAAAAGCTGTTAAATTTGCAGATTTATACTCCCCAAGATTCCCCCATCAGGCATTAGTTGAAAAAGACTCAACTATGAGATTGATGAAGAATGAATTTTATTATTATACGGGCGGTAAAAGAGACATCTTGTTCTTATCAGGAGATACTCAACCACCCCCCACTGACGCCTATGGGCATTATGAAATATCCACTACTATTCTAGACTTTGTTGAGAAGTTTGGAGTTAAAGAAATGTTCACTTTAGGAGGGTATTCCACAGGAGGATACCCAGTAAAGGAGCCAAAAGTATTGGGTGCTGCATCTGATGTCGAGACCGTTGAGAAATATAAAGATAAAAATATAGTTTTTAGAGAGGACCCAGGCTCAGCAATTGTTGGTGCATCTGGACTTCTCATAGCCATGGGAAAACTAAGAAACATGAAAGGATTGTGTCTATTGGGTGAATCTCCCGGGTACATAATTGATGCTAAAGCTTCAAAAGCAGTTCTGCAGGTACTGGTCGATATATTAGAACTTGATATAAACATGGAAGAACTTGATAAGAGAGCAGAAGAAACTGAAAAAGCACTTTCAAAAATACAAGAAATGCAGAAGAACATGAACGAATATCAGACTTTACCACCTGGTAATGAAGAAACAGGCTATATTAGGTAATTATCTATTTATTTAATTTTTTTATATTTGAAAAAAAAACTATTCTGCTTGATACTGAAATAATACTGAATATAATAATTCCTACAATAATCAAATCATAATATTTTTCTAAAAGAATAGTTATTCCTATAATGAGGAATAGAAATATCCCATAATATTTCCCAACAGGATCATAAATAGGATTTCTAAATCCTGAAGACAATACAAATTGTATAAACATGAGCAATATAATGAATAATACACTTAACGGATAAATGCCTTTAATTACAAAAGCATAGAAACTGATAAGAATAAAAATAAAGTCTGATACGGGGTCTAAATAAAAACTAAACATAGGCTTTAAATTAAGCTTCTTTACTAAATATCCATCTAAATAATCTGTGGATAAAACAACCAGAAGCAGTAATAAAGCAGGAATTTTATATTCATATAGAATTAACAAGAAAAAAATAGGTAAGATTAGAATTCTTGAAATGACTATCAATGAAATGATGCCTGAAACGTTACTTTTTAGATGCAGGGTCATGTTTTCAATTTATCTCAAGTTCTAATCCTGCTTTATAGGCTATTTGCTTCGCATCACTAATCCCATAGATTTCTTCATTTGGCGCTGAAGACCATA
This sequence comes from Candidatus Methanofastidiosum methylothiophilum, assembly GCA_001587575.1. Taxonomy (GTDB): domain Archaea; phylum Methanobacteriota_B; class Thermococci; order Methanofastidiosales; family Methanofastidiosaceae; genus Methanofastidiosum. Next base: position 16,752 of record LNJC01000036.1, read on the forward strand.
ATGGTAAGGATTTGATAAGTCTACCATTCGTCATCAAAATTAGTTCTTTCATCTTTTCTACAGATTCATCTGTGCTTCCTGCTCCTGTCAATATTGAAACAATTCTCATTTCTTTAAAATCTGCAACTCTTTTGATATAGTTCTCAATTGGTTTTGCCGGGGCAAATCCATATGTTGGAGCACCTAATACAACTAAATCATAATTGGCTATTTCAGTCGTTGTCTTTGAACTGGGCGTTGTAATGTCAACGACATAGTCTATTTCAACTAATCCTCTTACAAAAGACATTGTTACGTCTTTTTGAAAAGAAGAAACTCCCGGGTGATAGACAACTAGAACTTTACCTGATTTCCCTTCAGGATTAATTGTTTCGAGCCCTGTTAATTTTTCCATCTGGGGGACAACTAGTAAAAATGCAAAGGTCATTATAAAAATTAATATTCCGCCTAGAATTAATTTTAGAACTGTTCTTTTTTTTATCATAATAGTCAAAGTATAATAATTAATTA
>LNJC01000037.1 GCA_001587575.1 Candidatus Methanofastidiosum methylothiophilum
TAAAGCACTGCTTCTGGAATAGAAAAATAGTTTATAGGCATAGTTGCTAAAAGCGCTGAATTATGCAACCATGCAGTTTATTGTCTATAAAAATAGTTACCAATTACCGAGTATATCTGCTGCAAATGATAAATTAACAATATAATAATTAAAATAAATAAATATATTTTTATTTAAAGTCCTTTGAACGCTTTGTCAATAAGTTTCTTTTCTGGAGGCTTTGTCAATAGACTTATTATTATCATAAGTGCTACAGATATTGGTATAGCAATAAAGAATGGGTCAAGTTGTGTAAGTGATGCCTTGGCATTTAGTAGTGTTGGTTTTCCAAATATCCATTGGCATATCCTCAAAGGCTCTGATTCAGATACTTTGAAGAACAGAGTCCATATTATCCAAGATAAGAAGCCACCTGTCATTGAAGCTATTGCACCAATCCTTGTTGCCTTCCTCCAAAATAATGCTCCTGTGTATGCAGGCAAGAATACAGCACTGCACATACCAAAGAATATTGTTGTTCCCCTAGCAATTACTGCAGGTGGAAGTATGTATCCTAATGCAAGAGAAATCAAAACTGTTGCGCCTATTCCAATCTTTGTAATGGTTACTGCATTAATTTTTTCAGAAGCATTCTTCAACCATACATGGTAGAAGTCATGCCCAAATGAAGTCCCCATTGCATGAAACTGCCCCGAAATGGTGGACATTGCAGCCGATATCAAAGTCAACATGAAAAGTATGACAAACCAGCTCGGGAACCGGTAGTTTACATACTCTGGTATAGCTGAATCTGTCCAGTATACGTACTCTGACGGTCGTCCTACGAGTTTGCCACTTTCATCATATTTGAAGTACAAATCCCTAATCTGTTGATTTGATAGCCCCGGCTTGTATTCGGCTTTTATTACTTCAACACCTTCTTTTTCGAAATATGCATTGGTAAGCGACCCAACAGTGAATGCAACTCCGGTCATCAAAAGGATGAAAACTCCGCCTATTCCTACAGCTTTGGTAAGATCACGTTTGCTCTTTGCGGTCATACACCTGACAGCAAGCTGTGGTTGTGCAAGTACCCCTATACCAACACCAAATATCAATCCCATGAGAACTGACCAAAATATACCTTGCGTATCATTTAGGCCTGTGGCATCTGCTGGAGTATTACCTAGACTCATTGTTGGAAACGATGTAAATCCTTGATGGCCAAATATACTCAAAGGTGCTCCTTTATTAGTTAGCATTGAATACGAATCAGTTAGTTGGAAACTTTCAAGAGACTGGTGAGCCTCAGTTATACCACCAAATGCAGCATAAGTACCAATAAGAAGCAGAATCATCCCAATTGCCATTATAGTTCCTTGTAAAGCATCGGTATAGAGAACTGCAAGTAATCCTCCAAATAAAACATATCCTGCAACTATCCCGGTCATTATTATTAAGGCAAGATTGAAATTTAGATTGAAAGTTGATTCAATCATTCTAGCTGCCCCAATTATAACTACAGAAGTATATAGTGGCATGAATATTGTGATCAGAAGACCAAACGAGCCTTGTAAGAATTTACAGTTGAACCTTTTACCAACAATTTCAGGGAATGTTAGCGCACCTAAGTTTTGGCCTACATGTCTTGCTCTATTGCCCCAAACGACAAAAGCCAAGAATATGCCGACAAATATATTCATGAAAGTGAGCCATAACAGCCCCATCCCAAACATTGAAGCAGATCCTCCAAATCCTACTATTGCAGATGTGCTGATGAAAGTAGCCCCATAAGATATTGCGATTATGTAAGGGTGTACCTTCCTTCCTGCCAACATATAATCTTCTTTGTTTTTGGTTTCTTTCCATCCTTTGTGAGCGAGAAAACCGGTAACAACAAGATAACAAAATATTACAATAATTGATATAGCCGTATTTTCCATAATCTCACCCATTATTCTCCTTTAACTTCACTACCGACCACCCAACACATAGTAGAGTGGACAATATGGTCAACAGATAAGCTGACCACACCCAGGGATCAGAAATTCCGAACATTATAAATCACGAATCGAATAACTCTTTAAGATTTATAAATATTTCGCTTAAGATAAGAATTATTAGATAAAATTATAGTAGCATTATAATAATAAGTATTTATTAATTAGATTTATTAATTATACAAGGAAATAAATATTATAACAAATATAATCATACAATATCTTTAAATAATGTAGAATCTTCTATTTTTATATTAATGCGATAAAATTAAGATGGAGATTTTGATGGAATTATGGAATTTTATCCTTAACAGTCAGAAAAGAATGGACATACTTGAGGAATTATCCATGAATAATCCTCAAAAAAGTCTTGACATTGCAAAAAAATTAGAGATGCGTTGGCAGGACGTTTCTACTCAGCTGAATCTTTTTGTTGAGAAAAAACTTGCTATTAAAGATGGTACACAATTCTATCTTTCTAAACAAGGGCAGATCTACAAATCTCAAATTAAAAATCTTCAAAATTTAGAAACTAATGTAGAAAAATACTCTGAGTTTATTGATAATCACAATATAGAAAAAATACCAAATTGTTTTGTTAGAGATTTCCTAACTTGGGAAAAGAATAAATTGAGCCATATTACTTCTCTTGATGTCTTTCCGTTTATATCAAAAAATGTCAAAGGATCAAAAACTGAACATCTAGGCATATTTTCTAGGATATCAAAGGACATACAAGACATATTTTCGGGCATGAAAGATAACATTACTATTAGGATAATTTACCCTATAGAAGAAGTAGATAAGCTCAAAGAAAAGGATATAGTGTTTGATAATCAAAACTATTATTTGAGATTTGTAGAAAGAAAAGAGATGTACTGTGTTATGCAAGTGTGTGACAGGAACTTTTCCTGGATAGGATTTGAAGATCAAAGAAATGAATTTGATTATCTAAATATTATCGAAGGAAATGACAGTAGATTTTTGGATTGGTCAGTTTCTAACTTTGAATATTTATGGAATAATTCTAAAAAACTTTAGGGATATAATGGAATTTCTGAGTAGATTGGCAAAGGCATTTGAGTTAACTGAAAAGAATTTTGATTATATCAATATAGAAAGAGCCATATTTTTATCTTATCACTGTGATTTAAGGGATTGTAAATTTTGCTATATGTCTACTATTAAGACTGGCCCAAAAAAAGGAATACGGAGTATTGAATCAATATTTGCAGAAGCTTTTCTTGTTAAAATGGCAAACTGGAAGGTCGAGTTTCTTTCTTCAGGTTATGGAGTTTATGATGCTGCAGAAATCTCAGAGATAGTCAGAGGACTTGCAACTATAACTGGGGAGCCTGTTTGGTTAAATACCGGTATTCTTGAAAAAGAGAGTCTAGATATATTCGGAGAAGAACTCAAAGGCATAACAGCTTCTATTGAGACTTTTACTGAAGAACTCTTTCAAGAAATATGTCCTTCTAAAAGCTGGGACAATTTAATGAAATTTTTAGATTTGGCTAACGAATTAGAATTAAAAAAGGGACTTACAATAATATTGGGTTTAGGAGAAAAAAGAGAAGATATTGAAAATCTTTTTGAAATCATTAAAAACTACAAAATTGATAGAGTGACCTTTTATTCGTTGAATCCTCACAAAGGAACTATTTTTGAATATTCTGTTCCTCCGTCTTCCTTGTATTATGTTGATATCGTTTCTGAAACTAGAGTGAGATTTCCAAAATTAGAAATTGTTACTGGAATTTGGTCAGATAGAGTAAATTTAGTTGGGCCTCTTTTATTGGCAGGTTCCAATGGAATAACAAAATTTTCCTGGAAGAAGTTCTATGGCTCAAAACTTGGGAAATCTCTAACTTCTGAGATAGAAGAGTTTGAAAAGATGTCAAATAGAAAGTTTAATGGTAGCATGATTGATATATCCCTTCTAAAAAACAAATTAGAATTTCCCAAAAATCCACAATATAAAAATGAAGATATGGAAAAGAAAATACTTGAAAAATCTGACGAAATAAAAGAAAGAATTCAGTCTTATATTTTAGAGATAAAATCACTTAAATGATTTAAAAAATTCTTTCAAATCTTTCTTCGTTTCTTCCGGTAGATGATGCCATCTTACCCCTCTAATTGCCCCTTCAAGTCCTTGAAGCATACTAAAACAGGCCGAATCATCAATAGTCTTGATTCTAATAAACGCTTCTTTACTGCCAAGTTTAATCAATTTTTCAGGTGAATCTATTCCTACAGCTATGAGTTTCTTACTGACTTCCTTTCCAATGTTTGGCATATCCGTTAATTCCATATTTAACAACTACTTTCAGATTTTCTTTTTTCCTCAAAGTGTTTTCTTTCTTCTTTCAAATCCATTATTAACTTATCAAAATTCCATTCAATATTATGCTCAGTTAAAACACAGAACAAAGGTTTAGGTATATTAATCTCAGAAAAATTGTATAGCAAGTATCTTATCTCTTCATCTAAAAAATCCAAAAACATGACTACTTTTTCTTCCTTTTCTTCAAAAAATGTACTTTCACTGTTTTCAAGAATATCTGCTATTTTGAAACTTTCTTTTCCGGAAGCAGAAATTATTTCTAACTTGACGTCAAGTTTATTCTCTAAAAATATTATTAATTTATTAACGTCTTCTTTATTGTATCCATAAATAACTATATGTTTTTGCTTTTTCATCGAAGTAAAAATTGTTTTTATCTTTATAACTCCTTTGTAGGCGTCTATATTTTATATCTCTTAGAGTAAAGTTCTTCTTTAAGAAAGGGGATAAGAGCAAGTTTCAAGGCAGAAATATAAAGATCTTTTCTTTCGACAACGCCGTTAGTTAAAAATCCAACAGCCCCTCCCTTTCTTTTAATATTGGAGTCTCCTGTTATATCGGCCATTACATCTCCAAGCTCATCTCCATCAAGAACTTTCTCGATAGCATCTTCCCATAGTTCAAACATTGGAGAGGATCCAAATCCCGTATTGCCCTTTTCATCCACTATACATACGACTCCAATTCCAAACCATTTAGAATAGATATTAATTACCCCGCCTTCAATGCCTACAAAAAATGATGATCCTATCCTTGCTTTTTCATTTAATATCTTTAGAACCTTAGCACGATGCTCTGCACCTTCAAATACTTCTTCATCTATTGGCTGATCTGGTACCGAACTATCTACTTCAACGCCTTCAACTTCTATATCTTTAAAATAGGAAGAAAAAGCTTCCTTTGCAGCTTCAATTTTGACAGGATTTTTAGAACCTACTAATACTTTCATTATTAGAATTAAAAGAAAATTGCTTATATATTTTCTGGAAAATAGGAGATATTCCTCACGAAACCTTTAAAAACTCCTTATAACTCATTTGTCTATCTTATGGAATGTGGATTCAAGCGAAATGCTTGCCGAACCATGAGGAGGGATTTATTTGGGATATTACAAATATATGGAAGAGGCTTGGAAAAAGCCTAAAGAAGGTTATACAAGAGAACTTTGGACAGAAAGATTGATCCAATGGAGAAAGGAACCTTCAACAATAAAGATCGAAAGACCTACAAGAATCGATAGGGCAAGAAAACTTGGTTACAAAGCAAAGAAAGGATTTATTGTTGCAAGAACAAAAGTCAATAGGGGAGGCAGAAAGAGACCCACAATAAAAGGTGGTAGAAGACCTGCAACAAAGGGTATCTTGAGATATTCTCCTAAAAAGAGTCTTAAATGGATTGCAGAAGAACGTGTTCAAAGGAAGTTTCCAAATCTCGAAGTATTGAATTCATACTGGGTTGGAGAAGACGGTCAGCGTGTCTTTTATGAAGTCATTCTAGTCGATCCTTTTGCACCTGAAATATTTGCAGACCCAAGAATTAACTGGATATGCGAAAGACAGCACAAGAGAAGAGTATTCAGGGGTTTGACCTCAGCTGGAAAGAGATCAAGAGGACTTAGAAACAAAGGAAAAGGCGCTGAGAAGTTAAGACCTTCACTTAAAGCTCGTGGAAACAGAGGTAAGTAAGGTTGAATCCATTTGGTATCGCATGGATACAAATAGAAACTTTTTCACATGCTACTGAAGATATAGAGAAAGTAAAATTATTACTTTCTAAATTTTTTTCTTTTGAGATTACTTTTAATATAAATAAAACATACGGCCATTTTGGCAATGAGATAAACATAGTTACTGTTGAGCTTTCTAAAAATAAAGAGATAAAAGAATTTATCTCTAATTTCTTAAAAATAATAGACAAATCTTATATCCTGGAAACTTTAGAAAGGCGACTTGACGAAGATGGAATACTTTTTGTAAGAATGAATAAAGAAAGAGTATATAACGATGATTTCACTATTGATGATAACGGTGACATATTGGTATCTATGAAGTTTGTCACCTATCCAAAAAGTAGGGAAAAGGTTATCGAGAATGGGAAGCTATTATTCAGCAATTGATCTAAGGGGATACCCTTCATCTTATTTCTCAAAAACTGGTTTAGTTAAACAGGTCAATATAGAAAATTACAAGGATATTTTAGAGAGTTTTCATAATAATAAAAAGGAAAACAATCTTTTTGGAATTGAAATAAATGAAGAAGCAAAAAATGCTAAAAAGATCATTAGAAAGGCTGAAGGAATTGATGTTATAATCTTCAAGAGTAGAGATTCCAAAGAGAATAGAGAAGCGCTTAAAATAAATGAAATCACATTTATCTCAAACCCAGACAATCTTGATAGTGTTTGTTTTGACCTTGCAAGAGAAAATTCTATTGGTTTTGAATTAAACATCCAGGATTTTATTAATAATCAAAGATACAAAAGAGTGAAAACTTTAGAAACATATAGAGAATTACTAAAGGCATATAAAAAGTTCTTATTCCCAATTGTTTTGACTTCTGGGGCAAGAGACGTTCATGAAATAAAGACTCCTTTGGCTCTAGTTTCTTTTGGATGTATTCTCGGTATGGACATAAGAGAAGCTAAAGGTGCAATAACTACTGTCCCCGAGATGCTAATTAATAAAAATAATCTAGATCTTTAAAAGAAGTAGGCCTTAATGTAACTTGCTATAATTTTTGGATGCCTAAGAGTAAAAAAGAATATTTCAGGAATTTTTCTTATTACAATTCCAGACCCACGGGTGCATCCATAAAAACAGGGTGTTTCCGTATAACATTTTTTGATTTTAGAATAATCCATTTCTTTAAATGCCTGATGTATTCCAATTTCTTTAATATTACATTTTGGCTTAAATTCAAGGCACGGCGAGATCTTACCGTTTTCAGTTATAAGTATAGATCTTTTCATGGCGTCACACGGCATATTGTATTTCCCTTCAAGATATTTGATTGCATCGTCATATATTATTTTATCAAATATCATTCCTTCTTTTTGAGCTGCAAGTCTCAATTTATTGAAAGTTTCAATTATTTTATCTCTGTCTTCTTCATAGCTAAGCTCTTCGTCGTGAGCACTGGAATGGCAATGAGCATAATTGTAAGGATATGCATTAAATTTAAACCCATTTTTTCTTGCAAAGTTGAAAATATCCAATGCCTCATCATAGTTTACTTTACTTATTGTTGCATTAATATGCCACATGCCTTTCTTGTTTTTTATTTTACTACATTGTTCAATAATATTCAATAATAGAGGAAGTTTATCAACACCCCTAATTTTCTTGTATCTTTCCCTATCCAAAGTATCAAGACTTATACTTACATTACACTTAAGGTCAGAAAGCTTATTGATATTATTTTCATTCAATAGAAGGCCATTTGTAATCAAAGTGGGATTAAATCCAAGTACTATTAGTAATTCAATGATTTGTAATATATCTTTTCTAAGTAATGGCTCTCCGCCCTGTAGAAATACATGCTTTGCGCCGTATGATTTCAAATCTTTAAATATAACTTCAATTTCTTCAAGAGTAAGCTCATCTTTTATTTTAGACGGGATTTCCCAAATACTGCACATTGTACATAAGGAGTTGCACCGTCTAGTAATATTAAAAACAATTAAAAATGGCCTTCCAAGAAGGATGTTCTTTATCATAAACTCGCTTTCTAAATTCAGCTCTTAATCTAATTTATTTTTTAGTATATATAAATTAATGTCTAAATTTATCATATTCGGGCAAATGTTTCATATCTTCATAAAGCCAGACCATCCTATCAATGAACCATAACTTCCCTGTGAACTGGATCGCTCCGCCAAATAAGACTGGCCATATTTCCAGCGCATATACCCCCCAAACGACAAATATAAATCCAATGCCCGAAATAATACTTAGAATATTAGGCAGTTTTTTGTGGTATTCTGGAACTGGTATTTTATCTCGATTTAACCACATTCTTTCACCAAAAACTCCTTTTGAAGCCCAATTATCAGTTGATTTTGGTGGAGAGAATATTCTAGGATTCACGTACACCCAGATCAAGCTTAATGCAATAGCAATAAGAGAATACCCTCCTATCCAAACTCTGCTCCAGAAGGCAAGGACAAGCATAGGTGTGACTGTGTTTCTTGTTATAACGCTCCAGGGATTAGAATGCCTCATCCAAGTTTCTTCATTCATTCTGAATAGCATACCGATTTTTCTTTCTATTGTCATGAAAACACGTAAGTATCATATTATTATACCAGATGAAGTTTTAAATTAATAAAAAACTATTGGACCTTAGAATATTAATTAAAAAAAGAGAAATTAAGATATTTTATTTCTTCTTCTTAAATGCCTCAGAAAGTATATCCTTTATGCCTTTTTTAGGTAAAGGTGTTTTTGTAGCAGTTTGAGATGCTTGTGGTGCTTTTTGTTCTACTTTTTGTTCAGGCTCTCTTTGGACCATTGTTTCTTCGCCTCTACCTGCTTTATATACTACTTTTCCTTTTTCAACAACATCAACATTCCATTCTGTATTCTTTGAAACTTCTTTTTGAGCCATGTTTTCAGCTACGCCTCTTATTTTAGTATCAGACCAATCTGGATGTTGTTGTTTTAGTTCTACGATGAATTTTTCAGTAAATTGTTTTCTTAAATCCATTATTATTTTATTCCTTTCGGCCATTGTTATAGTAGGTCTTTCTGACATATTTTTACCTCCGTTATGATTAGATGTAATTCTCAGAATACAATATCAATAAATTGATAAGTAATTCAGCAAAAATAATTAATACTTTTATTATTATAAGTATATTGGTTAAATAAAAACTATTATAGTGAGTTAGAATAAACCTCTTCTATGTCTATGCCTACGTTGATTCTGCCCATTAGTTTTTCTAACAAATATATCTTTTGCGATGCTTTTTTCTAAGGCAATCTGAGTTTCATCTACTTGAACAACAAATGTCGGGAAAGTTTGAGTAATTTTTATTTTTGAACCTGGAGTAAGCCCTAAAGTTGAAAGTCTCTGTAATCTGGGATGACTCTTTGTCACTAGATAAGTTATATTACCTTCTTCGCCAGCATCCATGTCACTAAGCGGAAGTATTACTGGCTCTAATACTTTTGATACATTCTTGCAACAGTTACCAGAAGGTATTTCAAATCCATGGGGACATATACTTGGATGGCCTAGAAGAGTGCAGATTGAATCTTCCAATCCCTCAGTGATTGTATGCTCAAGACTACATGCTGGTTCTTCTATTTCATCAATTGTCATCTGCAGTATATCTTTTAGAAGCCTTTCAGTAAGCCTATGTCTCCGTATTATTTTCTTTCCAATTTCCTCGCCTTTTTTTAAGAAGATAATCTTGTTATTTTGAATCTGGATATACCCTTCTTTTTCAAGATTATTCAAAACAGACGCAGGGGATAGATTTCCTGCAATTTTGGAAAAATTACATCTTAAATTGATACCTTTGACAAATGAATCAACGTTTTCATCATTTTTCTCTCTCATTGTCCAGATAAACTCAAGCGATTCTTCAACTATTTCTTCTAACATTATATCTTCTCCTAAAACATAATTCCGGTATACTTCAAGAATATATTAGTGACTCCTCCAATAAATATTGCATAAAATAAAACAAAGAGAAATATCATTGCGGCTATCTTTGTTCCCCTCTCTTTGATTATCACAAAAAGATTAGCAATACACGGCACAAAAAGAGTTATAACAATTAAACTTACAACGGTCTGTACGTTAGACATTATGCCAATATCTTGCAACTGGAATAATCCTGCTGCTCCGTAATCCCTTCTAAAGAATCCCATTAAAAATGCTCTAGCAGCTTCAATTGGTAATTCAAGGAATCCTACAACAATTGGGGAAAATAACTTTTCAATTATCCCTAGTATTCTAAATTCATTAAAAAAGAAAAGTACAAGTGTTCCTAGTATAAATATGGGTATTACTTCTTTAGCATACCATTCTAATCTCATTAAGGTCTTATAAAGAATGTTTGAAAATTTAGGAACTCTAAGAGGGGGAAGTTCCATTATGAAATCAGAAGATCTACCTTTGATTATCTTAGAAGATAATGAACCAACGAGAATTAATTGCAGCAAAACTACCAAAAATATGAATAGCAATGCTTTGAATGATAGTGCTGATGCCATCGCAAAAATTACGGCTAATTGAGCAGAACAAGGGACCCCAAGCGCCAATAAAAGTGTTGCAATTATCCTCTCTTTTTTTGAATCTAAAGTTCTTACGGTTATTGTGGCCATTGTAACGCAGCCACATCCAAGTATAAGAGGTAATATTGCTTTGCCATTTAACCCCAAAAATTTCAAAGGTTTGTTGCCCATTACTGCAAGTCTTGGGAAGTATCCTGAATCTTCTAAAAGCCCAAATGCCATGAAGAATGTCAATACAATTGGAAAAATAATTGCTATCCCATATGTTAATGCCATTGTTACTATTCCAAACTCTCCTACGAACATTCTTGTGATAAAATCATTAGGAATGTATCTTTCAAACACAAGTGATAAAAAAGGATTAAGGATCTCACCAAAGACTTTTTCTTCTAAGAATCCAACCATTACCTGTGCTCCAATAAATCCAACAAACTGATATAGTAACAAGACTATCCCCAGGAATATCGGAATGCCTGTAATGGGATTTAGTGTAAGATTACTAAGCCTTTCAGATAAATTAGTTTTTAGAATCTTTTCCTCTTTTTTGACTTTTCTTAAGATATTAACGGTTTCTGCCCTTCTTTTTTCTCTAATATAGTAGAATAAAGGTACCGAGATAGATTCCTTCTCTTTTTTGATAATATCTTTAACTTCCTCGATTTTTTTCTTGTCTTTTAATATTCTTTCAGGAAAAGATTCGTCAGATAAGGCCATTATTGCCTTTCCTCTATTTCCGAATATATTTGTTAATTTTTCAACTGAGTTTTCAAGCTTTCCATAATTTATCTTTAAATGAGATTTCGAGGAATTTAATATTGTCTTTTTCATTTTTGTAATACCCTTACCTTCAACAGCTACAGTTTCAACGACGGGTACTCCAAGTATTTTAGACAATCTATCAATATCAATTATTACTCCTTTTCTTCTGGCTTCGTCTGCCATATTTAAAACAAGAGTAAATGGCATTTCTAATTCGGAAAGTTCAGAGGATATCATCAATGCTCTCTGCAGATTCTTTTCATCTGCAACTTGGACAACATAATCAACTTCTCCAGAAATCAAAACATTTCTAGTTACTTCTTCATCTTCAGACATTGGAATAAGGCTATTTGATCCAGGAGTATCTAAAATATCAACTTTTTTTAATCCCAATAACCCCTTTCCCCTAGATAGCTCAACTGTTGTTCCAGGATAGTTGGATACTGTTACATACTTGCCAGTAAGATGTGAGAATATTACGCTCTTTCCAACATTTGGACTTCCTACTAGTGCTATTTTTACACTCATCAATTATCTCCTCTTACAAACTTCACAATAAATATAAGGATCACATTTTGGTATATCTTTGCCACATGGACATTTTGAGGGCCCACTCATAATCCTGCAAATGGCGTCAGTAACTTCATCTGAAATGCAATGCTCCATTCTGCATGCTTCGTGATGAATTTTATCAGGTGCGATGTTAAGATAATCAGAAAGAAATATTTCGACAATCCTATGCTTTCTTTTTATTTTATTTGCAATTTTTAATCCCTTTTCAGTTAATTTGACGCCTTTGTAAGGCTCATAAAGAATTAGCCCATTTTTATTAAGTCTTTGTATAACCTCTGTTACACTTGATGGTGAAACACCTAGAACTTGGGCAATGTCATTTGTCTTAGCTACATTTTTCTCAATAGAGATATCGAGTATGGCTTCCAAATATTCTTCTACATCCTGTTTTGGCATTTAATCAGTGAATAGTTTCGGTTGACCTAATTTATAAATCTTTCGGTCCACCTAAATAATTCTAAAATAATTACTTTGCAATTAGATTATCACAATTATAATCTTGCGGGATTATATCTTTTAACAAAGAATATGTCTTACTATCCATCTTTATTGTAAGAACTCTCATAACATCTTCTGGAGTATCTAAGTCATAGTACAACGATTCAGAGTAGTGTATCTGGACAGGTATCTTATTCTTTTCAAATTCTGATAAATGCTTTTGAAAACTTCTTTCCCCAAAATGAAGTCTGAATTTCCTATCTAAAGGCACTATTATTGCCGAAGTCCCATCCCTAGAGGAAGGAGATATAGCTCCACCTTGATCTTTAGATAAATAAATTAGATTTTGTATATCTTTTTCATTTATAAAAGGGAGATCCAATGGTAAGATCAATACTTTTTTTTCTTTTCCTTTTAGGAAACTAACGCCTTTTTCTAAAGCTCTGTTCAAATCTCTCTCATCTTCAAAGATTGTCCTAACCCCAAGTTCCTTTGGAATAATATCCACATTTTCTTTTTTTGTGAGTAAATAAACTTCAATTTCTGGAAATTTTTGTAGCAATAGTATCATGTCTTCTAAAAGTGCAATCACAAGATTTTTTTTATTGTTGCCTAAAATTTCATTGAGCCTTGATTTAGAAAAGTTGACGTATTTAAGGGGTAGAATTACTGGTAAGGTCATTTAATCATCCTAGTGAGGACAAACTTAGACAGCCTTATTCTATCTTTTCTTGATTCCATTAAGGTATTTGTTGTAAGTATTTCCATACCAAGTTCCCCTCTTATTCTTTCTGCTGTATCAGATTCAAGATTATCGATTATAAATATATCCAATAAATCTTCATAATATTTTGCCACGCCAAGTGAATTTACCTCGTACTTTGAGGATCTCATTAGTTCAACTAATGGCCCTTTTACAGCTCTTCCCTGTATTAGGGGAGAAATACCTATCACTGTTTTTTCTCTTAATCTCTTTCTGATTCCTTTTAGAGATAAAATTGTTCCTATGCTAACTAGAGGATTTGATGGCGGAATTATTACATAATCAGAAATATCGAGAGCGTTGAGAAACTCTTCAGAAGGCTTTGCTTTTTCTTTACCTTTATAGATAATATTTTTTATTTTTCCTTCTGGTTTTTTGATATAATATTCTTCAAAATGAATTATTTTACTATCCAACTCTATGTGGGTTTGGAAGAAATCATTGGTCATTGGTATCAAAGGGATATCGACTCCAAACTTTTTACATAACTCAGTAGTTGCTTCAGTCAAAGTTTTTCCTGAATTAAGAAGATCGGTTCTCTTTATATGCACTGCGAGATCTTTATCGCCCAAACCTATCCAATCTTCATAGCCTAAAGACTTTAGATATTTCTGACATGCAAATGTGTCATTTTTTATACCCCACCCTTTCTTTAAATCAAGCTGCCCAGAAATAGTATACATAATAGTGTCTAAATCAGGAGATATATGTAATCCATAAAATTCAATATCGTCCCCAGTGTTAGCAATTACAGAGAAATCTTGAGTTAACTTTGAAAGTCCATCGACAAACTTTGCACCTCCGCCTCCACCAGAAAGAACTGTTATCACGCTACCACCTATTTAGATGTATTACTTCACTTAAGTCTCTTCTTTTTGGTTTTATTGGATTTTCATCAGGAAATCCAATTATCAGAATTTCCTGTGGTAAAATATGATCTGGCATGTCAAGTACTTTTCTTACATCTTCTGGGCAGAATAAAGGTGCACACAACCATAAAACTCCTAATTTTTTCTCAGTTGCTTTAAGTAAAATATTTTCTGATGCCAAAGCAACGCTTTGGATTCCCATAATAAATTCTGCATTGTCTCTTTCATCGCCATATTTTTCTACCTTTGAGGTATCAAAACAGGGTATAATAATAATTGGGGCATTAGTTATTCGTTCCTTGGATAAATTAATTCTTCCATTTATTTCATTAGAAAGTTTTCCATCTTTTTTTAGATTATTTATCCAAGTTAAAGCCATTGTATCGGATAATTTTTCTTTAATCTCATCGGAATCTATTATTATAAACTCCCAAGGTTGGAAATTATGGGCTGATGGGGCCTGAATAGCTGCTTCAATTAAGGATAAGGCTACTTCTTTTTCAATTTCGATATCCTTAAATTTTCTTATGGTTTTTCTTTTAGTTATTGGATCAAAGCCCATATTCTCCTCTTGTCTACTTAAAATATTTTCTGACTTCGTCAACGACGATTCCACCCAATGCAACTAGAGCAATTAAGTTAGGAATTGCCATGAGTCCATTAAACATATCAGATATATTCCATACTATATCTACGTAGGTAATTGAACCAAAAAATACTGTAAACAAGAAAACTAGTTTATATAGATATTTTCTCTTAACTCCAAAAAGATACTCAAAACATTTCTCACCATAGTACGACCATCCCAATATTGTTGAATAGCCAAAGAGTATAGAACATAAAACAATTACAATTGTTCCAAATATTCCTAGAGTTTGAGCAAAAGCAGCGCTTGTTAGTGCTGATGAGGTGAGATTTCCTCCCCATATGTCAAGATTACTCTCAAGTATAACAAATCCAGTCATTGAACAAAGTATTATTGTATCAATAAAAACTTCTACTATTGCAAGAGTACCTTGTCTAACGGGATGAGGTGTCTTTGCTGCAGCATGTGCAATTGGGGCGCTTCCTAACCCCGCTTCATTCGAAAATACTCCTCTTGCGATTCCAAATCTAATTGCTCTGGAGACTGCAAACCCTGCAACACCGCCTGTGAATGCAGTCGGAGAAAATGCATAACCTATAACAGACCCAAATGCATAAAGAATTCTATCAAAGTGTATCAATATAATTACTAATGCAGCTAAGATATACATTATGCTCATAAATGGCACAAGATATGATGTAACTTCCCCTATTCTCTTAATTCCTCCAAAAATTACAAGCGCAGTAAGAATTACTAATACTCCTCCAAGAATTGCTGATGCTATGAATATTTCTCCAAAAACTGGAACTGATATTGAACCGCCTTTTCCAACATTAGATATTATAGCCAAGATTACAGAATTTGCTTGTGCCATGCTACCTATACCGAAGGATGCTATGACTCCAAAAACAGAGAATAAGACTGCTAATATTTTTGCATCGATATTATACCTTTCTTTGAATCCTTTTTGAATATAATACATTGGCCCACCAGAATATTCGCCGTCTGGATTTTTCTCCCGGTACTTAACTCCTAAAACAACTTCGGAGAATTTTGTAGCCATGCCCACTATAGAAGTTACCCACATCCAGAAAAGTGCTCCAGGGCCTCCCATCACAATAGCTGTGGCGACACCGGCAATATTACCAGTTCCAACTGTTGCTGAAAGGGCAGTTGTTAGAGCCTGGAAGGAAGGGATATCCCCTTGAAGATCTTCCTTCTTAAAGGCACTTTCTAATAAATTTTTAATAGACAATATAAGTCTTCTAAACTGTATACCTCTCAAGATAACTGTGAGATATATACCAGTACCAACAAGTAACACTAACATTACAGGGCCCCATATTATAGAATCTAGAGTCCCTACCAAATCTGAAATTATTTCTAAAACACTCATATCTATCGAAAAAACTTAATATAATTTATTTAAAAAATTATCCAAAAGTAGTGGGCCCACTGAGATTCGAACTCAGGACCTCCGCCGTGTAAAGGCGACGTCATGACCAACTAGACCATGGGCCCGCAATTTATCGTATTAAAATTAATATATAAATCTTATGATTTTTTTGGCTGTGGGACATATTAACCTGCATTTAGATTCAAAAGATTGTGCCAGAGCGCAATGCAGGATACGGCACAATATATTCTTGCAGTACGCCTCTGCTCTATCTTCCAGCCAAAGCGCCTCTTATCGGCTGAAAAAGCTGCTTCAGAGCTTTCTCTTCTGTAGTACTCTTGGAGGTAGCTTTCCGTATCCTTCAGAAACTCTTTCAAAGTGCTCTTCCATTTCTGCGACCCTTTGATCGTGCAGTTAGCCTTTGGTATAATGTAGACTTTGGCTTCCTCAAATCTGTCAATGTATGATGGCTGGCTGTAGTATTTGTCAAGACGAACGCTGTCTATAGTTATGTCAAGAGTGCCCAACATTTCCATTGCTTTGTCAAACGCTTCTTTTTCGCTTTTGAGACTTGCCCCGTATGCAACGTACATGAAGGTGTTTAGATCGAGAAGCGCAAACTTATAAACAAACTCTCTTCGAAACTGATTTTCCCCGTAATCAACTTCTTTTGCCTTATCATGTCTTTTCTGAACTGCTGAAGAGTAATGCTTAGACACTGTAAGAGAATAACCTGTTCCGTCTCCAGATGTGTCGACATGTGTTATTCCCTTCTTTTTTAACATGACAACATGGAGATTATGGATGGCAAGCGCCACTTCTGGGTCAGAGTAAAGCCTTTCTATCGTTTTGTAGCTGACATCTATGTCATTTAGCATTGAAAAAA
>LNJC01000038.1 GCA_001587575.1 Candidatus Methanofastidiosum methylothiophilum
GAGCAAAGAGACACCCCAAAAAATTTTTTTAAATATTTATACCTATTTCTTAATTATTTATAATTATAATTATTTATAACCCATGATTATATATTTAAGTTTTTGCTTTATGCCTTATTTTTCAATTCTTCAAGTTCTGATTGCATGTTCTGGAGTAATACTTTCATCTCCCCCATCTGATTCTGGTATAACTCATTATCATACATCACACCATTTAGAGCTTCTGATAATTTTCTGTTTTCTTCGAATAGGTCCTCGTCTGGAGTTATTTGATCTATTACCTCGGTTATTTGTTCTTGGAGGTCACGGTTTTCACTTTTAAGTTGTCTGAACTCATCAATGCTGACTGATGAGTTGTTTTCTTTGATAGTAATGTGTTCTATATATCTTAGGTAAGTTTTCATTAACTCGTCAGGGTCGGCTAGGAAGTATGCTTCCCGTACTTTGTCTTTAAGCTTATGTCCCATCATGTGTTCCCTTATTTCCTCAGGCATTCCTGCATTTATTAGCTGGGTGTTAAAGAACTTTCTTAACATGTGGCTGGTGAATTTACGGAACTCTCCTTTCTCTTTATGCTCCCATCCCAGATAATCGTTGAGGTTACGATAGGCGTCTTGAATAGCAATTGGTGTAATGGGTGTTTCTCCATTTTTGTAACTTGAAAAAAGTGGTTGTTCTGGAGTCGTATTCGTCCTTTCAAATGTTAGATACTTCTCAATAGATTCAACAGCTTCTTCATTGAGAAACGTGGTAAATTTTACTCCTGTTTTAATCCTTTCCAGTGATAATTTGCAGATTCTAATTTTTTCATCGGTATTTTCATCATATATTTCTGTTAAACCGTTAAAAAATTCCTTTACGGTTAATCCCAGTGCATCAGAGATAGCTAGTCCGCTAGAACATTGTGCTAGTATAATTGCTCTCAATTTGAAAGATTTACACACTTCCAGGAGGGTGTTTATATCGTCTTTTGTGAGGTTTTCCCTGCTGTTGGGTTCTTTTAATCCTTCAATTTTTCTTCTTGTACCTCTTGGCCTGTACTGAGGTAATCCATGAAATCCGATAAAGGCGTTTACTATGGTACGTCTAATGTTCCTGGTGTTTTTTGCTCTTTTTAGCTTTTTACAGTGTTCATCGTAATTTTCAAACCAATTATTTATGGAGCGTTCCCATGCAGGCAGCCGTTTTTCTTCTTCGGAATAGATGATATTTAACATTTCTTTTGGTATAACACCATTAACTAAACAAAATTCCGCTAGTGCTTCCTGGTAGTTAAGTTTAGAATAGTGACTTAAATCTTTCAGCCATTGATTTACAACTTCTGAGTCTTTGATTTTATCCAATGTAGGTTTTAAGGCAACCATTTAGCTCACCAATCAATATTTATACTTTTCATACAATATAAACCTTTGGTAGGGCTCATAATTATAAAAAATAAGAATAAAATTCTCAATTAGATAAAAAAATACCGGACGTCTTTAAAATCAAAAAAAGTATTACTCAAAATCCATGTTACTTAAACTTTCACCATGCCTGCTTATTAGACACCACCAATAATATATATTATTTCAATGTAAGAACTTATTTTTAGTAATAACGCATTATACATCCGTTAAATTTATAAAGGAGTATAATAATATTATAACTGTAGAAGAATAAGCCCACAAGTTTAAATTTTAACTTGTCCGACCTGAAATTTCTAAGTTTTACGAATAGAAGTGTTGGGTTCTAGTTGCATGTTCTTAATAACAAAAGGAGGTGCAACGATGGAATCAAATACAAAATTAGAAGCTCATCATGCCTATGGAATATTATCTCCATTATTTTTGTATGTTGAAGAATATGGGATCCAAGTGTCTTTTTCTGACAATCTAAAATGCAAAGAAGTCGATTCAACTGGTAAATACTTTACATCAAGAGGGATAGTGCATCTTGGAGAAGGCAACTTCTTGGGTATAAAAGTGGAATCTCATGAAGGAACCATTGAAACAGAAATAATTTCAGATGAGGAAGCAATAAGGCTAATAAATTAGCCATGAGAAATATGAGCTTCTGAATCAATTCAACCTGGAAGAAAAAGTTAAAGACCTAATTGCCCTGTAAGTAAGTCTAAACTTTGCTTTTTTCTTTTTTGAATAATAATTTAAGCATAAATGTTATGTAATATGTTAAATTAATAAAATATTAATAATGAAATGCCGGATTTTGCTTTATCCGGCTAATTGAGAAGAATTAAAATATTGGGCAACTTGGCAGGTTGCCCGGTTCAAAAGTGGTTCAATTGTCGGTTGATAATACTATATTAAACAATCCCTATAGGTTTTTTGGTTCTGTAAAAGACCTGAGGGAACAGTTCAAGGAAGAATGGATAGAATTTTTATACAAATATGCTAGTTACAATCAAAGTAGTCTTATTTTGAATACTGCACCTAATAGGATTGGAAAAACCATTACTACATTGAAGTTCTTTCACGATGAAAGTGAAACTTATGACGAAATCGATTGGGTAGAGAGTGGTTATAGGCGAACATTGTACTTAACAGATCGGCACAGGCAGATTACTGAGGTAAAAAATACTCTAAAAGAACTGGATTTAAATTATTTCAGGCAGTGGTGGGGTATAAAATATTCTTGCCAACGAAAGTCTGAACCTTTACATAAATTTTTGTTAGATAACCATGTAACTTCAGGGGTCATATGTCAAAACTGCTATCTGAAAGACAATTGTAGGTATTGGCTACAGTTTAAAGTGATTAAAGGATATATTGTCGGAGCCCCGAAGGAATTCTTACCAACGAAGTATATCCAGAAGAAACAGTGGGATTCTATCGTAGTAGATGAAGTGCTGGATAAAGCCAGAAAAATCTATCCTACATGTCCTGAAATCCCAGAAGAAGTTTTTACAGCCTATGGAATTTCGGAAACATTATACTACCTCGACTATGAAACTGTAAAAGATTTTACAGAAAATATCCTCAAATATCAAACATTACAAGCAGATATTAAAAAAAGTGCAGAGGAATTTTTAGGATTGGATTATGATTTAGTTTATCAAGAGGACACACTAAAGGAACGGTGGGATTATTTAAAAGCAGAAGGGGGACTAAATCAGTTCCATGTTCTCAATAAGCTAACAAGAAAGCTCCGGAAAGAGTCCGATTTAATTTATGACCCGGGATTCAATAACTTAATGAAATTCTATAATAATTTGAATACGACTACAGAATGGTTGGAATACTGTTTTATGTACGGTTTTAGGCCGCATTTCTATAAACCCTATTTAGATGATGTTTTTGATTTACAGGGAAAGCATCGTTCTAATATTATTATCCTCAATACGTCACTGGACAGGCCGATATTTGATTGCCTTACTGAAAAACAGCGTACACATTTTATTCCAATAAATGAATTTACTTTTAATATAGTTAATAAAGACAGTCGATTGCTGCATTATAATATGTTGTTCCGGTCTTGTCGGAAAGGGAGTTTATTTGAAACTGATGACTTTGGTAGGATAAATTTTGGTGAAGATGGTTTGCCTATTGTGAAAAAAGGTTATGGTAAAGAAGTTATTGAGATGGCTAAGAACATAGCTGATTTTGGCAGGGCTCGGAATTTGAGGGTGGGCCTTATTACTTATAAAGAAGCCGAAGAGTTATTTAAACCACATGTGAATGTAATAGGCCATTTTGGAGGGCATCAAGGTTCAAATGCATTTGATGATGTGGATTTATTGGTAATTGTAGGAACTTATCACTTAAATCAGACGGCTTTGTATCATAAGCATTATATCATCCATAATGAATTTTTAGGGGATAATCCTGCTAAGTGGAATAAGAGTCAGTATGTTAATGGGGTTAGGATTAATTTAAGTGATAATGAGAAGCTTAATCAAGTTAAACTCTATAAATTGAAGGAGGAGCATCAGCAGGCTATTTTTAGGAGTGGGGCTAATGTTTATCCGGGTAAGATGGTTGTGGTGTTTGGTTATGTGCCACCTGGTGTCGAGGAGGTACTAGATTATAGGATTTTCAACTCTAATCGAGGCCTGAAAATCTCACTCAGCAAATGGTTAAAAAAATCAGAAACACAAAAACAGGATGTATAAGTTGGAATAATCCTTGAAACCTGACTTATAATGATTCTTGAGAGGGCTCCTACATAAAATATGCAATTATAATATTTTATATAACAAAAATTTTTAAATCTTTTAAAATGTTTGATTTTAGCTGAAAATTACAAATTTGATTGTTTAGAATCGAATCGATTTTTTTTATATGTTATTTCTTCTTTGAAGGATAACAATCAATAAAAATATTTATGATGATATACAGTTTAATATTTTTTGAGTAATTATTAATAGATCTTTTTCTAAACTCATTTTATGAACAGTTTAGAACCGAAAACCTTAGTAAAAAAGTTGAAATTGACTTTAGAAATGAATTCAGTTGATTTTGAAAAAGTAATAATAGACTTGGGACAAGTCGATGCAGTAAATAGGAGAGCTGAAGGTTATCTTTTCAGTATTGATGACCATATAGGGGCTATGATTCTGTCAATGTTGAGTAATCAGCGTCCTTGGGAACCCATCGCGAGAAATATGGGCAAATTAGAGGAAATATTCTGTAAATATAATCATAAAAAATTAGAAAAAACCAACCCTCATGAATTAGTATATAAAGTTAAATCTATACAATGTGGAAACAGAGCAATAAACAAGCAAATGGAAAGTTTAAAACATAACATTGGAGTTTTCAAAAAAATTGAAGCACAACACGACAGTATAGACATGTTTATCACAAAATATGAACCAGAAAAAGTTGCTAAGATACTTTCAGACTTTGGTAGTCCATATAAGTTAAAACAGATTGGTTATCCTCTGGCAATGGAATACTTAAAAAACGTAGGGGTGATTGGAATGAAACCAGACGTCCACATCTGCCGTATCTGTGGCCCAGAGAGATTAAAAATTTTCTCATCAATAAATAACCTCGACAAAATAGCAGAATCATTTAAAAAATTTGCTAGAGATACGGGTTATAGTATTACGTACCTTGATAATCTCTTCTGGATATTCGGAGCAAAAAATTATGGATATATATGTTCATCAAAACCCAATTGTATTGAATCCAATTGTCAATTGAAAGAATATTGTAATTATCCAAAATACGTCAATTTATGATCACAATTTTCTCTTTCCTTTACTACTTTTCTTTTTGGGATATATCAAATGAGGGAGATATTTAAACTTCACTCTCCTCTTTATAAAACTTTAAATAGTCTATTAAGAGCTAATAGGCCCTCATTGTGGACATAAGATTACTGTAATGAAGATTAAAATCAAAAGAGTTATTAATAACTTTAATAAATTAAATAAATATTGGTAGTTGGGGGTTAAAAATGTCAGAAAATCTATCAAGACAAGAGTTAAGAAGACAAAAAGAATTGAAAGAAATTAATCAAACTGAAGAAAAAAATAATATTAATCAGCATGATTCTAAACAAAAAATTCCAGGAGTTCATGCTGAAGAAAATCCACCAGTAGCTCAATTTTGTTCAGAATGTGGGTCCAAGAATATTAAACCGCAAAATTTTGTAAAAACTGTGGACAAAAACTTAGTCTAATAGTTAACAACCAAAGTAAAGGTGTATGTCCTTATTGTGCTGAAAAAATCAATCCGGCAGCAAAAAAATGTAAACATTGTGGGGAATGGTTAGATAAAAGAGCCAGACCTTCTAAAACTTCAGATGATTATTCGGCTGCAATAATCTTAGGAATTATCTTTACAATATTTGGAGGTGTAATCGGATTTATTATTTCTCTTTACCTCCTTACTAGAAATGATAAAAAAGCTCGTGATACTGGCACCATACTTTTAATAATTAATTTTATTTGGATATTGATATTATCAATGCTTTATTTAAACTGGATGCAGAGTTATTAGTACTAAATTGGAGGTTTTAACCTCCAATTATAGTTTTACTTTAAATGAATTCACTATTTCTCTTATATCAGATAAACGCGATTCTAAGGGGTAATCAGAAGAAAATGCTAATGTATAAACAGTGGGCCCTTTTTGCATATAATACTCTCTGACATAATGATCTTCCGTTTCATCATATCCTTCGATCACAGTGTAATCTGATTCTTGTAAAACATTAGCATAACCACCCTATCTTCTCAAATATGTAGTTTCTGCTTCTACATCCTGTTGTAAATTATCCGGTTCAGAGAGATTGTAATGATCGTCTTTATGAACAAACAATTTTAAGTTATTTGATTTTTCTTTGAAAGCTGCTGCTATATATGATGAATTTTCTTCCCCATCTCTTGCTTTCCACCCTTCAGGTAATTCGAAATAAATACCATTGGCATCATAAACTCCAGTAACGTAAGTATAATTTTCTTGATTGTTATTTGACTTATTAGCTGAATTTAAAGCACTACCAATAGCCGCAACACCTATAATTGCAGCAATTACGATTATCAGTAGTATTTTGTTATCAATTTTACTTTTTCCTTGCTTTGAAGGTGTTTGTTTTAAAGATGAACCACAATTTTCGCAGAATTTAGCATCTTCAGCATTTTCATGACCGCATTTTGAACATTTCATAGGAACACCCCATATATTTATGTAGCCAATAACTAATACATATTATTTGCGATTTATGGATACGAATGAAGAACAAATTTATTAAGAAGATTTGTGGCGAATTTAAAATCATAAGGAAAATTGGACATGAGGTGTTTCAATGGAAGAGTATTCTAAACTTGATGAATTAACCTTAAAAAAATTTCATTTTTCCCTTTCTAACATCCCTGTTCTGTCCACCGAACTTTACCCGATAAAAAGATGCGAGGGTTTATTAGTTGGTTCTAAAGGGGCAATTAAACGCCAATATCTTATCCAGGGAGATATTGGGGAATTTTTAAGACATGCTCCTGAGGGATACTTTCTGGTCGGTTTTTGGGGGCATGGATTTAATAGCCACGCCTTCTACTACTTGAGGGTAGATTCAAAAAGTAAAATATTCTTCCGGCTACCCTATGGTGGAGCTTACATGGACAATAAAAAGGAAGCTGAACATATCAGTAAATTTCTGCCCGAATTCTTTAAATTTGAGGAAAAATTAAAAAACATGGGTTTGAGAAGGTTATATGCAGTTGAATCCATGGGAAGTGGAAGATACGAAATAGAAATTAACGATCAGGTCATAAAATATCATAAATCACTTTATTATTCAAATTTATCTGAAATTTTAGATACTTATGAAATATAATTAAGAAATAAAATATTAAATTAATATGAGTGATTAAAATGAGTAGATTTCTTGTTTTATTAGCGGCGAAAACCA
Source organism: Candidatus Methanofastidiosum methylothiophilum (assembly GCA_001587575.1). GTDB lineage: Archaea > Methanobacteriota_B > Thermococci > Methanofastidiosales > Methanofastidiosaceae > Methanofastidiosum. Next base: position 7,357 of record LNJC01000038.1, read on the forward strand.
TTGTGTCTCTACCTGGAAATGGAAGAGTTATTGTCGGGGATACTGAGATTTTATTTCGGGAAATTTCCGATGAACGGGATCGTAATTTATCTGGTTTAAAATATGGTTGGTTAATCGATATAAGGCTAAATAAAGAAAATATTGATAATGCTATTATTAAAGCATGGGAAATTTCTGAATTTTTTTTAAATAATTTATGTTTAGAAACAGGCGTTCCTGTTCATGACTCAAAAGTACTTTTATCTTATGAAATTACTGAAAATACTAAAAAGAGAATTTTTAGACAATATTTAAATATAGACCCAAAAGTTAGCGGTGTTGAAATAGACCTTAGAGATTATTCTAATCACGGGAACAAAATAAATGAATATAACAGAAAACGAGTTTTTAGAGCAATTAGGTCATTTAGGAAAGGAGTTAATGCTTCAGATCCTTTAGATCAATTTTACTTTTTTTGGCACGGACTAGAATCTTTAAATCCAATTTTGGCTGAGACATATGAAATTAAGGATGACAAAGGAAAAAGGAAGACAACCAAGCTAAAAGAAATAGGACGAACATGTGAACATTGTGGTAAAGGTTGTAAAACAACTATTCCGGCTGGAATTGAAGCATTATATGATGATTTAAATATCGATGAAAAATTAAGAAAACAGTTAGCGGATACACGCACAGGATTAGTCCATGGAATAAAATCGATAAAAGAATTGACTAATGAAGCATTAAAACTACTTCCAGGTATATCCATGATTTTACATCATGGAATTTCAAGTGTGCTTAGAATATCCTTTAAGGAATCCGTGTACAATAATCTGCAAAATATTCATCCGACAAAAATGGGCGAAATTAACTATATACAGGGATATTTGAGATTAAAAGATTTGTCAAATATTGAGAGTGGCTATTATCCTTATTTATCTTTAAAAAGCGATGCGGATGGTGAATTTACAGTAGTAACTGAAACATATTGCAATATTGAAAATGTCGAATTTTCTACATCAGGTAATGTAATATTAGATGCTAATTTAAAGCTTCATTAACGGGATTCGATTATCAGATACTAGAATCAACTGTATTTGAAACAATAAATGAAAACTAAAGTAAAAAATCTCTTGGAGAGCTAATTACTTCCATTTATTTCGTTATTGTGCCCCTATTACGATCTAATTATTATTCTAAATTATGATGTATAGTGTGTTTCTTATTTTTGATATTCTGTTAGTCTGCTTTGATATTTTGTTATTTTGCTTTATTGCTGCATTGGTAACAATATAGATTCCTATATGGACATCTTGACATTTTGCCATTTGTGTTTAATATATGTGTTGTGTTTAAAAACGCAAATAAAAGGTAATCAGAGCGTTTTAAACGTTAGATTTATATGGGATTAAAGCTATCTTAATTTAGAGATAAATTTTTTGAAGCTTGGCTCTTAAATATGATTAGATGATAAATGATAGGATTAATTATTGGGGAGTTTAATTGGTTTTAAAAATAAAACTTTCAAATGGTTTTAAAATTTATATAGTTCTGTTAGTAGTTTCTTTTAGTTTATTTATTATGTTTTATCCTTATTTTCCAGTATGGTTAAAGCAAACTAACATAAATAACACCTTATACTTACTCAGTTCATTTATACAAGGCGAAGCAGCAGTTCTTGCTATTGTTGTAACATTGAGTATCGTTGCAATTCAGCTTACAGCATCTTCATATTCCACGAGAGCAATCAGTCTCTTAAAAGATTCTGCAAGTCTTTGGATACTTGTTTTAACATTTATAATCGCCATATTTTATAGTTCATGGGTATTAAAATTTACAGTTTCTGTTAACAATATTTCTATGAATGAATTTCAAATTTGGATTGCATTTCTACTAATGATATATGCTTTTTTATCGTTATTTCCTTATTTACTTGAGATACTTAATTTTACAGATCCAAAAACCATTATTCAGCTTTTAGCATCGAAAATAACTAATGATAATTTAATATCAACAACTAAATCAGAAAGTTATGACCATCCGAATTACAGGCCAAGTGGGGACCCCTTCATCCATTAAGTGATGTGATGATTAGTGCTTTGATGAAGTATGATTATGGAACTTTAAAAGATTGTCTTGATTCAATTGAAGTTTCAATGCTGAAAATTTTAAAAAACAGTAAATTTAGTGATACTGAAGAATTGGATGTATCAAATCACCTTTTTTTCGATCATATTTTGCGAGTAGGTGAAATAGCTATAGATAGAAATGATGAAGCATCTGTATCCTTAATCCTAAACAGCCTTTCAACAATAGGTTTAAAGGCCGCGAATCTAAACTATTCATTTTTTTCAGGGCAATCTGTAAGAGCAATTGGCCAAATAGGTGAAAAAGCCGCAGCAAAAAACGATAAATCCATCTTAAGGGAATCACGGAACTACCTGAATTGTGTAGGAGAAAGATTTATTGATAAAGAACTCAAATACCCTATAGATATGGTATTTTTATATAATCGTACGATCACTGAAACTGCATTAAAAGAAAACATAGACAACGCCCGATATCAGGATGGTTTAACAGAAAGTGAAATCAAGTTTAATTATAATATACTCCTCGAAGCATTATTATTTATTGATAATATAGGATACAAATTAAGACAAAATAATAAAAATAAAATTTATGATCTGACCGTAGAATTGTCATGTATTCAACATTTAAATAAGAAATTTAACCAGAATAATGAAAGATTTGACTGGATCGAAAGAATGATTGAAGAATCATTACAAAAGTACAGTAATTAAAGCTACCCATTCAGCTTCTGGAGTCGTGCATTTATAAAACAGATTTATTAGTAGATATTATGACCACCTTACCGCTAGAGTATATCAAAATAATCAATGAAAATATCAGCAAATCAGAAAGTATCATAAATTTTTTTGGAGAAGATTGGTTAAATAAGCAGATATATACAGAAGAAAAGGATTATCATCCCATAATTGTTGTATTGTCAGATTTAGAAGAAATTAATAAATTAACAAGTAATCTCGAGGTATTAAAAAAGAAGTGCTCTAAATTTCCCCGCATGATCCGGAAATTAAAATCTGATAAAGCCAATTTTTTTCCTAATCTATCCGAAATTGATGTTGTTTCATATTACTATCGAAATCATGATCAAGAAAATCTAGAATATGAACCTTCCGTTGAGGGAGGAAAAAATTTAGATTTAATGTTAAAAGGGAAGAAGGATGTTAAATATTATTTTGAAATTTTCACTGTTTTTGAAGATGCTATTCAACAAAAACATAGAGATATAATGGGAGATATTGGTTTAGCTATTGGAAAACTCAATTTACCATATGTAATAAATTTTAGGATCACTGAGGACTTTAAAAGTTCATATATACCTGATTTCATCGATTTTGTTAAAGACTCTTTGAATAGAAATAATCTAAATATAGATCAAATCAAATTTTATAAAGATGGTACTGAGGTAGCAGAATTTAATATAAAACCATCAGCGATTAGAGGTGTTACTAATAGTTTCGGCCCTCCAAGGTTCATAAATCCAATTGAAAGAATTAAGAAAAAGATTTTAGATAAGTCGAATGAACAAATACCTGACAATCAGAATAGTATATTAGTAATTAATTTATCTTATGGAGTTCCAATAATTTTTTTAGCTGTTAAAGAAGCTTTAAAATTGATTGAATATCCTGAAAATATAACTATCATTATAGCCTACTTCGGAAACAACTATGAAAATAATAAGAAATGTTATCCAAACCCAAATTTAAACAAACCCGCTTTAAATGATATAATTCATGATATTACTTAATTGCTTCTCTATACTGCCATTAACGTATGAATTAATTTCATTATAATAGTCTCATAGATGATCATTATGTTAGTTGAAAAATTGTTTAGAAAGGATATTCATTCTTTAGAGAAAACTGATTTAAACACTTTAATTGGTGTTCCTGAATCTAAAAGTATAGAATTTAAATTAATAAAAGATAATGATCCTGCTTTGAATCGTTCTGAACTTAAAAAGAAGGAGGAAAATGATAAAGAAAATATATTAAAATCAGTTGTTGCTTTTTTAAATTCTAATAATCCTGGACTTTTAGTTTTAGGTGTTAAAACTGAAAATGAGATTGCTAATAGGATTTCGGGCGTAAAAAAGGATGTTTTACCTCAACTGAATCGTGAAATATCATTAGAAGATTTTATTAAAGAAAAAGTTAAAGCAATTCCTTCATTTTTAAAAGGATACTCATTAGATACTAAAATTGTAGATTTTCATATGGTAGAATTGTTGTTTTTATTGAAATATTAAATAAAAATTGGGATCGTATTTATTATTCGGATATAACCCAATACGTGTATTTAAGGAAAGGGAAAAGCTCTGAGTCACTTCTTCTACAGGATACTCTGTCATTAATTGCTGATAGAAGTTATTCCCAAGTTTATATGGGATTTGAACGACTTCCTAAACCAAATCGGGAGGGCAGTATATTATATCCTGTTTATAAAGTTTATTTTGTGAATAAAGGTGTCAAAGTGACAGAACAAGTTTTTTGTATTGTACTAATTGGCTCAGATAAAGATATTGATGTGAGACCGACGGAATGGTTTTCGCTAAAAGCGAAAGATTTAGATTCCGCAAAATATGATTTAAATACTTTCCTTCAAAGTTACACATTTGTAAAGTATTATCAATCGATTTATCCTAACCAAAGATTAGCTGGTAGAATGAACATTAATAAGATTTATCCTTTCAAACGTTATTCTAGTCCAGGTTATTTTGCCATTGCAGAGAATGATATAGAAAAAATTAAACAAATTGTTGTTATCACAATTGAACAAAATGGTTATGTTAAGCAAGAATTCGAAGTATCAAAAGACGATGTCCTTAATTTTAAAGAAAAAGCTAATGAATTCAATCCTTTTATCACTATATAGTCTATTTTGAATCCAACTTAACTATCTCGTTATACGATGGTTAAACGAATAAAACACATGGACGTTTAGACATTAATATTATGAGTTACAAAAAACGCGTCCCATTCGCCAATTGCTTTTTCTGCTACATCTAATGCTTTCAACTTTGAGTTGTTATCAACATTTATGTAATATTCGTATTCAATCCACCCAGTCAAATCTTCGGAACCAGCAGGTGGTGGATTAGATGCATAAGCTACTCCAATTGGTAAATGAGCCTTAACGCTATTTCCGTTGAAATCAGCATCAAATCGTTTTCTGGTAAGTTTTAGGTGTTTAGTTCGATTGCCTAAATCAGCACAAATTTTTAAATGAAAAGTATTATTTGCATAATCCTCAATAGTCTGATCGGGTACCGTAATATTCGGATCATTTTTTAACCAATCTTTTAAATGCCAACAGTTCTGAAAAAAAGCATACAAATCATCTTCATATTCTTTTTGAGTATCATTTGTTCTGGTTTTTATCCGGTTATAATATCTCATTACTCGGTTATACTGTTCTTTATATGTCATATAAAATCTCACCATTAATTCCTTAACCTTTTGGATATTTCAGTAATAGACCAATATACAACTAGAGCACCAGCTACTATAAAAGGCGTAAAGAACAATACGATGGCGATATTTGATAATAATTGAGGATCAAATGAGAAAAATTGTTTAACAAACTCAGTGGTATTTATAACTCCTATAGCACCAAAACAAACTGTACTTACTCCTATCACTACATAGACTTTATTTCTAAAGTCCTTATTATTAGAACTATTTTCAATAGAACTATTTTCAATGATTTTAGTATCTTGAAGTAAATTTTCATCGATAGAAATTTTTGTCTCTATTTGTCCAATTAACTTTTTAGACCATTTTATAAAGTTATTAGCTTGATATGGAATTGAACGTAGACTTGAAACTCGAGCCCGACAACTAATGTGGGGGGCTGTTCGTATGCCTTGAGAAACAGCTTCTATATCACTGGTAAGGTATCTACCCTTTGGCATCCATTCATTAATTAAATTAGATGCAGGAATTTGCCATGTTATATTTTCTATTTTATCCAGAATTTCAACTTCACTTCTCAATTTATCAATATTTCTAATGAAAGACAAATCTGAACATAATTTATCAGGCAAATCATTTTTTAGAATAATATTATCTAAAGAACTTTCAATTTCTTCTAAAGTAGGCCCATTATATCTATGATTGATAAATCTAACTATATCATCATAAGTTTTTGCCTCCCAACCACGTTGTCTTCTGAGGGATAACCCTGAATCAGCATCGAACCTCATAGGAGGGCGTTGGAAATTTGTGTAATATAAATCAGCATGATAACCTAACCAAGAACCACTCCATGATGACCCGATTTCACTTGTTATTTCAAGTATTTCTTTCAAGTCATGTGAATATGTATCGCATTGTTTTACACTATCTTCAAACTCTTGTAGCTCAGTTATAAGATTATTAATGATATCATTGACTTTTTTATTTTTTTCGCTCATCATAAGCCCTTAATTTATTTCAATAGATAATAACTTCTTTTAAAAAAGTTATGATGAATTATAGGATAAACTTATCGTTTATAGAGTTGAAACAATGAGTTCAGTAATTATCTGGTTTTGATTTATTACATCTCTAAGTTTGAATGTAAGCTTATTTTTACACTAATGTTTTAAGATTTATCGTGAATTATCTATCTTAATAGTTAATTTTAAAAAGGAGTTAAATTCAAATATTAGTTAGGAGGGGGATATATGGCTGAATTACCTATTGCTCCAGTGGGAAGGATCATTAAAAATGCTGGTGCACAAAGGATAAGTGATGATGCAAAAGAGGCTTTAGCAAAATCTTTAGAAGAACAAGGGGAAAAAATAGCTTTAGAGGCCGTTAAACTCGCAAAACATGCCGGTAGAAAAACTGTGAAAGCATCAGACATTGCTTTAGCTGTTACAGACCAAAGAGGAAAGGCTGATTAATTCATTAATGGTAAAATGGGCTCTTTAGTTAAAAAAGCAACTATTAGTCATATAGTTGCATTTGATTTTCCTTTAGAAATAAATCATGATGAAATTAAAGAAATCTTTAAACGCAATTTAATCTATGATTCGGAAGCTTTTACTTCATTAAAACCTTTAAATATTGATATATATGATGAAGAATTTTGTAATAGAAGTTCTAAAGCATTAACTGTAAAAATTAACTTGGATTTTTTCAAATTTTTAAGTAATGTAAATCCACATAATGATGGAATACTTAAAAAGTATCAAGAATTAATAAGTTCAAATATAATCGATGAAAACTTAAATGTCATTATTTGTTTTGATTTAAATGGGATTAACAGTGCTAGATTTGATATTAAACTCACAAGTGATGAAATAAAAATTCATAAATTAATTGATATATTAAATACAACTGGTAGTTTAATTGATAAGGTACTTTTTGTTGATTTAAAGGAAATTTTAAATGGACTACTTCCTTTATCTGAAGATGAAGTATTAATACTGGCAGTACATGATACTTATTCTATTGTTGTTATAACTGAAATAGAAATTGACGTTTATACTTTTAAGAGGGAAATTTCAGGTATAATATGGAGCAGTCGTGATTATAATCTTTATAGTAATGAAACAATAGAAAAAATAACTGATAAAACCCTACATTTTTATGAAAAGTCTTGGATTTCTGTTGGCCTTATTGCTACTCTAATGATATTTCAAGAAATTGCCAAAATTACCCCAAATCCGGAAAAATATATCGATGAACGCATTAATCTAATTGAAATTTATTGGAGACAAAAATATCTTTTAAAAAAACAGGATTACATACTTGATGAAGTAATTAAAAAGAATAAAATTAATTTAGAATTCAATATGGATAAAATTAAACAAACCCAAATAAATATTCAATCTCAATTAGATATTTATAGAAATACAAGATTTAGCGTTACTGCATCATTTATAATCGTTATTGATATGCTTACAGAAGTTTTTAATTTAGATAAACATTATTCTTCTGTACAGGAAAAATTAAACGTATATGATAGTATCCATCAGAAATTATATGCAGAAGAACAAAATAGGCTAATTAATAACATTCAAATTATTGTAGTTGGATTGGGTCTAGCTTCTTTAGTTTTAGTTTTTATTCTTGATTTACCATTTAGTGATGAAGGTTCTATAAAATTAATATTAATTCTTTTGTCGATTGTCATTTTCTTGATTTTTTATAAAAGAATTATAAAAATTTTGGTTAAGCTATTTTTATGGATTATTAAACAAACAGAATCCATTTAATAACGATTAAATTGTATATCTAATTCTAGATGCTTAAAAACTAATAATGAGTTCTCTGGAGTCGGTATTTATAATTATAATTATTTGTAATACATGGGTATATTTAAGTTTTTGCTTTATGTTTATTTTTTTATTATTCAAGTTCTCACTGGATGTTTCGG
>LNJC01000039.1 GCA_001587575.1 Candidatus Methanofastidiosum methylothiophilum
AACAGGAAGGCCTCTCTTAAGGGACCTTCTCTGTCTTGATGGCAAGAGTTCAATCAACTTGTCCATAGACACTTTTCCCATTTGCTCAACAGAATATCCCATGAAACTAAATTCTTTTTTAGCCAAGTTTAACGCCTCCTACCTGTTCTTCTAGCTGCTATATGCCCAACTTTTCTACCAGGAGGTGCATTTCTTGAGGATGTCGTACCTTTACCTGCATGCTTGTGGTTACCCCCACCAAATGGGTGGTCGTTGTGATTCATTGCAACTCCTCTAACCTTTGGATAAAGTGTTGATTTACTTCTAAGTTTATGAAACTTCTTTCCTGCTTTTACCAAAGGCTTTTCTTTTCTTCCTCCGCCAGCTACAACTCCGATTGTACATCTACATTCTGGATTCAAAGTCTTCATTACGCCTGAAGGAAGCTGTATTACTGTTTTTTGGCTATCATGAGCTATTAATGTAGCATAAGTACCTGAGGATCTGACAAATTTGCCTCCGTCTCCAGGTCTTGACTCTATATTATAAATATAAGTTCCTTCTGGAACATTTCTCAAAGGAAGTGTGTTACCTACTTCAACTTCTGCCATTGTTCCTGTAGCTATGTTACTCCCCACTCTAAGTCCTTCCGGTACAAGGAATAATTTTTCCTCATTGTTATCGAAAAGAATAGTTGCTACTGGTGATGTTCTAGCTGGATCATTGAATAGTTCTCTAACTACCCCGCGAGTTACTCCGCCCCTCTCTAAGGTATCATAGTTTCTGTGCTTTACTTTTCCATTGTATCTGTGGGAGGGTGCCTTATAGGTATTTGTTCCTCTTCCCCTTCTCTGTGAAATAATTCTTTTACCCAATCATATCACCTTAAAATACACCTATTTTTGTTGCGACTTCGTCAGCAGGGTATTCTTCTTTTAGTTTAACATATGCTTTTTTCTTTCCAGAAGGCAATACTGTCGTGCTTACTTTCTCTACTTCAACTTCGTAAAGTTCTTCAACAGCATTATATATATCCTGCTTGTTGCTACTCATAGTAACAATAAATGTCAATATATTGTCTCTCTCCATAGTAGCTACAGTCTTTTCTGTAATTAGTGGATGGACAATCACATCATGTGGATTTTTCACTTGAACACCTCACTTTTAGAAAGATACTTTATTGCATCTTCAGTCCATATTGTGAGTCTTCCTGCATGGGTACCTGGGGCAAGATGTTCAGCACTTAGCTTATCTACCATTACAATATCCACGCCTGGGTGATTTCTTGCAGCCTTCATTATGCCTGCGTCCTTTCCAATGACTATTAATGGGCCTATTTTATTCTTGTATTTTCTGCCTCTCATCTTTCCTCTTCCGGCCCTTATTGTTCTAGATTTTGATCTAATTATATCGTCCCAAACTCCAAGACTCTTGAATATCTCTCTTGTATCCTTCGTCTTTTTTACAGTCTGAATCTTATTTTCAACTATTATTGGGAATTCTACTTTATCTGAAAATCTGTGGCCTCTAGACATAACCATTTCCTTGTTTGCCGTTATAGAAATGGCTGATTTAATTGCTACAGTTCTTTCCTTATTGTTTATTTTCTCGCTAATTACTTTCCAAGGTTTTGGCGGATGCGCCACAAATCCTCCAACAACATGAGGTGCAAATGCAGCTCTTCTTGGTCCAGATTTCATCCTAGGAACTCTTGATATTCCAAGATTTTTTCTTCTTGGATGTGCAGATGTCATTCTTCCTGCAATTGGACTAACTCCCCATGGTTGAATTCTATGGGTTATAGAAGCCAATACTGCCCTCTTTATTAGATCTGGTCTGTACTCATAAGAAAATACTGAAGGAAGTTCTATTGCTTTCATCTTCTCCCCAGTTATCGAATATACATTAGATTTCATTGTTTATGCCTCCCCTGCAGAAGCTTTGTATAGGTAAGTAATCTCTGGTACTCCTCCAGTTCTTCTTAGTGGTACCCTTACAGATTTCCTAAGTCTTAAGATTCTCTTGGTAGATCCGCCTACGCTACCTTTTAACATAGTATAGTCAGATTTCAATAAACCATAATTCTTAAATCCTTCTTTTGGAGTAATATCGAGATCTTTTGGATTAGTAATCCTAAAAATTCTTTTGTTAAGTTCAGTTCTCGTGTGAAATCCCATCTGCCCAGCAAACGGAACAGTCCACATAACTTTTGGTGGATGCCATGGACCTATTGATCCTACATGCCTTCTTGCATCGTTAGATTTGCGGGTCTGTACTTTTACTCCCCACCTTCTTACTACGCCCTGGAATCCCTTTCCTTTAGTAACCGAAATAACATCGACGAATTCTCCTTCGTCTAAAACATCCTTTACTTTTAATTCCTTTCCAAAAACACCCTTTAGGTATTCCAACTTGGCCTTAACATCTGCTCCGCCAATCCCGCTTTCCATGACCTCTGGTTTCTTTTTCAGATTAATGAGCTTTGGTTGTGTACAAACAATGGCTCTTAAATCATCTACTTTTCCACTTTCTATAAGTGATTGGATTTTAGAAAGGTCTTTTTCAGGATTTTTTGAAACAGTCTTTGATCTTAAAAGTTCTTTTGGACCTTCTGCCCAAGACTCCGTGACAGTCTTTAGCCCATATGGAGTCTTCTTGTATGCCCTAACACCACAAACATAAATTGGTGGAGTTTCCACCAAAGTTACAGGCACTACCATTTCTTTTCCTTTTGTAAGTGTATACTTTCTATCATCTATCCTTAAAATGTGGGACATCCCTACCTTATAGCCGGGAAAGTCTAAGATCTTAACATCCTCCACTTCTGGCCAACTATTCAAAGTTGGCACTATCTTTGACGCCCTCTTTCTGGGGCTGTATCCTAAGGAACCTCTACGGGGTCTTTTATTTCGTCCGCTACCGCCCATTTTTAAGCCTCCGGCTTTAAATAAAGAGTATTAGGCCTATTAGCCCAAATCTCCAAATTTTATTATTGTACTACTATTAGTCAAGAATTGAGGAATAAAGTCGCTTTCACTTTATCCCCGTCTGTAATTCGTAACGTCTTTATTACGCAATTTCTGCTGTATTGGCAGTATTATATGGGATTTATAAATGTTATGGTGCATTAATTTTTTCACTATTTATTATCCTCGGCCAATATAATCCAGACCACATTGCTTAGACTTACAACGAGTTCCTTGCCTGTGGAACCGCCAATATCTGTTACATCACTAAGACAAAGTACATCTTCATCGAAATCTATTAACTTTCCTTTAAAGATGCTACCGTCAATTGATACCACTAATTTTTTTCCTTGATAGTATTCCAGTTTTTTTAGTAGCAACTTCGACAATGCATCACCGGAATTGAATTTTAAGAAAATAAGTATTTAAGTGTTTTTATTAGTTAGTATCTTTAACTAAATCTCAAAAGAAAATAAAGGAATAACGATTCTGTGAGTCTTTTATGACGTGTCCCTTTTTGTGCATCCAATCTAAGAGCTCTTGGAGATCATACTCACTCTTGAACAACTCGCTTGACTTAACTTCATTATATATTTCCATAACTGTTAGTGTTGGATTATTAATCAGTGTAACTTGAACAACATTATACCTCTCGTTGGATTCGTAATCCTTAATTGAGTCTATTTCTTTCTTAATCGAAGGCTCAACCATCAAGCGTTCAAAATTATCGAGAATCGTATTTCTTGAATCTTTTAAGTATTTATTTGTTATTTCTTTTTTATCATCTGCCCTTGCAAATGACTGGGCTAACCTTTTGATGTTGTAACTTGTCTTATTCAACATGGAACGAATAATCAATTCCCTTGTTTTCTCTTGTTTGAATTTATCGGCTAAAAGAACATTATAATCTTTTGATAATAACTCTATTATCTCATGATACTCTTTATCAAAATTCTTTCCCTCAGCGGGATTATTTTGATGTGCATGAACGACTTGAATCCATAAGTCTTCATCAATAGATTTTAATAAAGGTCTGATATACATATCTTCTTCAGTTAACAACTGGTCAATATCTGCAAGAGTTATTTCAGTCTGAGTAAAATTTCTAAAAGTTTCTAGTATCCTCTGCCTCCTTGTTCCTTCACTTATTTTTATAGAAGAAACTAGAGAATACTCTCCTTCAAAATTATCTCTCTCTGATAGCGATTGGGATAACTTATCATAATTATCAGAATAGACTTTTGAAAGAATATTGTGTCCCAATTTAGGGCTTTCAGAAAGTTTGTATTTAATGCCGTTTGAATCAAAGCTAATTCCATTAATTGCTCTCTTTGGTGGGGCCATATCTCTATATTCTGGTGGAACCATTAGTTGAATTACTTTCATTAATTCTATTGCAAGTTTTGAATTCCAAGAAAGAGATGATAAAGAAATACCTCCAATGTTTCCATCATAAGGTGCACTTAAAATTGGTGCCTGAAAAGATCTTGATATCCCCTTATCCAAAGGTAAATTCTCTGTAAATAAATTTTCAATTATTCTTTTTTCGTACGGTACATCAAGATAAATAGAATCAGAAGGCAACTCTTCCCAGCATTCTATTAATATCGCGGATTCGCTTTTGTTTAGCTTTTCATTAAAGACATACGACTTCTTTGATTTAGTAATATTGATAAGACTATAGTTATCAGGAACATTATTTCCGGAGGGAACTAGTCCAATGCTTATGGCTATAGGGGTATTAAAAAGAGCAGATAATCCTATAGGTTTAGAATTAGTTTGGGACTCAATGGCAACGTTCCATGAAGAATCCATTGATATGGGCACAACATAAAGAGATATCTCCTCCAAAGATTTTCCATTTTCTGATCTATTAAATTCTTTATACCATTCTTCAATTATATTTACTCTTTTCTTTTCATATTCTAAGAATTCAACGTTAAGATAACTTCTATTCCATGGAAATTCAGAATAAGTGGGATATTTTTTCCAGAGATAATAATCATTTATTCTCAAAGATTCATGAGTTACCATTTTACCTTCAACTAATATTGAAAGAGGGATATATAAATCTAACATTAATATCTTTTCAAAATAGTACAATATTTATTTAAGTTAATATTCACAATAATAAATTGTAGAGAAAATGGCCATATTTGAGTATAAGAGAGAAGGTGGGAAATTAATTGGTGTTTCTTTCAACTATACCCAAGATACTTTTTCAGATGTTGTCATATATGGAGATTTTTTTGTCTTCCCTGAAGAGGAGGTAGATAATCTAGAAAAATTGATTGAGGGTAGAAATCTCTCTCAAGTATTAGATCTTATAGAAGATTTCTTTTTGTCTAGTGTAGAGGTTTATGGGATAACAAAGGAAGATGTAAAAGAAGTTTTTAAGAGGGCGATTAATGAGAAATAAAATCTTATGTTATCCTTCGAAAGTTTCTTTCCCAAGCATATCAATTACCGGAGAAGATTGTAATTTTTCTTGTATTCATTGTAACCGCAAATATCTAAAATTTATGATGCACGTTCCTCAAGAAAATCTATATGAAAAGGCAATTGAGCTTGAGAACAGAGGTACCAAAGGAATTCTAGTTAGCGGAGGATTGGACAAATCGGGGAGAGTTCCTATTGATTATTCAATTCTAAGAAAAATAAAAATTGATACCAAACTTATGATTAATCTTCATTCTGGATTGTTAAGACGAGAAGATGCAAAGGAAATTAAGAATAGCAAAATTGATGTGGTCTCAGTTGATTTTGTTGGGAGTAATGATACGATAAAAAATATTCTAAAGGTGCCCTTCAAGGTCTCAGACTATGAAGATACTGTAAGATTTTTAATTGAAGAAGAGGTTAACGTTGTCCCTCACATATGTGTGGGGTTGGATAAAGGAAAAGTAATAGGGGAGTACAATGCAGTTGAAATATTGAAGAGATACCCTATAAAGTCATTGACTCTTTTGGTGCTTATTAAAAATGAACTTGAAAAAACAGGAAGTATTATTTATGATATTCAGTCGATAAAAGATTTTTTTACATATACAAGAAATTCTTTTCCTGGTGCAAAAATTTCTTTGGGTTGCATGCGACCTAGAATAAAAGAATTAGATGAAATAGCACTTATCTTTGACAACATTGTTAATCCTACGAAGAACATGATTAAACTTATAAGAAACGAAGGCAATGTTACTGTGAAAGAAATATGTTGTTCTCTATGTTAGTGGTCCTATGGAAGATATACCAACGATAAAAAGTAGCACAGAAATTAAAAAGATTTTAAGATGTGCATTTGACCTAACAGATTTAGAAGTCAGCATTACATTGATGCTACCTCCTGAAGGTATGAGGGTCAAGGAGATCCAAAATATTCTAAAAAAAGATAGGACAACTATCCAAAAATCTTTGAAAATTTTAGTTGATAAAGGCCTTATTTTCAGAGAATCTAAATGCTGTGTTCAAGGAAAAAGAGGGAGATACTTTGTATATAGATCACTAGAACGGGAAGAGATTAGAAAGAAAGTTCTAGCAAGTATTGATAAGTGGTATGAAGGGCTTCAAGAATCTGTAAAATCTCTTTAATAATTATATGAAAAAAATATCACACCAAAGATTTTTAAGTAATTATATTCCTTTTAGATTTAGGTGAATTAAATGGGAAAGAATACTATTGAGCTAACTGATTCAAATTTTGATCAGGAAGTATTAAAGTGCACTAAACCTGTAGTAGTTGATTTTTGGGCATCATGGTGTGGGCCATGCCAGATGATAGCTCCTGTTATAGAAGAAGTTGCAGGAGAACACCCAGAATGGAAGGTTGGCAAACTCGATGTTGATAAAAGTATGTCAGTAGCTCAGAGATATGGAATTAGGAGTATACCTACAATAGCGATATTTAGGGATGGAAAAGTATTCGACACGATAATCGGTTTCGTGCCTAAAGAAGAACTAATAAGAAGAATTGAAAGAAACATTTAATTTTATTTTGTAATTTTCTATTATATTATTTTTAAATATAAAAAGAATTATCTTATTTCCCATTTTACAGTTGTAAAGACTGGGCCTCTAATATCTATCTTGCCCTTTCCTCTCAAGTACTGGTGTATGTATGTTGGGATAGATATGTTGATATCAGAAATACTTCGGACTATTGGAACTCTTTCTTCGTAGACACCCTGTTCTTTTGTAGTCTCAATTTTTGAAACAACTTTTCTAAAGAATGCCTCAAGGTAAGATACTTTGGTATCGACACCGTTCTTTATTATATTTAGTGAGTTTTCATCTTTAGAGTCTGGAAGAATTCCAACCATAGCTTTTTCAAATACGTAAATCTGATTAAATCCAGCAGGTCCTATTAATTTGGTATTTTCTTCAGGTTCTACTATCTTAACTTCTATTTTTTTACCTAAGAACTCTCCTTTGTAGGAAGAAAATTCACATGGGGATTGTACATCTTTGTTTTGCCTTGCTGTTTCAAGTAAAGCCCTCAGAAGTTTCTCTCCTTCAGCAGTTTGTATATCTTCGACAAATTCAATAGATTTTGCTATGTCTTGATCAGAGAAATCAACTTTGTAAAACTGAGGGTATATGAGTTCTCGAATATCATTTACACCACTTCGGATCATAGATATTCTTTCAGCTCCCTGCCCGATATTCAAGACATCGTAGGGTATTTTGTATTTTTTCAAAACGTCTTTAGAATAAAGGCCAAAGTCAGCTATTTCAATCCAGTCCCCTAGCTTAATGAACGCCTCGTGCTCAGTTCCAGCTTCATAGTAACTTGCACTTCTTTTTTTGACCTTGAACTTTACTTTGTCAAAACCAAGTCTTTCTGTGAAATTTGTCACGATCTCCTTTCCTAGTTCTGGAGAAATCTCCTTGTCCATTACAACACAAGATGCAGAGAAATGACTCCTAAGATGAGTCTGGTCTTCTCTCTGCTCACGTCTGAAACACCTATCAATTGAAAACAATTTTAAGGGTAGTTCACTTCTTCCAGCAAGAGCTTGTAATGTGATAAACCATCCAGAAGTCATGTGCGATCTTAAGGTGAGATTTGTAGGAACTGGTATTAACTCTTTGAATTCTTTAAAAAGGCCTAGTACTTTTTCTGCATTTTCAAATTCAATGCCTAGGCCTTTTGAAATTGCTTCAACGAAGTCGTCACCCTCAATTGTTCCCCTCTTATAATCTTGAAGAGTCCTTTCAAGATTTCTACTTCGCCTCTCATCAAGTTCTACAAACTGAGATATCTTATCTTTGACCTCTTTTGAAAGTCCAACATTAGGTCTTGGAAGCCCAGCAAGATAGTAAACTCGGTCTAATATTGCAGGAGTTTCTGGACCCCACTGCTTGTACATATCATCATCAGTAATAAAAAGAGGATTGAAAACTTCATCAAATCCAAGATCAAGATAAATATTTCTAAGCATTGATATTGTTTCTTCTAAAACGTGTGGTTTACCCATAAACTAGCCCCTCTCCAGGATCAACTTCTTTTTTTGCCGAGACTGCAGGTATCGAAACAGGTGATGGTACATTAATATCCTTTGAAACTACTACAGCTTCAACAAAACATCTGTATAGTATTGAATTATGGATAAAAAGAAATCTGTCTGTATCAAGTCTTTTCTTTTCATTCCATTCATTGAGTAGCCCTTCTCTTTCAGGGCCATCATAAATAAAAACGCCCTCAATTTTAATTGAGCACACATTAGGAGTGTAATTGCAACAGAAAACAAATTCCACGAAGATATTGTTGTTATTACTAGTATAGGCATCTGTTAAGGTCAAGTTACTTGAAATACTAACAGATGGTGCCCCCTCATCTACTCTGATAAACCTTTTGGCTTCGATGCCAGTTAAAACTACGCCCCCCATAATACCAACGAAATCTATGAGATATTATATATAAGATTAACTTATATAACTCAGTCTCTTGACAATAATACGACCCTTGACTCTGAAGCAGAATCTATTGACTTGTATCCTGTTTTTTCTTCTAGCTCTTTACAGAAGTCGATAATTTCGTCAAACATTGGCATGTTTTCTACTTCAAGCCTTTTTCTAGAATAGCCAACATACATGTAAGCTTTAGCTTCAATAAAGTCAGGATTTGCCTTTTCTATTAATTTGGAATATTGGTCGATTTCATTCATGTTAAAGTCTTTAACAAGTGTAAGTCTTAGGATTCTCCTTTTTGTCTTAATCTTTGGGAGTAGTTCTAAAGACTCGTTTAGTTTTTCCCAACCATCTCTTATTTGGGGATTACATATGTGTTCATATGTATCTTTTGTAGGGGCTGGTAGAGTAATGTAAAGATTATCTGGATATGTGCTCATTGAAGCAAGCACTTCAGGAGTTGTCCCATTTGTCACGAGGAAGGTAGAGAAGTTTCTTTTTCTAAATCCATCAATCAGTCCAGACAAATCAGGATATAGCGTAGGCTCACCAGCAAGAGAGATTGCTACATTAGTAGGGTTTTCAGCTTCTTTTAATCTATTTATATCAACCTTTTCAAGAAATCCGTGGTAACCCGAAAGAAGCTCTCTTTGAGCCTCAATGCACCCTTCAATTATAGTTTCAGGATCGTCATATTTAGAAGGATTATCCTCATTGTATTCAATAGGCCTCCAACAGAATAGGCATTTATGTGTACACCATGCAACAGAGGGAGTCATCTGAAGGCATCTATGGCTCTCAATTCCATAGAACTTTTGTTTGTAGCATACCCTGTCTTCGGTTAGACTCTTCTTTGTCCAATGACAGATTTTTACTGCACTATGTGCCCCAACAATCCTGTATTTCTGCCTCTTCAGTATACTCCAAACTTTCTCCATTACTTTGACCCCCAAGGTCTTGAACGAAGAATTCAATACATTTTTTTAATCCTTCTTCCATGTTAGTTTTCCCGTTGGCTCCTGCTGCACCCTTATGGCCTCCACCTTCACCACCAATTATTGGAGCTACCTGAGACATTATTTTTGCAAGATTTATTCCCCTGTCAATAACTGCTTTCTTTGCTCTGCCACTTATTCTGACCTCACTTCCATTGTCTGCGCCAACAAATGCAACGTCGGCACCCGTGGATAAAATTGCCTTTGCTGCAAGTGCCTCACAGCTTGAAACGTTTGAAGTTGCAACAATAAAATCAGAAACGCTGTAAAGTTTCATCCTTTGATGTGCTTTTAGGATTGCTATCTTCTTGGAAATATCATCTTCGACCCTCAAAAGCTCGTCGACATCTGATATGTGGTATCCTCTTTTGAAAATGTGTATCAAAGTTTTCAAAGTATTTACATCAGAAAATCTCAAATGACCTGTGTCTGTGACTATTCCAGTAAGTATGCCTCGAATTATTTTGTCACAGTTTGTATTTTCTATATTTAAAAGTCCTTCGTCCCTCATCTTAAGCATAATATCAAAAATGATTTCTGCAGTTGAAGTTCTCTCCTTATTGATAAAATAAGTATATTTTGTTCCCCTGAATTTGTTTGTATCAAATGTTTCATGGTGGTCAATTGATATTACAACTTCGGCTTTCTCCACCATGCTCTCAAAGCTTCCAAGTTGGACTGGAGTTGAAGTATCAAGAATTATTAGATTCTTGTGATCAGTAGGAGACGTAACTATAAATTCCCCAAGACTGGATAGCAGATTCTTTGATAAATTGTTTAATGTTTCAGTTCCAATCATTACATTTTTACCTTGAGATTTCAAAAGTTCTTTCAGGGCAATTGCACTGCCGATAGCATCAGGATCCGCATTTTGATGAAGAAGTATTATGTATTGATCTTGTCGCAATAAAATTTCCATTAATCTAGTATACTCTACATTACTTAACATTTATTCATTCTCAACAAAATTTATCAAAGCTTTAGCCTGACGTAGGTTGTCCACCTAAAGCCTTCTGAAGATTTTTCTGCATCTCTTCAAGCTTCTTTTTCACTCTATCTTCTTGCTTCTCGATAGTAGTTATCCGGATACCGATGGACTCCTTCTTTTTGTTAAGATCCTCCAACATATCTGCCTTTTCAGATTTGACTAAAATGCTACCAATACTCTTGTAAACAACTGGATTTTCGGTCTTTGAAAGTTCAGTCAATGCTGCCTCAGTTTCATTCATTTCCAATTTTAAAGATTGTAGTTGACTGACTATAATTTGATACTGACTCTGCAACTGTTGGAATTGCATGAGCTCCTGTTGTATATTTTCCGGAATATTCTGCAAAAAACATCACCTCAATATTATCTATAATCCACTCTAAAAAACAACAATTATAAACCTTTGGGTAGCATAAGTTTAAATAATCTTAAGAGAAGTAGTGAGTTATGAGGGCACTATATATAGGTAGATTTCAGCCATTTCATTTAGGCCATCTTCATGTTGTAAAGTACATACTTGAGTCGTCCAAAGAAGTAATCATAGCAATAGGCAGCTCACAAGTTTCACACACAATACAAAATCCATTTACTGCAGGCGAAAGATTTCTAATGATTAAAAAAACATTGGAGACTGAAGGTGTTGATCTTAGGCGCGTTCACATACTGCCTGTGCCTGACATTTATAGAAATGCTTTGTGGGTAAAGCATGTCGAAACAATAACTCCGCCTTTTGATGTAGTATATGCAAATGAACCTGTCACAGTTAGATTATTCAAAGAATCTTCTTATGATGTGAGAGGCCCTGAATTCTATAAAAGAACAGTATATTCTGGGGAAGAGATAAGAAATAGGATACTAAAAGCCGCAGATTGGGAGAGTCTAGTACCAAAAGCGACTGCTGAAGTAATAAAAGATATTGATGGTGTAGCAAGGCTTTTAGAGATAATAAAATCTGATAAAAAAGAAACTTCTTACCAAGAAATGTCAAATTCAGTCTAGTAGTTAATTTTAAATATTGTTTTAAAATAAATAAATCAAAAGGTTAGATTATGGAGCATAAAAGTATATTCACTGCTAGAGAGATTTCTGAAATGGCCATTGCTATAGCTCTGTCAACAGTACTTAGTTTTATCAAAGTATTCCAAATGCCTCAGGGAGGATCGATTACTGCAGGTAGCATGATCCCCATAATTTATCTAGCTCTTAGAAACAGACCTAAAGTTGCAATTACTGGCGCCGTTCTTTATGGCCTTGTTCAATTCATGGTCGAACCTTTCTTTGTTCATCCTGCACAGTTCATGTTTGACTATCCTTTAGCATTTGGTGCACTTGGAATTGCTACATTATTAAAGAAATATCCATTTATTGGCGCAAGTATTGGGGTAACTCTAAGGTTTGCCTGCCACTTCCTTTCAGGATTCATATTCTTTGGAATGTACGCTCCTGAAGGAATCAATCCTGTATATTATTCAGCAATCTATAACGGTTCATACTTACTACCTGAGCTTATCGTCACAACGATATTTATTTATATACTGTCTAAGAAGAACTTAATAGATGCCTTCAAATAAAAGAACATTAATAATCCTGAGTGAATCTGAGCCTTGTAGCCTAGAGGATAATTATGACCTAATAATTGCTTCTGATGGTGGATATAGAACTTCTAAGAAAATGGAGATAGATCTCGATGTTCTTCTTGGGGACTTTGATTCAATAACGAGAGAAGAACTCATAGAAGCAGAAAAAAGAGGAATAAAAATATTCTCATTTCCTAGAGAGAAAGACAAAACTGACGGAGAACTTGCTGTAGATTATGCCATTTCCCAAGGATCAAATGAACTTGTCATTTTAGGAAGTTTCAAAGAAGAACTTGATCATGCATTAGGGAATTTATTCCTGCTTTTCAAATTAGATAAGTTAGGCATTAAGTCAAAACTTCTTACCCAAAAATATGAGATTGAGTTAATAATTTCTGAAAAAGAATATGTTGGAAAGAAGGGCCATGAATTATCGCTCATTCCAGTTTCTGAAACAGTAAAAGATCTAAATATTGAAGGTAGCATGTATAATCTCAAAGATGTAAATGTTGAGATGGGTCAGACTCTAACTCTAAGAAATATTATAACTGAAGATAATGCAAAGGTATATTTTAAGAAAGGTAAAGTTTTATCTATACTAAAAAGATAATATTAAATTAATGTGGTGATATCATAACTGAACTTTCAGATAATGAACTTCAAAGGTATAAAAGGCAAATAATCTTAAAAGAATTTGGAGAGAAATCTCAAAAAATTCTAAAAGATTCAACAGTTACTATTTTTGGCTGTGGAGGGCTTGGATGTCCAACTGCTACTTATCTTGCTGCAAGCGGTGTTGGAAAGATAAATTTAATTGATTTTCAAAAACCGGAATTATCTAATCTTAATAGACAAATAATGCATTTTGAAAAAGATCTAGGGCTAAAAGACAAGTCTGTTTCACTTAAAGAAAAACTTGAACAATTAAATAGCTCAATAGAAATAGAGGCCTTTTCTTTGGAAATAGATGAAAAAAAAATTGGGATGTTTAAAGAAAGTGACGTCTTAGTTGACTGTCTAGATAATTTTCAAACAAGGTATCTTCTGAATGAATTCTCTTTAAAGGAAAAAATACCCCTTATTCATGCAGCAGTAGAAGCGTACTATGGCCAGATAACTACTATAATACCTGGA
The DNA here is from genome assembly GCA_001587575.1 of Candidatus Methanofastidiosum methylothiophilum. Taxonomy (GTDB): domain Archaea; phylum Methanobacteriota_B; class Thermococci; order Methanofastidiosales; family Methanofastidiosaceae; genus Methanofastidiosum. The sequence continues at coordinate 13,544 of LNJC01000039.1, forward strand.
AAAACGCCCTGTATAAAGTGTTTGTTTCCAAATATACCAAATAAAGGAGGAATGTTCCCAATAATTGGACCAAACTGTGGGGTTGTTGGGTCTCTTGAGGCAATGGAAGTAATTAAAGTTCTGACAGGTATTGGAGAAACATTATCAGGAAAACTACTTACTGTGAACTTAAAATTTATGGAATTTGAAACGATTAATTTTAAGAGAAATGAAGATTGCTCTGTTTGTTCGGAATATTTCTAGTAAAATGGAAAATAATCAAGTATCTTTAACAAAGCCGACTTCAATGAAGTATTGTGTGCTGACTCCGATCAGATAGGTTCCGCCTTCATCTACTGTGAATTCATATCCATCTAAAGCTTTGAATTTTTTCAAGTCGAAACCAAAATAATCAACTAGTTCATCAGGCCTTCTCTCGAATGGATCCTCAAACTTTGTGTAGTATACTGTCGGAGGAGCGGTACATAAAGAAGTTCTACATTTTACAACTGCCCTTATGACTTGGTCAGTTCTAATAGAATAAACATTTGCAATTATTCCATATTCTGGCAATCTGTATCTTGCTTCTGGAACTAAATTATAGAAGTATTTGGGACCGCACCCACATGGAGCTGCACATTTCTCTTTGATGTAATCAGGTGCACATATACCATTTACACACTTGTAAGCCCAGAGTTCTTCTCCTCTACACTCGTCATAACATTTAATTCTCTGACAAAGGTCAACTACACAGCCACATTTTTCAGAGCATGGCTCAATTCTAACAAAATCAACACAAGCACCATCGACACATTTCTGGCTCCATAGATCTTCCCCTTTGCATATATCAGGACACTGAATATTCTCGCATGGGTCAGTTCTAACAATTGGAGGTGGTTCTTGTTTGGGTCTGCTGCAACCTGAAGATAAAATAAGTGCACTAATCAGGAAAACTAATCCAAAAAGAACTATTCTCCTTTTAATCATGTAAATAATAAATCCAGGCTTCAATATAAACTTATCCTTATATATTGCATGGTTGCATAATTCAGCGCTTCTAGCAACTATGCCTATAAAACTATGTATCCTTTTCCAGAAGCAGTGCTT
>LNJC01000040.1 GCA_001587575.1 Candidatus Methanofastidiosum methylothiophilum
ATTGTCCAAAATCTGAGTAAAAACGTGAAAATTTGAATTGGATTAGTGCAAACGGTCTAGAAATAAAATTAGAAATGAAAAAAAAAGAGAGGTTAATCGTAATCCTCATTAATTATTTCTTCTTGAATTTCTTTGTGTAGATTAAAGCCCCAGCTGCTAAAATTATCAAAATAGGAATTGCTATGTAAATTGGATTAAACGATGAGCTCTTCTCAGGTTTTTGCATTGAATCTACATCAAGGAAATAAACATAGGTGTCAGTTGAGCCTGCTATGACATTTTTCCCGTCAGGCGTTATTGAAACTGACCAGATTTTTCCGTCAGTTTTGAATTCTTTTAAATGCTCTCCAGATTTTGAGAATATATGTACCTTATTATCCCAAGAGCCTACGGCTATATAGTTGCCGTCAGGCGTTATTGAAACAGAAGAAACAGTATATCCTATCTTTTGATTCCACAATAGTTTGCCTTGACCATCAAACAAGAATATCCTATAGTCCTTTTGAATCTCCTCGTCTGACTCAAAGCTACCTGTTCCACACACTACATAAGATGAATCTGGTGTTGATTCGACCGATATTACTGGTAATTTTAAGTCATGTTTCCATAAGAGCATGCCTGCACGAATTAGATAAACATGATTATCTGAAGAAGCTACAGCAAGTGTTTGTCCATCTGGAGTTAATGAAATACTGTTAACTTTCCCATCGGTCTTGTAATCCCACGAGGGTCTGCCCTCTTTATAGACCATTGCATAAATATCTGAAGAGCTGCCTCCAATATAATTAGTATCTGGAGTACTGGTTCCAAGATTTCTCCCATCAGACATCGAATTTATGTAAACTCTTTCACCTACAGCCGCTGTAAGTTTGGATTTATCTTCTGAGAAGACAATTGAGGTTATCCTTTTGCCAAGGTCAATCTTCCATAAAACAGCTCCGGACTTATCAAGCAAATAAAGGGAACCGTCGATAGAACTTCCGGCGTTGTATGCCCCATCCTCTGTTGTCTTAACAGCAGTTGCCCAGCTATTCGTCTTGTATTTCCAGATGACTGGATCTGATTTTTCTTCTGCGAATGCTATTCCAGAAGTGGACAATATACCTAAAATAAGCAGTATGATTATTAGTTTCTTCATAGAAAGGAAGAAAAAAATAGATATATAAATTTAGCGCTCTATCTTTCCGGCTATAAAATCTTCAACTTTGATTTTTGCTTCAGAATCTGAGTATTGGATCAATGGGTGCTTCATTGTATAGCTTGAAATTGATGTGAGTGGACCGCCTACTTTTCTATCTAGGCCAAGCTTTGCACATCTAATTGCATCGATTGCAACGCCTGCTGAGTTTGGCGAATCTTCTACTGAAAGCCTTAATTCCAAATTTAAAGGTATGTCCCCAAAGCCTCTTCCTTCAATTCTTAGGAAACAGAGCTTATTGTCGTTTAGCCATGGAACATAGTCAGAAGGACCAATATGAATATTGTCTGGATGCAAAGGTATGTCGAGTTGTGACTGGACTGCTTCAGTCTTTGAAATCTTCTTTGATTTTAATCTTTCTTTTTCAAGCATGTTTAGAAAGTCTGTGTTCCCACCAGTATTTAACTGGTAAGTTCTATCAACTATGACTCCTCTGTCTTGGAATAATTTTGTAAGTACTCTATGAACAATTGTAGCACCAAGTTGAGATTTAATATCATCCCCAACTATTGGTATACCTCTTTCCTCGAATCTTTTTGCCCATTTTTCGTCAGATGCTATAAAAACTGGCATGCAGTTGACAAAAGCCACTCCTGCTTCGAGTGCAGCCTCTGCATAGAACTTAGTTGCGTTTTCTGAGCCAACCGGCATGTAGTTTATCAAGACATCAACTTTATGCTTTTTTAATTCAGAAACAACATCACAAGGTTTCTCATCAGAAACAACAAATCTTTTCTCTTCAGGATAGTTGTCCATATGTGCTGCAAATCCGTCAAGTACCGGGCCCATCATTACCTTTGCCCCTAAATTTGGAACATCTTTGTAAATAGTTTTCGTACAGTTTGGACTTTGGAATATGGCTTCACTTATATCCTTCCCAACTTTTCTTTTATCGATATCAAATGCAACGACAAATTTAAGGTCTCTTGGCCGGTAGCCTCCTAAATTCTCGTGCATCAATCCAATTACCTGTTTTGTGCCATTATTTCTATAATATTCAATTCCCTGAATAAGTGATGAAGCACAATTGCCCAATCCAGCAATTGCAACCCTAATTTCTCCCATCTAGGTACCTCCTAAAAGACGACATGATATTTTTAGAGTATTATAAAGATTTAAATAGTTTATGGTAATAAAATATTAAAGGTGCGTAAATGCCTCTCGATAGACTAAAGAAAAAGCTTACCACTGAGGTTCTATGGATATATATTCTAAGCTTGTTATCAAACAAGCCAATGTATGCCTATGAAGTCAAAAATGAAATAGAGAAAAACTTTTCGTTTGCTCCTGCTAGAATAACTAGCTATATAGTTCTTTATAATCTCGAAAAAGGTGGCTATGTTACTTCAGAATGGGAAGATTCAGAACATGGTAGACCTAACAGAAAGTACTACATAATAACAGAGTCTGGAAAAGAACTTTTGAAGAATGGTAAGGAGTTCATAAATCTAGTTGTTTCAAAGATTGGATAGCGTAAAGGTTTTATCTAGTTACACTTATTTTTTTCCATGAAGGACAAAAGAGCGCACACGGGAGAGCATATATTTTTTCGATCACTTTCTAAAGTTATTCCAGAAGTATCGCTAGATAAAATTTCTATAAAGGAAGAAAAAAATGCACTATATATAACATATCCTGGTGCATTTAGCTGGGAAAAACTTCTTGAAGCAGAAAAGCTCACTAACAAAATCATTTTAGAAGATAGAAAAGTAATTGTTCACAATTGCGAAAAAGAAGATGTGATTAATAAATTCCCAGATATTAGGATAAAACTTGAAAGAATCCAAACTAAAGAAGTTAGAATAATCGAAGTTGAAGATTATGATTATGCAGCGTGTTCTGGAGAGCATGTTAATTCCACAAAAGAAATTGAATTCTTTCTTCTAACTAAAGTTAATAAGACTGGTGAAGATTCCTACAGATTGGAGTTTGAAGTTGCTGAGAAGGCGAAGGAAGAGGCGCTAAATCTCTCAAAAATAGCATTGGCATCTATGGAGATTCTTCAATCTGCACCTGAAAATGTCGAGAGAACTATATCAAACTTATTGAAAGACAATGAAAAATATCGGCAGAATTTGACAGAATTTTCTCAAAAGAGCTTTGAATCTATCTCAGCTAAGAATGTTTCAGGGGTAAAATTATATTTTGAAACGCTTAAAGGCCTTGATAGAAAATTAGTAATTAAGGAGGCAGGAGAGTTAATAGAAGAATCAAAGACCTTTTTAGTCTTTTTTTTAATAGATGATGGAATATTTGTCATATGTGGTAGGTCTCAAGATGTCAATTTTGATATGAGAACACTTCTTAATTCCATCCTAAGCAATTTTGGTGGGAGAGGTGGAGGAAGGGATAATTTCGCTCAAGGAGGCGGCTCACTAACAGATAACTATGAAGCTACAATAAAAGAGATTGAGAAGGAAATAGAGAAAATTGTTAGCTCTCTAGTCTGATATAAGAAACCATATTCGAAACTAAAGCCCATGTATATACAACTCCCCTTATGAAGATGAAAAATAGATCAAGAAAAATACCTCGATCTCCCAGTAAGCCAAGGTCATTTAGGTGGAGCAGTATATAATTTAATGAAAATAATGTCGCCGTTATTACGGCAAGAAGGCCTAATGTGTAATCAGGATGCTTAAATACTAAGTAAATCCCTTTCTTGAAATTAGTAATTAATGAATCCCCACTTGAAGTTGACTCAGGGACAACATAGAATAGTAGATATACTAAAAATATGCCAGGCAAAACAAAAGCCATTATACCAAGTACTATCAGGATAACGGTCAGTATGCTTGAAATAACTATCTTTGGGAAGGATTTTAAGAACAATATGGATTCAATCTTCTTATTACGATACATTGATTCAACTAAGAAAAATAGAACTGCCACTCCGGAAATGTATATCATACCCATTAGAAATGAGGTAAATGGGGCAAATAAATCTCCTTTAAAAAGAAATAGAAAAATTTCTGAGAATTGAGGGGGCAAAAATGAAGGAACATCTGAAATAAAAGTTGATTTCTCACCCAATGTCAGGTATTGAGTACTTAACATTTTATCAATGTCATGGTAAAAATAGTTGTTTAGAAAAACTGAAAGAAAGTAAACTATATACATAGCTAAGAGCGTCGGAATGAAAAGTTTCTTATTTTCATTGCAAAATCCAAAAGATATAGCAAGTGTTTGGCCTACTCCAGTTTTCATCTGTTGCAACACCTTACTTTGACTAAGTATCTTTCTGTACCGGATCTTATATTGGCACTTGTGTTGAAAGGATATTTTTCTCCGTATCTTAGATCTCCAACATTATAGGTATAGGACTCTTCTCCTATCACGTCTCCATTTTTATTGTAGAAGAAGATATATAGTCTCACGCAGGTTATTTTCGGATTTTTGTAACTTGAATCGCCATAATTGTAAACGTTCCCTTCAATATATACTTTATTCCCATCAAATCTTTGACGATAGTCTGTTATCTGTATAGGGCATGCTATTGACCCAGATGGTGTTTCTCCTTTAGATGGAGTGGGGCTAGGAACTGTTGTTTCCTCAATCGGATTAAAGTTTTGGCTTCTCCAATCTTGCAATACGTCTTTTGCTGTTTGACCTTTATCTGGAGAACTACATCCAGAAATAATGGATAATAAAACTATGCCAACTAATAAAGTAATTAATTTTCGAGACATTTTATCTTAATTATAGAAGTATTGTTATTATTTAAATATATTGAGAATAAGATGGTAGCCGGGAACGGATTCGAACCGCTGTCGCGGGGACCAAAACCCCGCAGGATTGACCACTACCCTACCCGGCTAGCAATAATAGGAAATCTGATTTCTGATTTAAAACTTTCGGTAACTTTATAAATTACAAAAATCACTTCCCCTACATGGGAGAGGAAAAACAAGACTACGAATCACTTCTAAAGCGTGCGGAAGAGCTGTTACCTAAAAATGTCTTCGAAACAAGTAGGTTTGAAGTCCCAAGAGTCGATTCGTTTATAATGGGGAACAGAACAATAGTCAAAAATTTTAGAGAAATAGCACAAGTTTTGAACAGGGATGTTGACGCATTCATAAAATATATCTTAAGAGAACTTGCAACTGCAGGTAATATGAGTGGACAGGAAGCAATATTTCAAGGAAAGTTTTCATCTTCTGTCATAAATGAAAAAATTGAAAAATATGCTAAAGAGTCTGTAATTTGTACAGAATGTAATAGGCCCGATACCAGAATAATTAGAGAAGACAGGATTACTTTTCTACAGTGTGAAGCCTGTGGTGCCCGTTACCCAATAAAACACGCATAATCACTATTTTATTCAATATTTAGTAAATTTTTTAATTATTTCCGATAAATATAAATAGGTATTCAATTTAATAAATAATAATTTTAATGGTGATAACTATGGCAAAAAGAACAGATTTTATTGTTTTAGGCCTTATTCTATTAATTATAGCAGGAGGATTATTCTATTACACAACTATCCCCTTTGAAAGAACAGTTACAACACAAGAATATGTAACAAAAGAGAGAATAGAAATTAGGGAAAGAGTGGTCCCAAAGGAAACGCTAGTTAAAAGGACTAGAGAAGTTATAGTATATACAAATTCTACAATCGTAGATTCTGCTAAGGATTTCCAGCCTAACGAATACATAACTCTAGGCGAACCTTTAATGAAGCCAAATGATAGGATTAAGTACACTATTACAACAGATCCGAATAGAAGGGATATTGAGCGTTGGTTTGAATTTAAAATTGTAGATAATTTAAATTACGATCGCTGGGTAAATAATCAGGCTTATACTGCATTTTATGATGCGCCTATTGGAACTATTGAATTAAATGGTGTTTGGACTGTCCCGGTTAATTTAGGAATTCAACAGTATAAAATAATCTTATCAAATAGACTATTTGCCTATTCAAAGAGGATAACATACACTGTGATTAGGCAAGAATCTTCTACATCAAGACAGGAATACCTTGAAACAGTAATAGAAAATGTAACAGAAACTTATGAAGAGAGAGTTCCTTATCAAGAACTTGAAACAGTTACAAGAAGAGAGAGATTCTGGCATGATGAATATAGGCCTATTTCATATATCTTGGGCATATTTGGTCTATTAGGCATAATAATTGGATTTTTAACTCATGCGCAAAGAGAGAGAATCAAAAAAATCCCCGGCATTAAACAGATAGCCCGAACAAATAAAGAGCCAGAGGTCCTGCCTAAATGCCCACTTTGTGGATCAAAAGTTGTTCCGACACATATAATGGAAGATAGGAAAAAGATATACAAGTGCACATACTGCCAGCATCTTTTAGAGCTTGATTAATATTTTATTTTTTATATTATAGAGTTTGATTCAATCTTTTGACCAGGCCTTATTACAGAATTATCTTTAATTTTAACATTTTTTCCTACAACTGATCCAAGCTGAGTTCTGTTTGAATCAACAAGCTCTCCTTTTATCTTAAATTTTATAGTCCCCTCAGATTTGCTTTCAAGAATAACATTTTTTCCGACATCAGAATTCTCTCCAATAACAGAAAATGAAATAAATGAATTGTTCCCAATTTTTGCTCCTTCCATTACCACAGAGTTCTCGATTGTACAGTTACTCCCAATTTTCACATTTTTTCTAATAACTGAAGAGCTAATCTTTGAGCTCGTTCCTATATTTACATTTTTTGATAATAAGCATGGCGAAATGATTTCGGAGGAATCTATAACTGAAAAAGAGTCGATATAAACTGGAGACCCTATTTGTGAATCGGGAGAAATCTTTGAATCTTTAGAAACATAGTTTTTCACGCTTTCTAAGAAAAACATATTTGCATCTATTAGATCCCAAGGCCTACCGATGTCTAACCATTTCCCATCTAATGGCATCCACATTACTTTGTTTCCGCCTCCCATCATCATCTTTAAAGAATCAGTGAGCTCATATTCTCCTCTGGGAGAGATTTTAGTGTTATTTATATAAGAAAAGGCTTCTTTTTTGAAACAGTATATCCCTGTGTTTATCAAATTAGAAGGTGGAGTATCTGATTTTTCAAAAATTCCAGTAACTTCGCTACCTTCTACTGTAACGCTTCCAAAAAACTCAGGTGTGTCGCTTTCCGTCAATGCCATCATTGCAATGGAACCGGATGATTTAAATTTTGATATTAGGGAGACAATGAAATTCTCTTTGAAAAGAAGATCCCCATAGACGCATATGAAGTCAGAATTTACATAGTAAGATGCGATCATTAGTGCATGGCCTGTACCAAGACGTTCTTTCTGTTCAATAAAGCTAACATCAATACCCATATTTATATTTTTTATATAATCTTGAATTATTTCGGCTTTGTGCCCTACTACTATTGAAACTTTTTCTATGCCTGAGGATTTGAATATATTTAGAATATTGCCCAAAATTGTAGTGTCTCCTAAAGGTAACATTGGTTTAGGTATTTCATCGGTAAGGGGAGATAGTCTAACGCCCTTTCCTGCGGCAAGTATTACAGCTTCGATAGAACCACCATATGCAAAAACTATTTATATTGACTTAAATAATTATCTTTAATGTTTAATTTAGAGGAAGGGAAAAAACTTGTATTTTTCGCGAGAAAAAATATAGAATCTTATTTAAACACTAGAAAGAATTTAGAAATACAAAGCGTCCCCGAATCATTTAGAAAAAATTGGGGAGTATTCGTAACGCTTCATACTTATCCAAAATACAGCTTGAGAGGATGCATAGGGTACCCAGAACCTGTACTTCCCCTAATTGATGCCCTACTTGACGCCTCTATATCCTCTGCTACAAGAGACCCGAGGTTTCAGAAGGTTAGACCAGATGAACTTAAGAACTTAGTAATTGAAGTTACAGTTCTAACACCCCCGGAATTAATCAAAGTTCAAGATACAGAAGAATATCCTTCAAAAATTGAAGTAGGCAAAGATGGGCTAATTGTTGAATTGGGATTTAGAAAAGGTTTACTTCTCCCTCAGGTTCCAGTTGAAGAGAAGTGGGATAGTGAAGATTTTCTCTGTCACACCTGCATAAAGGCTGGCCTACCGCTTGATTGCTGGATGAATAAGGAAGCAAAGATTTACAAGTTCCAAGGTCAGATATTCTCTGAAACAAGACCAGAAGGGGAAATAATAGAAAAAAACTTCATGGAGTAAATATATGGAAATCGATCCATTTATACAGGCAGGAACATCACTATACCAAGACATAGGTGCAGACGCTGTTCTAGTTGAAATTGACTCTGTAAAAGATATGGAGAAGATCCAAGGATTTATCTCTTCCAAAGAAATTAATTTATTTGGAGTATCTTCAAATGAAAAGATAAAGAAAAAATTTGAGAATATTATCTTCGTTCCAGGCATATTGAAAAAGATTACGACAAGACTAGAGTTTGCAATATCAGCTGCCTTGATGCAAGACTTACTAAAAAATGAAGACAAAATTGTCTACATAGGAAAAATTGATAGTGAATATTACAATTTCATAGTTACAAGAAGAACAAATCAGATAAATGCAAAAGGTATCTACGAATTGTTTTTCTCACTTAAAAATGTCAAAACTGATGTTATTTATTCAGTTCTTTCTATTGCAGTTCAGTTAGGTAGAAAAGGAAAGGAAGGTAAGCCGATAGGCACCTCATTTATAATTGGGGACTGCGGAAATGTGATGCAGAAATCTTCTCAAATAACATATAATCCCTTTGAGAGAAGCTACGTTACAATTAACGATCCGGGTGTACAAAACATGATAAAAGAGTTCTCAAGGCTCGATGGTGCTTTTATCATATCCGGAGAAGGAAAGCTACTGGCAGCTTCAAGATACCTAGAAGCAGGAAAGGATGGTATTTCATTGCCAAAAGGACTTGGGGCAAGACATCTCTCGGCTGCCTGGATGACAAAAGTTACAGATGCTATTGCAATAGTTCTAGCAGAGTCTGACAATATGATTCGTATCTTTAAAAATGGGGAGCTTGTATGGGAAGTTGACCCGGATGAGGTAAAGGTTGATTAAAATGAACATTGACATAATATTCCTTGAAATCAGATTATTCTTTGATTCATTAATTTCGGCCTTTTCTCAGATCTTGCCAAGGGTCTTTTTTGCAATTCTAATCTTAGTTCTAGGATTCTTTATTGGAAAAGGGCTTGGAAGACTGACACAGGCATTGATGAAAAAAATAGGTGTAGAAAAAGCTCTTAAAAAAACAGAAGCCGAGAAGATTACAGAAAGAATAGGGTTTAAGATTTTAAAGAGTGTTGAAGTTTTTATTAGCTGGATTGTATACATAATTTCAATATTTTTAGCATTTGAAGTACTGGATCTTCCGGGGTTAAGTAACTCGATGGGAGTATTCATTAATTACGTTCCAAATATATTGATAGCCTTCTTTGTAGTGATAATTGGGCTTGTAGTGGCCGATAAGATTGCCGTATTCGTAGAAAAAGTGTTTGAAGATACGAACATACCAAAATACTGGTTCTTTGGTAAAGGAATAAGGTATTTTATTTACATCCTAGTAGGAACAATGGCTTTAACACAGCTAAAAGTAAGCACAGGAATTTTGATAATAACAATTACCATAATCATGGTTTTGTGGTCTATAATCGCGATAATCGGGTTAAAGAATATTGTACCAAACTTTTTCTCTGGAGTTTTCATAGTGTTTTACAGGCAGATAAATGTAGGAGATACGATTAAAATTGAGGATATGGAAGGCGTCGTCGAAGAAGTTTCTTTGGTATACACAAAAATAAAGAGGGAAGACGGGAAATATTTATTGATACCTAATTCAAAGATTTTGGATAATGTTATTACAAAAGAGTAAATTTATTTTATACTAAGTATCTATTAGAATATTTAAAGCGCCGAGGTAGGGATTTGAACCCTAGATCTCACAAGGAGAACGGGATTAGCAATCCCGCGCCGTACCAAGCTGGGCCACCTCGGCTTAAAATAAGTGATTTAAGTTTGTTTTTAAATTTATTGATAGTGACGCGCCTGGAAATGAGCAGAATAGACTACAAGGGAGGGATTCCCCCGTACTCGACCCTGCTACCCTACAAGCATTAAACGTCCTCCCTACCGTTGCTCCCTTCCGGGCCTGGCGGGGTTCGAAAGGTGAAGGGTTTGCCCATCTCTTCCAAAATGGGCTACTCCGCCGCCAATCCTGTAGGACATGGCTTCAACGTCGTAGGGACTCCACCATGTAGGTATCCAACTGCTTTCCAGGCTTTGGCCCCTCTTAAGACGGCTTGAGGTAACAGGAGGCGCCTAACCTCCCAGCCTAGTCTAATCCACATTTAATCGATTATATAAAAAGCTTACTAAAAAAAGCATATTTAAAAAGACTGAAAGAATTGAATCATGAGAGGATTCGTATGAAAGCTGAAGGTATTGCTGTTTTGTCTATTTCTTCTGCTTTGTATGGATTTTCAATAATTCTTGTGAAGATGGCCCTAAATCAAGGGTATTCTTCTTATAGTCTTGTGTCATCTAGATCTCTTTTATCTATTCCATTGATGGCCCTAGCAATATTTTTTCTAAAAGATAAAGTCAACTATGAACGTCCTCTTCCAAAAAGGGACCTGATTTTAATCGGAATAATTGGGAGTGGTACTGCAATGATGACACTCTATCTTGGCCAAGCATACACCCTCGCTATTAATGCTGGATTCATTTTCCGATTTGTCTTCATATTTACTGCACTTTTCTCTCATTTCCTACTAAAAGATAAGATACATAGAGGTCAATATGCATCTATGATAATAATGTTTATTGGAATGTATTTCATATCAACTGATGGCAAAGCATTGAATCCCCAGTGGGGGGATATTCTAGTTCTTCTAGCATCATTGCAAGTAGGCTTTACAAATGTCTTAGCAAAAATAACTATGAAAAAAGTTAATTCTTATATGATTTCTGCAATAAGGATCTTTATTGGGTCAGTATTCATTGTTTTAGTTGTTTCTGCTCTTTTTGGTACAGGTACTCTTTCCCCCATATCCTCAATTCCATTCACAATAGTTGCATTGGCACTATTGGAGATTATCTTCATTTTTCTCTACTATAGAGGAATTGAAATTGAAGGCCCTTTGACTGCAACTTTGTTCTTTTTAATGGGTGCACTTGTATCGGCTATCCTTTCATATGTAATACTGGGAGAGACACTTTCAGTAATAGGATGGGCTGGGGGAGTGTTGATAATGGTTGGGGCATATATATTAATAAAAAAATCAAAATGATTTCAATGCCTTTTCCATTCTGATTAAAGCTTCTTCAATCTTTGCATAATCTGTTGCAAATGAACATCTGATAAACCCTTCTCCTCTATCCCCAAAAGCATCTCCTGGAACGACTACTACCTTGGCATTGTCAAGCATGAAGTCAGAAAACTCTCTTGAGGTCATTCCTGTTTCAGTTATGTTGGCAAAGCAGTAGAATGTTCCTTTTGGATTTATGCATGAAACACCAGGAAGATTGTTTAGTCCTTTTACTATGAGATTTCTTCTTCTCTCATACTCTTTTACCATATCAGAAACACATTGTTGTGAGTCTGTAAGGGCGGTATAAGTTCCTTCAAGAGCTGGTGTATTCAAACATGAGACTGCATATTGATGTATTCTTAGCATTGGAGTAAGCATCTCCTTTTCAGCAACTACAAAGCCAACTCTCCATCCTGTCATTGCATAGTTCTTTGAGAATGAGTTTGTTATAATTGTTTTATCATAGTGATTCAAGAAGCAATCAGGTTGGTAACCGTCGAAAACTATCTCTTCATAAGTATCGTCAGACAGTAAGTAAAGATTATGATCCTCACAAATGTCAGCTATCATCTTATAGTCATTCTTTTCAAGAACTCCGCCTGTTGGATTTGAGGGATAGTTCAAAACAAGCATCTTGGTCTTTTGATTTACTCTTTCAAGGATTTCATCCTGAGAAGGTCTAAAATTATTCTCTTCATGTAGGGGGAATCTTACAGGTACGGACTCTGACATGTAAGCATCATTTTCATAGCATAAAAATATAGGGTCAGGTATCAAGACCTCATCACCTTTATTGAGAAGTGCCATGAAGGCAAGATACACAGCTTCGTATGCTCCGGCTGTCAAAAGAATGTTCTGAGGATGTGCTTCGGCAGAGAACAATCTCATGTACCTATCAGAGATTGCTTTTCTGACCTTAAACATTCCCTGATTCTCAGTGTAATGTGTAAGCCCCTGATCTAATGCCTTTTTTGCTGCTTCTTTTATATGCACAGGTGTATCGAAATCAGGCTCACCTATTCCAAGACTTATAACATTTTCAATTTTTTTCGCTCTTTCCGAAAGCTCTCTAATTTTTGAAGGAATAACAAGTTTTACTCTTTCCGCAACCATTATAACCACTATCCTATAAAACTTTAATTAATTTTAAAGATTTCTATTGAAGCAGTTACTATAATTTAAGGGCAATACTTAAATAAAATCACGATAAATGGATTTCATGGAAGACGTGGTAGAAAATACTTTTGATATGGCTTTTCTAATAGAAGATTTGAGAGAAATATGGAGAAAAACAGCCCCTTTTCACAAATTAAACGATGATGAAAAAAAACAAGTTTTGTCCATTATTGAGAATATCAAGAAAAAATGTGATTTAATCTCAGAAAAGGTGTCCAAATGAATATCGGAAAACTCGAATTAAGAGACAGAGAGGAATCTTTCATTAATCTTAATCCTTTGCAGACAGGAGGCAGGACAACTGCTGATGCGAGAAAAGCTATTTTATCGTATATTGATGGGTATTCAATCTGTGATTGGTGCAAAGGTGCACTTCATATAACTACTGAACCTGACATTGCAGGATTTCTGGGAGAAGTATCAGATTTCTTAGGCATGGACTATGTCCTTCCTACAAACGGTTGCAGAGAAGCAAAGTATGGTGTTATGCATTCAATATCAACCGGAGGAAGTATACTTTGCGATGGAAATATGCATTATAGCTCTGAAGTTTCTGCAGAAAGGGCAGGATTAAAAATATATAAAGTTCCGAATAATGGAGAGCCTGAATATAAGATAGATCCCCAAGGTTACGCCGAAGGATTTGAGTTAATCAAGAAAGAAACTGG
>LNJC01000041.1 GCA_001587575.1 Candidatus Methanofastidiosum methylothiophilum
ACCAAAAGTTTTATAAGTATTTATAAAAATGGTTTGTTAGGCCCCGTTAGTCTAGTCCGGTCAAGAATGCGGCCCTTTCGAGGCCGTGGCACGGGTTCAAATCCCGTACGGGGCACTCTGACCCAGTTAGAAAGCCCATATCTATTTTTTGAAAAAAAATAAATTATTTAATTTAAGAAAATGCTACAAGAGTAACTCCCATTGACCTTTCTACTTCTTTCAACTTAATAACATCACTATCTTGCATCTTTGCATAAGAAGGAGTTTTTTCATATGCCAATAAAATTACTCCAAGTTCATTCTCTAGTGTTTTTATCTTACTAAGCGTTTTGTCATCAATTTTTGCATAATCAGGACAGACTTTCATAATTTCACCCAATTATATGCTACTCTTCAATATAAATTACTTTTGATGGATGGGATGACCAGCCACATTCAGAAAAACTATATCTTTCCCTCAAGCCATCCTATCCGGATTCCTTCATTTGATTCAAACTCAGGTATGTATGGTTTGATATCTAAAACAGGAGTCCCTTCAATCATATCAATCCCCCTTATATGCAATATTTCCCCTTCGACATTCAATAGCTCAACTATAGAAAGCCCAATGAAATTGGGCCTGTGGGGGGATCTTGTGGCAAATACTCCTCTTAAATTATCATCAAGATAAGGTTTTACAATAAGATTGGAATAATCCGACCTATGAAAATAAAAAATAATCAATATATGCGAAAATCCTTCAAGATCTTTTAAACCTGCCCTATATTCAGGAAATATTTCAACAGTACCTTTATATTCCATCCCATCAGTTGAATCTTTAGGAACATTAATTGGTTCATTGAAAGGAGAATGAACTAGGCCGATAGGTTTTAATTTTATCTCTTTCATGTTATTGATTTAAATTATAGAATATATATTTATTTTTGTATTATAACAAGAATATTTTTAAGAAAATAAAACTATTATAGTTTATGAAAGCTATAATAAAGCTAGACAAGGAAAACATAGAACGGATATATGAGATATATTCTTGGAAAACAGATACCAATAGCCTTCAATTCGTTGTTTCAGGAAAAGACAAGAACGAGGGGGTTTCTGGAGTTATAACAATACTAATGGAAGGGAATGATATGGATCTTTTTAGAAGGCTAATGTATGGTCCTCGACTAATGGGAATAGATGGAGAGATAGATCGAATTATAGAATCCTCTAGAAAAGAATAATATCATAAGATTAGTATAAATCTTTATTTAATCTATAAATTTCCTTTATCAATGCCCCACATTATATTGTGGTATGTGAATTATTATCTCATTCATTTCTTTTACTAAATTGATTATTTTATTAGGGACTATGCCTAAACTAAAATAATCATAAGTTTTAGAATAAAGATTATTCAGATAATTTTCTACATCTTAAATCTATTTGAATTATTGTTGGATATAAATAGAACTCTTTTTTATGGAAATAGCTGTCCCAAAAATATTTAAAGATATTTAATTTTGACCTTCTAAAGGTGTTCTTATGACATTAAACGTTGAGAAAACTCTGAGAAAGATAGAGGATTTCTACGGAGAGGTACCTTTTATTTTAAAAGAAATATCAAAAGATGAAAAAGATTTCATTACTTCTGTCCAAAAACTTTTTCACCTTATGGGATCTAACAAAGTTTTCTCACCGAAAGAAACTGAACTCTTCGCAATAGCAAGTGCTGTGGGTAATAATGGAAGCCATTGTCTTGCATTCCATATTAAACAAGCACTTAGATTTGGAGCTACTGAAGAAGAGATATTTCAAGTAATACTAATCGCTGCCTTGATGAGTGAATCTTCTTCACTTGCAGTCGGACTTAGAAGATTAAAGGAGATAAAAAATGAAAGATGAATTACTAAGAAAAATTAAGGAAAAATACGGAGAAATACCTTTTATTACACAAGAGATCTCAAAAGATGAAGAATATTTTGTTCCGAGGACAAAAAGAGTTCTTCACCTAATGGGAGGCAGCGCTTTAGATACAAAGACTGCAGAACTAGTTGCTGTAGCAGCTGCTGCTGCATTAAAAACTCCTTTTTGTCTTGACGTACATATAAGAAATGCAATAAATGCCGGTGCAACAGTAGATGAACTTTTCAATGTAATTGAAATTAGTGCTCTAATATCTGAATCTTCCGCTCTAGGCATGTCTTTAAGAGAATGTAAAAAAGTCATTGATTCTATTGAAGGCTAAATCCCTTTTTCTTTTTTAAATGATTTTAAGATATCGGTTAAATCGGGTTTTCCAACTTCTTCTAATGAATACTTAACCCTAATTAGAGGTTTATTTAACTCCATTAGCTTACCTATGTCTATTGGGGTTCCAACGATTACAGAATCACAAGGAACATTGTTTATCGTTGTTTCAAGCTCCTCTATCTGCTCTCTGCTGTAACCCATTGCAGGCAAGACTTTTCCAAGCTGCTGGAATTTATCAAATACTTCTTTTATTGTGCCTATTGCCCAGGGTCTTGGATCAATAATTTCCTTGGCATTAAATTTCTTTGCTGCTACAGTTCCTGCGCCAAAACTCATGTTTCCATGTGTAAGTGTTGGTCCATCTTCAACAACTAGAACAGTTTTACCTTCTATTAATTTTGAGTTTTGGACAGAAACTGGAGACTTTGCTTCTATGATTATTGCAGAAGAATTTATTTTTTGGATGTTTCTTTTAATGGTATCCACTTGATCGGGCATAGCAGAATCAATTTTGTTTATTACAATTACATCTGCCATCATTGCATTTGCTTCTCCTGGATGATATGTAAGTTCTTGACCTGCCCTCAAAGGATCTGCTATTACAATATGAAGGTCAGGTTTGAAGAATGGAAGATCATTATTTCCGCCATCCCAAAGTATAACATCCGCCTCTTTTTCGGCTTCTCTTAATATTCTTTCGTAATCAACACCGGCAAATACAACTGTTCCATTTTCGATATGGGGCTCATACTCTTCTCTTTCTTCAATTGTGCATTCTGCTTTATCCATATCTGCATAAGTTTCAAATCTTTGAACTGCACTTTTTAAAAGATTACCATAAGGCATTGGATGCCTAACAACAACAACTTTTATTCCCATGCCTTTCAATATGTCTCGAACTTTTCTTGTAGTTGGACTCTTCCCACTTCCAGTCCTTACTGCACATATGCTAATTACAGGTTTTTTAGATACTAACATCACAGATTTTGGGCCAAGGATCGAGAAATCAGCACAACTTGAGAGGACAACTGACGCTTTGTCCATGACATAGTTATGAGAAATATCACTATAAGATAAAAATACTTTATCGACTTTATACCTTTTAATTAATTCTTTCAATCGACTCTCAGAGTATATTGGAATTCCATTTGGATATAATGATCCTGCTAGTTCTTTTGGGTATACCCTATCCTCAATATCTGGTATTTGTGTTGCAGTAAAACAAACAACTTCATATTTTGGATTGTCCCGAAAATAAGTATTAAAATCATGAAAATCTCTTCCAGCTGCGCCCATGATAATAACTTTCTTCTTCATTTTATCTCCTCTTTTGATATAAGCTAAACTATATAAAAAGATGTCTGTTTAATTATGTTAATGGCATTGCCTCAATTAAAAGATATAAAATATTTTCTTATTCCTATAATTCTCATAATTATACTTGCATTCTGTGAAACATATCCCCTTTACAATAGATTCCCATATCCCCTATCTTGGGATATATGGTATCACATGAGAATAGTAGAAAATTTTACAAATGGATTTTTTACTTTTGATCCGGTATCTTTTGGCCCCGATGGAAGAATTCATACCTACCCACCACTTTTTCATATATTATTACTTGGGGCATATAAATTATTAAATCTTGGAGGGCTATCTATTATGGATGCTGCAAGGGTAATGCCATCAATATTATTTACCTTGTCTGCAATTTCAACTTTTGTTCTAGTAAATAGATTTTATGGTCGAGAAATAGGGCTCTTATCTTCATTTTTTGTACTGATTATACCTGTATCCCTCGACAGAGGAATAATAGCTTCTCCACAGTCACTTGCTTTAGTGCTAATGCCATTAGGATTTCTAATGTATCTTTTAGGATTAAAAGAAAAGAAATATATCTATATCTCTGGAATTATTTCTTCTGCGGTATTCTACACTCACGGGCTTTCTTTCATAGTATTCTTTTTATCAATTCTTCTATTCACTTTTCTAGTATACCTATCAAAAAGAGAACTCAAAGTTAATCCATTATTATTGTTTACATTCGTTACTATTGTTTTATCTTTACCATGGATTATACAACTTTTGATACATGGTGTTGCTTCAAACATACCCTATGGGGGGGTATTCAAGATTTCTTTTTATCCTGTAAAACTTGGATATATTACTATGGCGCTAGCGATACCTGGAGCAGTATTTTTGATATTAAGGAAAAAAGAAGAAGACCTAATGTTACTTTCATGGGGCATAGTCACCTTTTTACTCT
Source organism: Candidatus Methanofastidiosum methylothiophilum (assembly GCA_001587575.1). Lineage (GTDB taxonomy): Archaea > Methanobacteriota_B > Thermococci > Methanofastidiosales > Methanofastidiosaceae > Methanofastidiosum. The sequence goes on from LNJC01000041.1 coordinate 4,499, forward strand.
CTAGAAATTATTTAGCAAGTTTAAATTTACTGCCTTTTAGATTTATTGAGTTTTTGGCATACCCTATAGCTTTTTTTTCTGCTTTTGCAATTTTTGAATTTACTAAGGATAAGAAAAGAGAACCTATTATTGCTGCACTAATAGGCATTATGATCATATCATCCTTCCCTGCTGCCGAATATGTCTCAAAAGTTAAGCCTATGTTAGGTAATGAAGAATATTCTACTTTTTCATATCTTCATGAAAATTCATTATTTGGAAATTTCACAGTTGCTTCATCTTGGTTCACTTCTCCAATTATTGGGAAGGTATCCGGACTAAAAACAGTAGAAGGGGGGTATTCATCAGGTAGTTGGGATTATATTAAAAGAAGCCAAGACATAAAAGCTCTTTATTCTGGAAATCATTCTGTAATTGACATATATAATATCAAATATGCATATATTGGCCCGAGAGAAGTTGCTGAGTTTAAAAATAGTGAAAACCATTTAAATGCATCTTCAATTGATAAATTATACAGCACAGGTAAAACCTCTCTGTACATATTCTGGGGTGGTCATTATAAATAAAATCTTAGCATATTCTACTATAGTAATGATTACAATCTCAATAGTCTTTGCAGGTTGTACCAATCAATCAACATCTTTAGAGGAATATGAAGTGCAACTCTCGATAGAAGAGCTTGAAAAGGCTAAAAGTATAGTGGGAGACTCATATATTAATCAAAAGATTAACGAAGGTAAAATTAAAAGGGTCGGAGATATATATTATGTTGACCTTGCATTTAAGGGCTCAAAAAGATACTTTGATTTTAATATGATGATTATTGATCCCCTAACAGATAGAGAACTTGTTTCTGATCTTAAAACACCTGAAAACCTGGATTATTGTAGAAAATATTTAACTTACAGAGGATTTCCTGAAGACCAAAAAAACTCAATATTGAACACTCTTATTTCAAAAGATAGTTTTTCAAAAATAACTCTAAATGAAACAATTTTAAATGTTATAACCACTCAAGCACAGGCAAAAGAGAGACAAGATATATACAACAATTACTTAAAGAGGCTGCCTCCGAAAGTTTCTGATTTTATGCAAATTAAATTCCCTCAAGCATCAACTGATGCTATAAATCTTGCAGATTTATTTTTAAAAATATTTGAAAGAAATAAATTCTTAATTGATATTGTTGCTGATTCAGATTTTGATTACGAAATGACTACCTCAAGCATATCTTTAATTACTCAAAATCCATTTGAAAAGTCCATATTTACTGATGATGGAAAGGACGGCATGCTTGATACTTGGACAAGATATATCTCGGGATCATTAAGTGAGGAATACTGGAACTTGGATAAGCAAGAAGGATTTGAAGTAAAAAAGATATACAAATATGATGCAGAAGTTTGGAGAAATTTCTCTAATTTTAAGAAAGAATATAGAAATACAGGCGCATATCCAATCACAACTGACTTTTACAAAGAATGTGTTTTATATGATTATAAAAGAAATGGTGAATATGGAATAATTATCGGAGTTATCATTGGGCCGTATGTTTACAGACACTACGGTGCAGATAAGTATTATCCTTTTGAAGTGGTAATAGACTTCTATGAAGGTAAAACCAAAACTTCAGATATTAACTTCATTTATGATCAATTTGGAATTAGAAACAAGGGATGGATTTATATTGATCCGGACCTGCCTCCAAGCGAATCTACTGAAGCTAAAATTGAAGAAAAAGGAAAGATATTAGATGAAGTAGTAAGATTATTGATGGACAAAAAAATACTCGTCCCAACAGTTCCAGAAGATAGGCCAAGTGCACCTGGCATACAAATTAATTAAGATATATACTCGTCTAATTCAGGATAAATTACGCCTGATAAAACAATTACAACTTTTAGTATATCTGGAGAAGTATCAGTTAAGGATACGCCCCAGATTATTTCTGCGTTTTTATGAATTCTTTCTTCTATATGCCCCGTTACATTTGTGGACTCTTTTAAAGCTAAATCTTTATTGCCTATAATATTAATAAGTGCACCTTTAACTTCTTCTAGATCTAAATCAAATTTTGATTTTAAAGCTCCTTCATAAGAGTTGATTGTCTTTTTATCTCCTTTGCCTTCGCCTACACCTATATAACACGCACCACCCTTATTGATAACGGTCCTAAAATCAGCAAAGTCAATATTAACAAGACTTGGAAGTGCAAGAGATAAGTATAATCCTTCTATCTTCTCCCAAAATGGAGAGTATCCCCTGGAAAATATTGTTCTTTGTTCATCTTCTCTAATAATAAAAGAATTTGAGTATTTCTTTAACTCAGAAAACCTTTCTTTTGAAATAGTTTTACCGCTACTGAGAACGTCATCTGCCTTTATTACTGGTATTGGAATGGCTTTACTATCTTTTGCTAGCTTAAGAAGGATCGATGTTAATTTAATATTTGTATCAGATAAATCTGTTAGTATAAAAACTATATTTGCCACGCTAAAATATTCTCTGAACTCTTCTCCAACTTTTGATGCCACCTTTGATAGATCCTGAATATTTTCTGAAAAATCAATCTTATTTTTCAAGGTGTTATTGACGAAAAATTTTTTTTCTGTTTTTAAAAATCTTAATCTCTCCTTGTCATAACCAATTGCCAAGGTTCTTAAGTCAAGATTTTGAGGTTTTGCTTCAAGTATTCTAAAATTTTCATCTCCGATCCCAATAATCATAATCTTGAGCTTTTGAGAATCACTGCCCTTCTTAGACTCTTCCATTAAAGGATTTTTAAGAAATTTTTTTATAAGGGTTATTGTTTGTAAGTACATGGAAGAATTATACTTCATTACAGGAAACAAAGGAAAATTCAAAGAAGCTAAAGAAAAACTAAAATATCTTGATATTGAGTTAATTCAAGCAGATATGGAGTATCCGGAAATCCAAGCTTCGGATCTTAAGGAAATAGCCTTATTTGGAATTAATTATTGCAGCGAAAGCCTTAAAAGCCCCTTCTTTTTAGAAGACTCGGGACTGTTCATAGAAGAACTAAACAGCTTTCCTGGACCGTACTCAAGGTATGTCCATGAGACCATCGGAAACGATGGAATCTTAAAACTTCTATTGAATATTAACAATAGAGGCGCATACTTCAAATCTACTGTGGGGCTGTACAAAGACGGACCACATATCTTTGAAGGAGTTTCAAGAGGCACTATCTCGCATGAAATAAGAGGTCAAGGGGGATTTGGATACGATCCCATATTTATCCCTGAAAATAATTCAAAAACATTTGGTGAAATGACTACAGTTGAGAAAAATAAATTCTCACACAGGGGAAAATCTCTTGAAAAATTGGGCAAATACCTTGAAAATGGAGTTGAATAAATGGCAAGAATGCACTCAAGAAGAAGAGGAAAATCAGGCTCAAAAAAACCTGTCAGAACTACGATGCCACATTGGGTTGACAAAAGGCCAGAAGAGGTTGTTGATTTAGTAGTAAATATGTCAAAAGAAGGTCATGGGCCCAGTATGATAGGAATTATATTAAGAGATCAACATGGTATCCCTGATGTAAGACTTATCGCTGGAAAAAGTATTAACGAAATATTAAAGGAGAACAAACTCCAGAGTGAATACCCAGAAGACCTTTTCAATCTTATTGCTAGAGCCGTCAACTTAAGGAAGCATCTTGAGCTTAATCCAAAGGATCTCCACTCAACAAGAGGATTAAATCTTATTGAGGCTAAGATTAGAAGACTTGGAAAATACTACACTGAAAAGGGTAGAATTCCAAAAGACTGGAGATATCACCCAGAAAAGGCTCAGCTTATTGTTAGATAAGTTTTTTTATTCTTTTTTATTAATTTTTATTTAAATTATAATATTATCACTCAATTGAACTATTTTTTATTCAGAAATTCTTAAAAAGAATGCTTCAAAATGTTGTTGTATGCGTAAATATAATGGGATGAAATTGTTCCCTATTTTGGCAATACTCATATTGGGGACAATACCTGCCATATATTCAGATAGTTCCGAAGAATATTATATGCTAACTCTAATTAATAAGGAAAGAGTAGCACAAGGTCTTGAACCACTAACGATGAATTCTGCTCTTTCCTCAGCTGCAAGACTTCATAGTCAAGACATGATTAATAGAAGTTTCTTTAATCACGTTAATCCGGATGGATTGACCCCTTCAGACAGGGCTAGAAATGCAGGGTATAGCTTCATTGCTTTAGCAGAAAATATATGTGGAAATCCATCTATTGATGCCGGACATTCTTCACTTATGGGGAGTCCTTCTCACAGGATAAATATATTAAATCCGGCTTACAAAGAAGTCGGGATAGGAATAGTTGATGGTGGGCCATATGGAAAAATGATAACTCAATTATTTGGTTCGCAGCCCGGAAATAATTTAACGCCCACTGTTACCACGTATCCTGAAGAACCACAAGGAAAACCAGACCTGGTAATAAAAAGTATTGATTTTTCTGGTCAAGCTGAACCTTTAAAGCAAATACTTATCAAAATTACATTAACTAACTCTGGGAAGAAAAATGCTGGCAATTTTGTATTTGCAGTCTTTGAAGGGCCCCCAGAGAACGGTAATCAATTAGGCAAAATAAATATTTCTTCTCTATACGTTGGACAAAATGTAACTGCAAATTTTAACTGGACACCTCCAAAAGAAGGAAATTATTTATTGTATTTTATTGCTGACCATAACAATAACATTCAAGAAGAAAATGAAAATAACAATGTAGGTACTTTTACTTTATCGGTGAAATCTACAAATTCCAATAATGTATCTGAAGATAGGTTAAATAATACTTCTCCTTCAATAACAAGTTCAAAACCAGATTTGCATGTCTCAAAAGCTGATCTTTCCTATAATCAAATTGTTTATGAAGGCACTCCTTCACTAGTTTCCTTTAGAATAAGAAATATTGGGAAATCGACTGCATTTGGGGTTCCTGTTAAAGTATACGTAAATGGTAATCTTAAATCATCCCCCACAATAAATCAACTAATACCATCTTCTTACACAGATATGACTTTATATCTAACATTAACGGAACTTGGGGAGAATTCTATAGAGATAAAGATTGATCCCGATAACATTATTGATGAAGTGTCAAAATCTAATAATTATGTGAATTTCAATATAAAATCTATGCCGAGAGAGAACAAATCAATTACAACTCAAAATACTAATCAAAATAACAAATTAACTCCAAAAGATATTGATTTACTGATATATCCTTACTACATCACAATTGAAGAGGAAAATGAATATCTCTCTGTTAAGGCCAAGATAAAAAATAAGAGTAATATTAAAGTTGAAAATGTTTCAGTTATATTTTATGAGAATGATTATAATAGTTCTAATAACATATTTCTAGAGAAAATCTATATCTCTTTAGGGCCTGAAGAAATAACTGAAGAAATAATAAAGTTTATTCCAACTACAAATCCTGGAGAAGTGATTGTAGTAATTGATCAAGAGAATAAAATAAATGAAAATGATGAAAGTAATAACGTTGCTAGTAAAATGTTCTCCAGGTCTATTTATGGAGAGGGCTATGATGAGAGTTATCTAATGTTGAATACGACGCCTGGAGAAGTAAATATTTCTGATTTAATTAGAATATCAATGAAAGTTATGGACAATAATGTTTCAAATGCATATTTATACTACAAATATGAAAAAACAAATAGTTCTTTTTTTATTCTTAAGATGGATAAAGACGAAAATAACAGTTATTCAATTGAAGTAGACCCTTCCGGCCATAGTCAGTTATTCTATTTTTTTGAAGTTGATACTGGAACTAAAATAATTAAGTCCCCTTCTGAAGAATCTCAAGACCTTTATTCAGTATCCCTCGCTTATCAAAAAAGTAATCAAGATAAAAGAAATCCAAGTTTATTTGAAAATATTCGAAGACTATTTGGATTGACTAATTAATACATTCTTTTAAAACAATTAAAGTTAAAATCAACTATAAAATTAATAAATAAATATTTTATTAAAATATAATTATATTGGTTTTGCTATGCCTAGGGCTTCCAACTTGCATGCGTCGTATGCCTTGTGTGCAGCACCTACGCCATACTTCGTTGAAATTTCCGCCAGAGCAGACTCTATTGTTTTGCGCGTTGTAGCGTTTGTCTTGGCGTCTCCCATTTCCTCTTTTATTAAGTCTACTAAGTCCAAATAAGTCTTATCTCTTCCCATTATTTTCAACTCCTATAATTATGCCTTTCAGCACATAATTATGTACTTGTATATGCACTTCAATATATAAACTTTTCGTTGATTGTTGTAACACAAATTATAACTATCGACAATTATAGGAAAGCTAAAAATAGTTATGCATGCCTAATATTTGTCATATATTATAATAGATGGTGAAAATTGACAATTAATTAAATAATATTCTCATCTTTTATTAAAAATATCTAAAAATAGTTAGAATAAGATTTTGAATAATTTCCAAAATAAATAGAGCATAATTGATTTCAGATTGAGGCTCCAACAACAAATACAATGCCATCAATCTTATAGATCTATTATAAATACGTTAAAAATTTTACTAGTAAAAAAGTGCGGGGGATGGACGGCTAAATATATTCCAAATGCCTTTGGATAATGTATAAATCACAACTACCTATATCCGATTTATGGGAATTTACAAAGAAAAGGTTTTGCTTTCAAAAGAAGAGGAGCGTTTAATTAATTCTGGGATTTCTGAAATTAATATCAATACAATAAGGGAGTTTAAGAGCTCTCTTATTGCCAGTAGGATTGGGATACTAAGGACAGTTCGTTACATGATAGATTTGAGAATCATTTGTCAAAGGTATAAAGATAAGGATTTTTCTACATGGGGCTCCAAAGACCTAATTGAAGTTCTAGAGAAGGTAGAAATTCGTGATATATCGGATTCATCTAAAAATGAATATCGTAGAACACTAAATAAATTTTTCAAATGGTTGAAAGGTGAAGATTGGCCAGACCTAAAATCCTTAAAAGGAGATAAGAAGCACTCAAGGAAACCTCAAATCTTAACAAAAGAAGAAGTACTTAAACTACTTGAAGGAGCCAATCACCCTCGAGATAAGGCCGTAATCGCACTTCTCTATGATTGTGGCCTTAGGGTGGGCGAAGTTGCATCGATAACCTTCAAAGATTTGACTTTCAATGAATATGGGGGAAAGGTAAAGGTGAGAGGAAAAACTGGAGAAAGACTTGTACCATTTGTTATGGCTGAGCCCTACATAAAAAACTGGGTGCAGATGTATCCAAATCCTAGCTCCAATGCCCCTCTTTTTATAGGAACTGGATACAAGAATAATGGAAAACCCCTCTATTACGAGTCTTATATGAACATTATAAAAAGAGCTATTAAGCATTCAAAGATTGAAAAAAAGGTCACCCCCCATATCTTAAGGCATACAAGGGCAACTCACCTGGCCTCAAAACTCACAGAATCTGAGATGTGCCATTACCTTGGATGGCAGCTTGGGTCAGACATGCCCAAGGTATATGTTCATCTATCTGGTAGAGACATAGACAATGCTATCTATAACAAAGTCTATGGCCTAAAAACTGAAGAGTCTCGTGAAGATGTGAATATCAAACCTGTGGCATGCCCAAGATGTAAGGAAAGTTGCGGACCAACTACAGAATACTGCTATAGGTGTGGCATGCCGCTAAAAGAAGAAAAAGTATTTGAAATGGAAAAGAAAGGTAAAGAACTAAGAAAAGAGTTCTTTGAACTAGCAGCGGAAAACCCGGATATGCTGAAAGGAGTAAACATATTCATGGAAATGATGGAAATAGTAAATTCAAATCCTGAAATGAGGCAAAAGATATTTGAATTACAGAGAAAAGGCGATAAATGATCCAATTTGACTCAACATTATTAAAGGATCCTTTAACATTCCCAACTTCCATTAAAAGATAGGGCCAATTCGTTTAATGGTGTATGGCCTTAAAATTAACAAATATTACCTTTTCCCTATTTTCCCTATTTTTTCCATATTCTTATAAATATTGAAATCCTCTAGCATGCATGGGAATAATAAAAAAGATTTTAGTTGTTGTAATCATCATATCACTATTTTTAATAGCCTCTCCATTAATATTTGACACAATATTTGAAATTCAGGGAAAAGAAGAAACATATACACTTCAACCAGGGGAGATTAAGGGATTTTATTATAACGCAGACAAAGGAGATTTATTCAAGATAGATTTTACTGTAACAGGTAATCCAAAAGTGATGATGATAGACAGCATAAACTATAACAAAATTAGTTTATATGAAAGATATGAATATTCGGACCTTCAAAGTGCTAAAGAGCTTCCTATTATATTAGAAACACCACACAACGGGCAATGGTATTTTGTGGCATTTAACGATACAGACAAACCAGCCATAGTATGGCTAAAGGTTCAAAGAAAATTCTAAAATTTAATCTAGAGGATTACGATTAACCGCTCTTTTTTAGTTTCTAATTTTATTTCTAGACCGTTTGCACTAATCCAATTCAAATTTTCACGTTTTTACTCAGATTTTGGACAAT
>LNJC01000042.1 GCA_001587575.1 Candidatus Methanofastidiosum methylothiophilum
AATCTCTGCCAACTTGTCTCCTATTTTTAGAAGCTTTTCATATCTTTCCTTAATAGCCAAATCCAGTAAAGTTGTTATGACAACTAAAACCCGCTATTGGTATATAAATTTAACCAATCGTGGGAACAGAATCGAAGTTAATCAAAATTCTCAATGTTATTTTTTAACCAAAAACGTTTTAAATATTGAAAAAAATTAACTATCAATCTAACTTATTTGAGGTAGATCTTGATGAATACGTGTTCTCAATTGAAGAAGATATTAGTAGTTTTAGCTTTTGCTAGTTCAATTCTAGCTTTGATAATCCCCTTGGGGGCATTGACTTTTGTGGCTGCCCAGCCTTGGTGGGATAACAACTGGCAATACCGTGAACAAATAACTATAACAAATGTTGGTTCAACTGTATTGACAGATTTCCCTGGATACCTTAAAGTTCCATATAGATCTGGTATGCAAGCTGACTATGAGGATATAAGATTCATATCCCAAGATGGAACAACTATCTTGGATTATGAAATAGAATATTATGACGCTAGTCATGCAGAAGTTTGGGTTAGAATACCATCTTTGAATCTTCCAAGTACAACTGTCTGGTTATATTATGGGAATAACTCTGCTACGAGTGCGGAAAATCCGGCAGGTGTTTGGATAAATAACTATATTTCAGTATGGCATTTTAAAGAAGGAACTGGTACTAATTTATCAGATAGTACAGGGAACTTTCCTGCGATATTGACAGGTAGCGCAAACTGGAACAATTCAAATAATGTTGTTGGTCCTTACTATAATTTTAATGGTAGTGAACAAGCAGCTACTATTGCATCCTTTACGGGAGGAACTGTGGGTACTATTGAATTTTGGTTTAGGCCTGAAAACTTAGCAGATAATACCCAGAGAATCATTGGTATAAATGATGGATGGGAGCTTAGATTTAACTGGACAGGATCTGGAAATAATACTCCTCAAAGAATCAGTTACGATATACAAAGAACTGGATCAAATGAAAACATAGTGACATCTACATTATTTGCACAAAGCCAGTGGGCGCATGTTGCTTTTACTTGGAACAGCGGAACACCAAACTGGGTTTCTTATGTTAATGGAGTAGCAGATAATTCTGGCCCACCTGGTGCATTTAATACAAATGCCCCACAGTCAGATATCTTGACAATAGCTAATAGAACGGGACAAGCTTCAGGTCAACGTTTTATCGGTGCCCTAGATGAATTAAGAATATCTAGTGTTCAAAGAAGTCCAGACTGGATAAAGCAAACATTCGCAATGGTAAATAACGCAAACAGTGTCGTTATTGGAGGATATGGAATCAGACCTAAATCACTTCCAATTAACAACATATTGGGAATTCTACAAAAAAATGAATGTAAGAATCATCCAGAAAGAGAAGGTTGCAGCCAATAAATCTTTTCTATATATTTATTTTTACTTAAATTCATTAAGAAAGCTTTTAGAAACGCTTAAATATACTTGGGCCAATTTCACCATATATTCTAAGGTGACTATATTATGTTTAAAGTTGTACAGATTAGGGATACTGCAAGAGTTCCACCAAACAAATTTGGGAGGGAACTTAACCAGTCCATAGCCGAAATCCTTCAGGGGCAGTATGAAGGGACATGGGATAAGGACCTTGGTTTTATCCTTGCTATCCACAACATCATTGAAGTAGGGGACGGAAAGATTGTTCCCGGAGATGGCAGCGCTTATTATGAAACTGTGTTTGAAGCGTTGACTTATTTGCCAAAATTATACGAAGTTGTTGAAGGGGAAGTAGAGGAAATAACTGAGTTTGGGGCATTTGTAAGACTTGGACCAATTGATGGCCTTGTCCATGTATCACAGCTCACAAACGATTTCATAAATTACGATAAGAAGAATAACACTCTATCAGGAAAGGAAAGTGGAAGGGTCCTTAAGGTAGGAGACAAGATTAGGGGAAGAATTGTAACACTATCTCTTAAGAGAGGCTCTGCAAAGATTGGACTTACCATGAGGCAACCTTACCTAGGGAAATTCGAATGGATTGCAGAGGAGAAGAAAGAGGGATAATATGAAGGTAGCATGCCAGAAATGCCAGAGAATTCTAAATGAAAGCATGTGCCCAGTTTGCAAGGACGATAAAACTACAGACAACTGGAGCGGCATTGTTGTAATAATCGATCCTGAAAAATCAAAGATAGCTAGGACTATTGGCGTTAACGTTCCTGGAGCCTACGCCCTAAAGGTTAGGGGATGAATTAAAGAGATGGCTCTTGTTCTAACAGAATCATTGAGGTTGAAACTTAAATCTCCCATGGGGCTTCTTATTCAAGGTGATGAGAAATCCGTTATGGAAAGAGTTTTGCCTCTGATAGAAGGTAAGAGAGTAATATCCGTCGGGGATGTTGTTTCTCAGAATCTTATTAACTATGGGGCCTTCCCTGAGTTGGTAATCGTTGACGGTAGGAACTTAAGGGTTGAAATAGGCGATACTATAGATTGCGAAGATACAACTATAGTAGAAAATCCTCAATCTGAGATAACAGGGGAGCTATGGGTAGCTATTGAGCGATTTTTCAAAGACAAAACCAAAAGGTTTAAAAAAATATTGGTAGAGGGAGAAGAAGATTTGGCAGTTATGCCTGCGGTACTCCACGGAGATGGAGATACTGTGGTACTTTATGGTCAGCCCGGCGAGGGTATTGTGATTATTGAAGTAACAGAACAGAAAAAAAAGGAGATATCAGATTATCTAAATGAGATGGAGGGAGATCTATGGAATTAACGATCGTAAAAGAGAGAGAGAACCCACTATTCGCTAGGAAAGAATTAGAAGTTAAAGTAATTCATGATGGTGGAACTCCTAAGGTATCAGAAGTTAGAGATAAGTTGTCTGCTTTAAAGAGCTTCAAGATGGATTCCTTTGTAGTAAGATCTATTGAAACAGGTTATGGAAAGGAAGAATCTATAGCCAAGATATTTGTTTATACAGATCCAAAAACTATGATGAGAGTAGAGCAGAAACATATATTGAAAAGAAACGGCTTGATTGTGGAAAAGGAGGAAAATTAATGCCATCCTTGTACAGCGTAGAAGGGGACAAAGTAGTTAAAAAGAATCCTTACTGCCCAAGATGTGGTCCAGGAACATTTATGGCTGACCACAAAGATAGATACGTATGCGGAAAGTGTGCATACACACAATCCAAAAAAATGAAATAAAAATAGATAATAACTATTGTTTAACAATAGTTAAACTTTTTTATATGGTGTTGTAAGCGAAAACTATAAAAAGGGTTAAATACATATTTATAGTTAGCTTTAGTATTAATGATTAATATGGGCTCCAAAAGGAGATGGTATTATGAGAAGACTCAATAAACTGTTTGGTAGGGATCAAAGTCAAGACTATGATGAAAGCTACTACCCTGATGAATATTACCAAGATGAAGAGTACACGGAAGACGAATCATGGGCAGAAGATGAAAAGTCAGAGTCGCCAAGAGCTATAAGAGAAGTAGAATCAATTCCTTATGAGGAAGAGGTACTCAAGAGAAACGATTTCATGGATTATGGAGTCGTTTATGTAAAGTCTTTGAAGCTAAGAGGGCTAGGAGATATTAGAGATATTTCAAAACAGCTCTCAGAGGGACACATCCTTATCGTTGATATCGGTCTTTTGGCAGAAAGGGAACCACTTGAACTTAAAAGAGCCGTTGACCAGATCAAAGGTATCTTGAGGGGTATAGGTGGGGATATTGCTGGTATTAGTGAGCGAAAGATTTTAATAGCCCCTTCATCTGTCAAGATTGTAAGATCACATGAATAATGGGAACGTAGAGTGCGATTATTGTCCGTCGTGCAATAGGAAGACCCTAAGGGTAACTAATACTGTTATTTCTATTCCTTATTTTGGGGAAGTTCTAGATTTTACTATTCTATGCAGTAACTGCGGTTATAGACGAGCAGATATAATGCCCATAGAGCTTAAAGAGCCGTCAAGATATTCTTTAAATGTTGAATCTCAATGCGATGTGAGCATAAGGATTGTAAAATCAAGCACATGCACTATCAGAATCCCAGAGCTTGGGGTAATAGTTGAGCCTGGGCCTTTGTCTGAAGGATATATAAGCAATGTAGAAGGTTTGCTCTCTAGAATATCTAAAGTTATAAGCATGGGTATGAAGATGGGCCAGGACGAAGAGAAGGAGAAGGGCCAGGAATTAATTGATAAAATAAATAGACTGATTGAAGGCCAGGAAACTGTATGTATTATCCTAGAAGACCCTTTGGGCTATAGTGCCATTGCTTCTGATAAAGCAATAAAGGAATCCCTAACAGAAGAAGAATTAAAAGAATTAAAATTTGGGGATTCGTGTTTTGAGATAGAATCAGACATTAATTAATTAGGTCTCTGCCAGTTCCAGTGGACTATATTTCCTGATTCGTCCATTTCTATGTAACAGATATATCTTGATACTGATTGGTATTTTAAGTCGGCAGGCATGTTTATCTTGAATGTTTTATTTACTTTTTCTATAGTTGCTCTTTCATAGTAGACCCTAACTAGTGAAGGATTTGTTGTTCCACACTCTACAGGGAGGTTCTTACTTGCCTGGTTGTTAACAAACTCTAAAGCTAAAAACATGGCATACTCTTCGTTTATCAGTTGATTTTGATATGTACTTTGGAGCTTATACATAGAATTTCTTGCATCTACTAATTGATCTCTTAGCATATCGTTTCTCTTGTTTAAGCTATCGTTTAGTTCTTTTAGAGTTGAATTCTCTTTAGTAAGTGATTGTATCTGTTTTTCAAGTTCGAATATGTATGACTCTTTTGTTCCTAAATTCGTGTCTATCTGCCTATTGGCTCCATACAGTGAAAAAGAAGTGACTAAAACAACTGAAAGTAAAAGAGAGAGAACAACAGAAACTTTAAACCAGTTTATATCCGGTTTCAAAGTAAAGTTCTTTCTAATGTTGTTGTCAACGTTCGTTGCTCTTTGTTTTTCAATTTCTATGACTCTTCTTGATCCCTCATCGACTGGCACTGATTCTGGTGCTGTTCGTCTTCTTAGAATTCTGTCATGTTTTTCCCTATAAGACTGGTAAAAAGTATTAGAACGAATCTCTGGGATGTTGTACGTAGAATTTCTGTCTTCCCTAGCTGTTTTTTGAGGCATTGGACGTCTTGAAGGTTCCCTATCGTCAGAAAAACGCTCAGTAATGAGCTTTTTCTTTTCTTCTAGGCGCTTCAGCCTCCAAAAAATATCGAATTCTTCATCATTCATATATTATCGCCAGCGGATATATACGGTGTATTACCGGTATATAAAGATTTATGTTTTAAATCTTAACATCAATTCCCAATTTCTCTATAATTTCTTTATATCTGTTCCTAACAGTTACTTCTGTGACCTTTGCTACCTCTGAAACAGCCTTTTGGGTCCTTCTTTCACCCTCCATGATGGCTGCAAGGTATATAGCTGCTGCACAGACACCTGTTGGGCCTCTTCCTGATGTAAGACCAACTTTTATTGCGCCTTCTAATATATCCTGTGCTTTTCTTTGGACCTTTCCTGAAAGCCCCAATTCAGTGGCAAATCTTGGGATATAGTCCACTGGGCTTGTAGGATAAAGTTTTATCTCAAGTTCCCTTGTTATGAATCTGTAACTTCGGCCTATTTCTTTTTTATCTACTCTTGAATGCTCTACGATTTCATCTAAAGTTCTTGGGACTTTATACTCACGGCAAGCAATGTAGATACAAGCGGATGTTACTGACTCTATTGATCTACCTCTTATAAGCCTCTTATCGACTGCTTTTCGGTAAACCATTGCTGCACCTTCTCTAATATTTCTTGGTAGGTGCAAGTGAGAAGAGAGTCTATCAAGTTCAGTTAAAGCGAAAGCTAAATTTCTGTCTTTTGCATCGGCAACTTTAATTCTTTTATGCCATTTTCTCATTCTATATATCTGGGCCCTCCTACCGGCACTGATATCCCTACCGTGAATATCCTTATTCTTCCAGTCAATCATGGTGGAAAGACCCTTATCATGGATAGTGTAGGTCATTGGGGCCCCTACTCTACCCCTTTTCTCTCCTTGCTCATGGTCAAAAGCTCTCCATTCAGGACCCGTATCGATAATATCTTCGGAAATTACAAGACCGCATTCGTCACAAGTAACTTCAGCTCTAGAATAGTCCCGAATAAGTTTATGACTCCCACACTCTGGGCAAGCATGAACTGTTTTAGTCTCGGTTTTCTCCATAGTATATAAGGCAACCGTAACCTTTATATAGCTTTTGGTATAATTAAAATCTCATTTTATGCCTTATAATCTGATTTTCTTTGTTCTTTGTAGTCTTCAATGATTTTTAAAAGTTTATTGGACTCTCTTTCTTTTTTAAAAGCATTTAATAACTCTTTTTCTTTATTATAGACTAAATCAAAGCTTTCTTTATCTAGAATAACAAACTTCGAAATTATCTCCATTTTTATATCTTTCGAATCGATTATCGGTATTCCACCACCAATTAGCTCTTCTTGAGCTTGGTGGGATACCTTACTTGTTATGAGGACAGCTTTAATCTTAATTTCAGATAACATCTTTGCTGCTTCTGCACCCCCTCCTGTGGCATCTTTAAGATATACTACATCACCCTCAGTTAAGTCTTGATTTTTTACAAGATTCCTAATTCCATCAATAGAAAAAACAGGCAATACTTTCCCAATTATTATATCTTCTGACTCCATTAGCGGTTTTAATTCCTTAAGCCTCTTGTTTTCTTCAGTCAGCATGTTCACTTTAGTTTTTAGAATTTCTACGCTTTTTCTTAGTGAGGTTATTTCAAAATTTTTAGTTTTAATGACGTTGTCTTTCAAAGCCTCTTTTTTCTGGCTACCTAGTATATCGAAAAGTTTTCTTTCAAGGGCTATTATTGTAGATTCTTTCTCCTGGAGCTTCTTTTTCAGATTAATGCTTTCAGTTTGAAGATTTTCAAAGTCTTTTTTGAGTGTATTCTGTTTCTCTTTATAGTTTTCAATGATTTTAAGCTGCTCTTGAATTATCTCTTCAGGATTTCTTTGCTCAATTTTTATCTCATCTTCTTTCTCAGCCATTCCTTCTTTTACTTTATCTGAAGCTTCTTTGATGGGCAGACCTTTGATTACCTCGCCTATTATTCTTGAGCTATATGGTGCAAGTTCTGGGGGTATTTTGGACTTAATTTGAGTGAATTTATTCTTATAGTGAAGGTAAGCCTTTAGGGCAGCAGATAGAGCGTCTCTTTCGTGGGCATTAGTTGTTTCATGATCCTTTGATAGTTCATTTTTTTCCCTTACAGGGATTGAAAGTGGAGGAACATAAAGTATAGAATCAAATGAAGTGCTGAGCTTTTCAATAAACCCTGAAGGAGGATGTACATCGGATGCAAATATCAAAGGATAGCCGTATTTTCTTATCTCTTCCTTGACATCTGACATTGAAAAGCTTCTCTTAGAAATAATTGCAAGAACCTTTCCTTCTAGATCCAACACTGAAAGTCCAACAGTTGTTCCGGGATCGACACCTACAATCACGTACTTATCCTTTATATTTGAAGTTTCAACTTTTTTTTCAAGTGCCTCATATTCGATTGAGCTCTTTTTTAGTGGCCTAACTTCTATTCTTATATCGCCCCTGCTGCTTTTGATTGGGATGTTTTCAAAGTTAGAATAGACTTTAAAGGTTCCTTTTGAAAATCCACCTTCTCGTTCTACAACTTCAATATCAAAGTTAAATCCTTCATCTGAAAGATATTTTTCAATTTCTCTCACCTTATATTTGATGAGGGCAAACGTTCTTCTCTGGTATCTACCTTGGGAGTATCCTCCTCTACCTAAACTTCTGCCGCTTGAGACAAGTATTTCAGTTTCGTCTTCAAACATCTTTAGTTTGTAGCCAACGCCATCAAATGGTAATCTAGCTAGCGCATACGCCTCATCAAAAGGATTTTTTGGGTTTAGGTTAATCTTATGTCGTTTTGCAAGAACTGGGAGCGATGTAAAATCGTCAAACTTACCAGTAACTTGAACGATTGAAACGTACTTTGAAAGCTTCTCTAAGTCATTTTTAGAGAATTCCTCGGTAGAATCTATCCCCATGTAGGTGGGGGTGTAGTTTTTTATTAGTTTCAAAAGTTTAAGCCTTGACCCGCTTTCCTTTAAAACAGGCAAAAATCTATTTCCTTCCTTTGAAAGTATGACCATTGCATAAATTCTTGGGTCTCGGGAGATTATATCGACTCCCAGGGATGTTTCCATGAATGCACCCAAAACTTTATCTTTATCTTAATATCTTGTTCACTTGATGTTTTATATAATTTTTGTAGAGCCGGAATCTCCAGGGAACATAGGTAGTGTTGCTAGGGTAATGAAGAATTTCGGATTCTATAATCTTATCTTAGTTAATCCAGTAGAAATAGACGACGAATCATACAAATTAGCAGTTCATGCAGAAGATGTTCTAAAATCGGCGATAATTGTGGAAACTCTAGAAGAAGCCTTGACTTATGTTGATGTCTCAGTTGCGACTAGTGCAAATACAAGTGGGGGAGTATTGAGGAATTATACAGCAGTTGAAAATCTTGCAGAAAAAATATCTCCTGAGTTTAAGGTAGGGATAGTTCTTGGACGAGAGAGCAGTGGCCTTAGAAATGAAGAAGTTGAGATGTGCGATACTATGACCACAATTCCAACTGACAAGAGGTATCCAACAATGAATGTTTCCCACGCCCTTTCAATTATTCTATATGAAATATTCAAATCAAAATGTTGCATAAAGACTAATCCTCTTGAGGGCAAGGAGATAGTTGAGAAGAACCTATTGATAGAAGATTTCAAGAGGATATTGGCCATTGTAGAGGAAAGAGAATATAGGAGAGATAATGCCATTACTGTCTTTAAGCATGTTTTGGCTAGGGGGTTTAACACCCAGAGGGAAATTTATACCCTAAAAGGCATCTTTAGAAGGATTATTTTGAAGCTAGAAGGAGAGATATAAAGAATAACTAATTTAAATATCCTCTACTAATTGTAATTAATGTTTGAGGTTTTTTATCTTAAAGACGGCTTACATAGGGAAACAGCTAATCCAGAGAGGCTGAAAGAGCTATTGTCAAGCGGTATAAAAATATGGATTGACTTAGTAGACTCGACAAATGAAGAGATAGCCAATCTTGGAGATATATTTGACTTACACCCTGTTACTGTTGAGGATTTAAGTGATGAGGGGACAAGGGTCAAGATAGAGGTTTTTGAAAATTATTATTTTATTGTATTGTACAATCTTTTCCTTGATACAAGGCTGAATAAATATGAATATGATATTGTAATTGGGGACAATTTCATCATAACAAAAGACACTCGAAAAGAAATTAAGATCTTAGAAAAGATTAAAAACGACCAGAAGGCACTTTTAAAAATTCTTAACAAAGGGCCCGATTTTCTTTTGCATGTAGTTATGGATCGGATAATAGATTCATACTTTTCAATCTTAGACAGGATTGATATAATAATTGAAAAGACTGAAGATGAGCTTTTCAATGATGGTGGCAAAGAGTGCATAATGAAGGTAATTGAACTTAAGAGAGATGTTTCCCTTTTCAAGCGGATAGTTGTTTCTGAAAGGGAAGAGCTATTGGGGCTATTAAGAAAAGAGTCTATGTTTGTTTCTGATGAAACAAAAATTTATTTCAGGGATAACTATGATAGCATCATAAGTATTTTTGACTCTCTTGACTCTATGAGGGATTCTTTAATTGGGATTCAGGACACTTATCTATCATTTACATCTAACAAATTAAATGAGATAATGAAGGTTTTGACCATAATTGCAACTATAATGATGCCGCTGACATTGATTACAGGAATATACGGTATGAACTTTGAAGTTATGCCAGAATTAAAATCCCCATATGGGTATTATTCAGTCCTTTTCCTTATGCTCTGTATAGGTCTTTCAATGGTTTACTACTTTAGAAGGAAAGGATGGATGTAATCACAATTTTTCTAAAATTACTAAAGCCCCGCCTATGTCGCCTCTCTCATAGAGATTGGCAATTGTGAGAAGTTCTTGTTTTACTCTTTGAAGTTCTTGACCTTGAAGATTAGAAATTATACTGGCCTTATTTCTTAAGATAATTGAAGACCGTTCAAGTATTCTTCTTCCTTTTTCATCTGGCGCTCCTTTTGAGAGTTGATTAAGTTTTTCTGATGCGACTATCAGATGTCTTGTTGCAACTTGTGTGTCAGTGCCTAAAAATGCTGAGGCTTGTCTAAACTCAATAGAAAGTTCTATTAAAAGTGGTGGTATCCTCGGCTGTTCCTGGGGCAACTTAATCTGAATTGCTTTAGTTGCGTCGTATATTATGTATTGGCCAAATTTTTCTATTATTATCTCTTGAGGGATATTTATCCTTTGTAGATTATTTAATTCCATTACTCCATACTTTGAATTATTAGGTGGAGATTTTCCCATTTCTTCATTTGTTACTTCTCTCCACATGCCGTTATCAGTTCTCCTATCGGTGAAAAGAGAAATGCATGTTGCTATTGGCCCTCCTTGAACGTGAATTATCTCATCCTTATTGGTATTCTTTATTATAAAATCATAGAGCTTATATGCGTCTTCAGAAAGATAAGGGCTTATTTTAAGAATTCTTGGCTGCATTCCAAGCAACGCGTTTAAATTCTCTTTCAAAGGAGTTGACTGGATTACAACTGGTGAAAATCCCTGTAATGGTCCGGCTTCGCCGATAGGATTAGTCCCATGCCTTGCCTCTGGTCCAGGTGCACCTATAATTTGTGGCCCTCCGCGACCCATTAATCTTAAAGTGGGCTCGCCAGTATAAGAGATTAATAAAAAAGCAATTAAGAAAACATAGACTGCATTTTTATCGATTCTAGTTGAAGTCTCATATGCGCCTAATGCCATTAGAATCGCAAGAATTACCGGGGCATGCATGAAGAACCTAAATCCATATAAAACTCCTACAAGTATTGTTGAGGGAATTGCTGAAAGTATCAAGATGTCCTTTACATCCCTTCTTTTTAGAAGGAAGTATACACCCAAAAGAGAGAATATGATAGTAACAACACCAAAAGTCGGCATATTTGAAAAGGAAGACCAGTTTCCATGTATCCAGTCCCGATTCATTATAACATGAATTGCCCAAGGAATATAAGTAATCAAGGATACAGCTATTATCTTCATATTGTATTTCAAATAATCTCTTTTGAGGACTCCAAATATACCTACTGCCAGAACTACTAAGAATGAAGAGAAGTGAGTCCATAAAAATACCGAAAGAAGAGCTATTGAGAGAATCGTCTTTTTCTTGTATACGGTCCACATTGCAAGAGGAAATAGACCGAATATTAGGGAAGTCGGCGCAATAGAAATTTGCCACCACCAGTAATTATATGATGCTGAAAGAATCACTACAGCAAACAGACCAACTTTTTTTCCGAATAGATCTCTTGAAACAAAAAAGGTTGAAAGAAGTGAAACTGGATAGATAAGAATCCCATAAAACTTTTGAATTGTTACCCATCCCATGCCAAGAATATTAGTAGCTGCAAAAAGTAAATGAAGAAATGGGGGGTATAGATGTGGCCTTCCTATTGGTGCAAATTCATAATAATCCCAAAGAAATGATTTTTCCTCAACGAACATCTTTGCTATCATCAAGTGGTAAGACCAATCTTTTTGGTCAGCAGGTAAGTTAGAAATATTCAAAATAAGAAGAACTGTGTGGAATAAAATTATTGTGTTATCTGCCAAATATTTCGCCAAGCTTTAAATCAATCTTTTGCCTTAAATGGCATGAAGCTTAAGGATGCAGATCTTGAGGCGATTGTACTTAGGGTAACAAAGTACAAACTTCCCACAAGAGTTGTTGCCTCTCAGTTTAGAATATCTCAAAGGCGAGTCCAGCAGATAGTCAGGCTTTCAAAGATAACTGGTGAATTACCCAAACACAAGCAGCCTGGAAGAAGGCCTTATGCAATATATCCGGTCACCTTGAGAACAGATATTATCCAAGCTAAACTCACTCTTGATATTTCCGCCTCTGCCATCTCTAAGCATCTAAGGAAGAAGCGGGGGATTAGGGCTGATGTTAATCTGGTCCAACGGA
>LNJC01000043.1 GCA_001587575.1 Candidatus Methanofastidiosum methylothiophilum
ATCCTCTCTAGTGATGCTAGACCAGATCCTAGAAGAATACCCGCAGTGATTGACTTTGGAATGTGTTCTACTAGTGTTCTACCCGCTCCAGATATTCCGAGTACGATGAAGATTATAGCCAGTACAAGCTGAACTGCTATTAATGCTTGCATCCTCTCTATAAATACCCCAGTTGGGCCAACGATTTCCTTTGAGAATGTCTCAAAGTAAGCTACGTAAATTGGTATACCAGGAGTAATCCAACCTGCTACTGATGGGTCACCAAAAGAAGTGTGCCATAGGTAGAAAAAGTTGTTTATCATTACCATTAAAACTGCTATTTCGATTGGTATTCCAAGTGTTGGCACCATAGTTGCCGTAATACCCAAAGGTACACAAGACAAGATTGCTCCCTGTATAAAGTCCTGATACTCGATTGGGTAGTGGTAGAATGGTAGTCTAAGTTTCAAGAACTGTGGGTTGATGGAAGGCTGCTCTTCGTATCCGGGCTTTCTCTTTGGACCAAAATATCCAATTCCAGACATTATTTTTTTCCTCCATTTTTTTTAGTTTGAAAAAGTCAATTGACTTAATCAACTTGTTTGAACATATACTTTTTAGTAGATATTACTAAAAAATAATATACTCAAACAAACATATTTTAAGACAATCATATATAAACTTTTCGGTGTTTACAGATAATATTGTCGTGTAGGTAACCCTAATTTATAGACGTTTAACGTAGAAATATTCTAGAAATAGCTAAATACTCAGGGGGATTTCTCCCCCATCATCGTAATTGGAGTTTTATATGCAGGAATCTGCTCCAAGATCCCTACTAACGGATAGGTTTTTGTCAATGTTGATTGACAATAGTAACTATATTGCAACACATATATAAATCTATTGGTTAGCAATATCTAATACAATATTGATAATCAATAGTAATGATAGTCTAAAGAATCCTATATCCTTCTTTTACTTCTCGGCCTAGTTTAAGTAAAACTACCTCTTTATTTTCTAATGCAACACCTAAAATTAGGTATTCTGATTGAGTAAATATAGCGATATTTAAATTATTCTAAATACTTGATTTTACATATAATTACAGAATATTAAACTCAATTAGAGAAAGTTCTTAGTTTATAGATATATTCTAGATAAAAAAATGAAAATTATCTCATTATAGAACTCATAAATACTATCCTTCGCTTTATCAATAGATATATTCTTCTTTTATGGCCAGATTATGTTTAGGAATGATAATATGGATACCAAAGTTATTGAGTTAATAAATAGGCATGAAGGATTTTTGGATGCAAACGAAATATCTGTATTAACAAAAATAAACTATAGAAAGGTCAAAAAAGATATTGAAATATTAAAAGGGATGAAGACACTAAGATAATTTTTTCGAGGAATTAATATTAATCAAAAATAATATAAACGTTTGAAGAAATAACTAGTAAAAATTGGAGGGTCTTTATGTCGCTCACTGATGATTTAAAAAATATTGTTTCAAGGATACCTGCCAAAATTAATGAGAAAAAAGGAATTTATGAATTTGAGGTAATTCTTGCCGAAAGAAAAGCATTTCTTTCTAAACAGAAATTAATTTATTCGGCAAAATTTAGAGTTGACGAGCAGAATAGAGAAGTTAGATTCACAGAAATGTTGAAAGAATCGGGTGCTGGGATGTCTTCTGGTGGGAGCGATGATATGAGCTCTGGATTTGGTTTCAAGAAGGAATCTTACAACACAATGTCAGGATCAAGAGAAGGCACTATAGAAGAACAGTCTAGAATTTTTGGCAAGAAATATGAATATAACTTTGACTATGGCTCAATCAGGAAACAATTTGAATCGAAAACAAAGGAAAACGGATACAAGTTTACTTACAAAATTACAAGTATCGGTTTATAGTTAAGAGAATAAAAATAAGAGATAAAAGATTTGTTGCAATATATTTCGGCAGTAGTGGGGCTAACGCCCCTTTCAGTAATAAGATAGGCAACATACCCATCCCATGTAGATATTAGTCTACAGGCGTTTTCCAAATTTCACGCCTCCAGAAAATAACCCCAAATATCACCCCGTTTCAAAAATAACCGCCAGAAACGTTATTGGCGGGCAGTAAGGGATTCGAACCCCTGACCCGTAGATTAAGAGTCTACTGCTCTACCAGACTGAGCTAACTGCCCTTAACGCACTGATTAAACCTCGATATTTAAGTTTTTTGGGTTATATTAATATGCTCGGGGATAAGAGCCTAAAATCTTTACAGAAAATATTGAAGAAAGCTCTTTTAGGGTGAGGCTGATTTTCTTATCTTTTGCATGCCCTTTGAAGTCTATGAAAAATATATATTCGCCCATCTTCTTCTTTGAGGGCCTTGATTCAATTTTTGTAAGATCAATTCCAGCATCATAGAAAGGCTTTATAACGGAATATAAAACTCCAGGCCTGTTAACACTTGGAGATACAACGATGCTAGTTCTATCTTTTCCTGTTGGAAGTGTACTCTGATTTCCAATAACAAAGAATCTTGTGAAATTTAGTTTTTCATCTTGGACATCTTTTTTTAATATTTTTAATTTATATATTTCCGCTGCAAATTCAGAAACAAGCGCTGCATATCTTTTGTCTTTCCTATTTGATAGTTCAATTGCAGAGATTGCATTTGAAGAAGTTTCATGTATTTCGACTTTTGGTAGGTAATTTCTAACAAACTTCTCACACTGAGAAAGTGTAAGATTGTGAGAGTACAAAACTTCAATATCTTCAAGCTCTCCCCAGCATGCAAGATTGTGATGAATAGGGAGAAGATACTCTTTATTAATTTTTAGATTGAATTCAATAAGACTATCGAGAGTTTGTGATACTCCTCCAACGAG
Organism: Candidatus Methanofastidiosum methylothiophilum; assembly: GCA_001587575.1. Taxonomy (GTDB): domain Archaea; phylum Methanobacteriota_B; class Thermococci; order Methanofastidiosales; family Methanofastidiosaceae; genus Methanofastidiosum. The sequence goes on from LNJC01000043.1 coordinate 2,874, forward strand.
GGAATTTTCTACAGGAACGACGCCGCCTTCACATTCACTTTTCTCAACTGCATTGAATACTTCCCAAATACTTCTTTTGAATAAAATCTCATCTGCACCTAATAGTAAAGACGTTTCATGAGAAAAAGTACCTTTTGGTCCCAATGTGGAAACTTTCATTCGCTCACCATCCTTTTGATTAATATATTGCTCTCCTTTTCAGCTTTTTCAGTAAACTCCCCCAAATACTCTGAGGCTTCTTCAAAGAATTCTATGAATCCTTCTCTATCTTTATTTTCAATTTTCTTATATAATGCTTCTGCTGTTTTGATGTATTGTGATAGAATTTCAGGTGTTTTTGGATTTAAAAGAGAAATGTCTGCATACAACTCAGGCTCCTGATTTAGGATTCTGCCCGCCATATCCAGTGTCAATCTATATACCGGACTGGTACATTCAAAACTTTTTTTTATGTCAAAATCCAAATCTTTTAGGGAGTGACACAAAACTATTGCGGAAAAATGTGTAAGACCTTGAATTACTGCCATCATTTTGTCATGCTTTTCTGGAGTCATTTCGACTATATTAGCGCCTTTTTTGACAAGAATAGAATTAAATATTTTGTAAAGGTCCTTATTAGATATCCTCTCAGGACAAAGTATTATTGTCTGACCTTTTATATCTCCAATAGAAGGTGCAAAAAGAGGATGCGTTCCTAAAACATCTGCTTTAGATTTTAACATTTCATTTATTGGTCCAACTTTAAGGGAAGTTAAATCAATGAAAAGTTTTCCTTCGCTCATAAAAGGAACTATTTCTCTTATTACTCCTGTTGTAGACTCAATAGGAACGGATACAATGACAATCTCACTCTTTCTAATTAGCTCTTCTTTAGAGAGTGAAGTTGTTCTTGATGAAACAAGCACCTCATGCCCTTCTTCTTCAAATATTTTTTTGAAAAGTCCTCCGAGTTTTCCTGTTCCACCAATAATTCCAACTACCGTCACTTTACCCCTCCAATTGCCTTCTGCATTAGTAAATGGTCCAAAAGTGTAACGGCTACCATTGCTTCGCAAACAGGATTAATTCTTGGAATGGCACATGGGTCATGCCTTCCTCCAATTTCAATAAATCTTTCTTTTCCATTAATGTCAGTTGTTTTTTGTTTCTTTGAAATTGAGGGTATAGGTTTTACTGCAACTCTTACAATAATGTCTTCTCCTGAAGATATGCCTCCTATAATGCCGCCGCTTCTATTTGTGAGGAATCCTCTTGGAGTCATCTGGTCATTGCTTTCAGAACCATATAGTGCTGAGAGTTCAAATCCTCGACCAAATTCTACACCTTTGACAGCGCCTATAGATAAGAGACCTTTTCCAATGTCGGCTTCAAGCTTATCAAATACTGGCTCTCCCAGCCCAGAAGGGACGTTCTTGGCCACTATTTCAACTATACCGCCGACTGATTCACCTTTAGACCTTGCTTCTAATATCTGTTGGACCATCTCGTCAGAAGATTTTTTATCTGGGCACCATAAACTATCTTTTATAATTTCTTCCCTTTTCAATGATTTGTGATCAATTTCAGGTATTCTTATATTTCCAATGGCTTTCGTATAAGAAAATAAATCAAAATTTTTAATCTCACTTTTTAATACTGTTCTTGCAACTGCACCTGCTGCAACTCTTCCTACTGTCTCTCTCCCAGAAGCTCTGCCCCCGCCCCTATAGTCATAAAATCCGTATTTCTTAAAGTAAGTATAATCTGCATGCCCGGGCCTAAAAATTCCCTTTATCTTTTCGTATGAAGAAGAGTCAACGTCTTTATTTTCAATTATTAGCGAAATAGGGGTGCCAAGAGTCTTCCCTTCAAAAACGCCCGATAAAATTTCACATCTGTCCTCTTCCCTTCTTGAAGTTGAAAGTTCATCACTTTTCGGTTTTCTTAAGGTCATCTCTTTGTTTATATCGTCTTCACAAATTTTGATTCCTGGTGGGCATCCATCAATTATTACGCCTAATGATTTACCGTGAGATTCCCCCCAAGTGGTCATCCTAAATAATCTCCCGTAAGTATTTCCCCCCATTATATCTTACCTCTCTTCTCAATCTCCACTAAGATTTTATCACACACTTCACTTATGTTAATATCGTTTGTATCTATAATAATATCTGCTATTTTTTCATAAACTGGCATTCTTTCAGCCATAATAACATCTATCTCAGATGTGGCAGTATTATTAGTAAGTGATGGCCTTGGAACATCCTTTTCCATTCTTCCTTTCATTGTTTTAATATCTGCTTTTAGAAGAATAAAAATAGATTTGCTTAGTATGCCAACATTGTCACTATCCATCAAAGCTCCACCGCCTAATGAAATAACGGCATTTTCCTCTTTTGAAACATCCTTTATTACTTCTTTCTCCTTTAATCTAAAATAATCCCATCCTTTTTCATCAACAATTTCCGGTATACTTTTAGCTTCTCTTTTTTCTATTATTCTATCAGTATCAAAAAAAACTTTATCTGTCATGTCAGATAGCCTTATCCCCACTGTAGTTTTCCCGACACATCTTAATCCAAAGAGAACTATGTTCAATTAATTCCCCCACAAACTTTTGAAAAATCTTCCCAGAAATTTGGATATGATTTTGAGACACAATCTGGATCAAGAATTTTTATCCCCTCTACAAAAAGTCCAGCAACGGCAAATGACATTGCCATGCGATGATCTTTGTAAGTCTCTATTTGTGCACCGTGAAGTCTTCTTGGATTAATTATCATGTAGTCCCTTCCCTCTTCAATCTTGCATCCGACCTTAGAGAGCTCATTTGCTACTGCACGAAGCCTATCAGTTTCTTTGAATCTTAGTGTTTCAATATTGTATATTTTTGTAGGGTCTTCAGCAAAGGCTGAAACAACTGCCAGTGTAGGGACTATATCAGGAGATTTTTTCATGTCAATCTCCAATCCTTTAAGTTTCCCACCTTTTAGAATCAACGAATTATTCTGCCAAAAGATTTTACAGCCCATATTTTGGAGAATATCGACAAATATTCTATCTGCCTGTTTTGATTCTTTATTTAGATTTTGAATTGTTACCTTACCACCGCTTATGGCCGCGATTGCCATAAAATAAGAAGAATTTGAAAAATCTCCTTCAACCCTATATTCTTGTCCAAGGTACTTTGAAGGCGATGTAGTAAACTCAGAGAAATCTTTTCTTTCTACTAAAACTCCAAATTTTTTCATAACATCTAAAGTCATCTCAACATAAGGGCTTGATGGAACTTGTCCGGCAAGTTTAATTTTCATATAGGGTTTGGAGAAAGGTGAGGCCAAAAGCAATGCGCTTAAATATTGACTACTTTGACTTGGTTCTAGAATAGTTTCTCCCCCTAATGTCCCTTTTGAAGTGATCTTAACTGGCGGACATCCATTATTTGATTCAATTATTAAGCCAAGTTTTTTTAGAGAGTCTTCGAGACCTTTTACGGGACGTTTCCTTACCTCTTCATCACCATCTATTACAACAGTCCCTTTTACTAGAGAAGATATTGCCATGAGAAATCTTAGTGTTGTTCCGGAATTTCCTATGTAAAGAGGAGACCTAGGCTCTTCTAATTTACCTGAACTTCCCTGAACTTCTAAATATACCTCTTCATTATTTGAATGCTCTATTATTCTTACTCCGAGTTGCTTTAAGGAATTTATAGTATATTTTATATCATCTGAAAATAAAGGATCAATAATCTTTGATCTTCCTTCTGAAAGGGCAGCTGCAAAAAGAGCCCTATGCGTATAGCTTTTTGAAGGGGGTGCTTTTATTTTAGCATCTAATTCATAAGTTAATCGATTTATCTCTTTTATTTTCATTTTATTATCCCCTTAATTTTATAGCTTCCCTAGAAAATCTATCCGTTTCTTCATGCGAAGGTTTTATTCCAGTCCAAAGTTCAAATTGTGCCATTGCCTGTCCAATGTACATATCTAATCCGTTTGAAATCTTTGCACCTTGTTTCTTAGACCTTAATAATAACTTAGTAAATATCGGGCTGTAAACAGCATCAAAAACTGTTATGCCTGACAAGTCTCTTTCAAAGAAAGAGTCCTCCATTGGGCAACTATTCTCTTCAGGAGCCATCCCAATTTTTGTAGCATTAATTAAAATGTCAAAATCAACTTTGTTTCTATCTTCCCACAAAATTGTTTCTCCCCCAATTTTTTCTGAGAGCTCTACTGCTTTTTTAGGGTCTCTGTTGGAAATAAGAATCTGCCCTTGTCTATTTGCTATTCCAAAAGCAATTGCTTTTCCTGCCCCCCCTGCACCCAGTATCAATACCTTCTTATTTTTTATTTGGCTCATTTTCTCAATAGAATACACGGCCCCAATCCAGTCGGTGTTTGTACCTAAAAGACCCTCTTTGGTAACCTTTATTGTATTTATTGCGCCTATTTTTAGGGCCATTTGATCTATAGTATCTAAATAAGGAATGACCTTTTCCTTGAAGGGCATTGTGACACACAGACCTTTAAATTGATTTTTAAATGCGCTCATGAACTTATTTATATCATCTACTAAGAAGTTTAAGTATACTGCATCTATATTATAATAAGAAAACAATTTATTATGAACATAATACCCAATACTTTCCTTGACTGGGTTTCCAACGAGCCCATAAATATCAAATTTTTCATTGATAGAGTTAACTCGGTATACATCTTTTAGTATCTCTATGGGTATCTGACCGGGTGCTGTAGCGGCTAAGTTTTTTAGTGGCGCATAAGAAGTGAAACTTCCCCACGAGCAACATAGCACCCTACTTACCTCCCCTCTTTCCCCCATAAGGAAAGAAATTATTTTTTTATTACCATCTTTTTTAGACAGAAGAAGATTCCTAATTATCAGATTATCAGAGATATCGTTGGCAAAAGTTACTATCTTGATTATATCCTGGCCTTTATTCTTGACTTCAGATAATATTTCATTAAGGTTTGAAGGCGTATCCTCAAAGTTATGATAAGAACCAATAACATTTGTATCAGAGTTAAACTCTCTTTTTTTCAAAAGTAGAGCGTCTAGAGAATCTATTGAGGAGAATTCTATATCTACAAATCCAAATCCAATTTTTATTGCATCTATCAGAGGTAAAATTCTTTGAGATTCATTGCCTTCAAATAAGCCGCCTTCGTCTTTTTTTCTGTTCGTTACAATTATTCTTTTTTTGTCAAATCTCCTACTAAGTTCTAATAGGTTCAAATCTTTTACCAGATCTATTCTTATTTCGGCTAAATCTCCTTTGGACAAAGCTTTTTCTAAGAGATCTATTGCCTCTTCCTGGGAAGATGGTATTATAGAAGTTGTAATCACAGAAAACCCATCTCCACTAGAGAGTCTCTTACTATCTCTTCTTCAACTTTGATTCCGTAAACAGCAAACCCTATTCCTTTTATCAAAGAGTATTCAGCAATACCTTTTCTAGATTTTTTATCCAAACTTGTCTTCTTTATTATTTCATCGGCTGACCCTTTGAAAGGTTTATCAAGAAGTTTTGATTTATTTAGAATTCGAAATATTCTTTCTTTTTCTTCATTTTTCAAGATTCCAATTTTTTGAGCAATTATAGTTTCTACTGCCATTCCTATTCCAACTGCTCTTCCATGAGATAATTCAAAATTTGAAAGTACTTCTATAGAGTGACCTATGGTATGGCCAAAGTTTAGGATCTTTCTCAGTCCAGATTCCTTTTCATCTGATTCAACGACTTTGGCCTTAACTTTAAGGGACGAGATAATTGCTTTTTCGATATATCCTTTTTCAAGATTAATTACCCTATCAATATTTGATTCTAAATATCTAAAAAGCTCGCTATCTTGGATTATTGCTGCTTTTATTATCTCAGCTATTCCATTGATTATCTCTTCATTTGGAAGAGTTTTCAAAAAATCTATATCTATGTATACTTTATTTGGAGGATAAAATGCCCCTAAGAGATTCTTCCCAGTAGGGTGGTCTATACCTACTTTCCCACCTATACTGCTATCTACTTGGGAAAGTAGTGTAGTAGGTATCTGTATAAAAGGGACGCCCCTCATATAAGTTGCAGCGATAAAACCTGCAAGATCACCAGTTACACCGCCACCTAAAGCAATAATCAAGGTATCTCTTCCTAATCCAAGTTCAAAGAGCCTGTCTTCGAGGAATTCTTTTGTTTTTCTATTTTTAGATTCTTCGCCTGCTTTGAAAGACAAAATATATACTCCCTCTTTATTATTGAGTTTTTGAATAATGTTATTTTCGTAAATCCGTTGAACATTTGAATCTGTGATTATGACAATCGTATAGTCTTTGTAATCATGCAAGACTTCTTCAAAGGCATTATCAATTATATTTCTACCAATAATAATTTCATAATGGCTTCTTCCTGTTTTTACGTTGATTATTTCTTTTTCTGAATTACTCATCCTATATTTCCCGTCCAAACATTCTAGATATGTATTTTATTTCCCCCATTAATCCATGAAGATCTGCTGTGCTTATTGTCTGGTCGGCATCGCTTATTGCTTTCTGAGGATCAGTGTGAGCTTCTACAGTTACACCATCTGCCCCGCATGCAATTGCTGCAAGTGCCATTGGTTTTACAATGTCCCTTCTTCCAGTTCCATGACTTGGATCAACTATTACGGGCAGATGACTTTCAGCCTTCAATACAGGGACTATGCTTAAGTCTAGAGTATTCCTTGTGAAATCTGAAAATGTTCTTATGCCTCTTTCACATAGCATGACTTTATCGTTTCCTCCGGCAAGAATGTACTCTGCAGCAGATAGGAATTCCTTCAAAGTTGCCCACATTCCTCTCTTAAGAAGGACAGGTTTGTCGCACTTTCCTAGCTCTTTTAGCAATGCATAGTTTTGCATGTTTCTTGTTCCAACTTGTAGTATGTCAGCGTATTTTGCTACAAGCTTTACATCTCTTGTATCCATAACTTCGGTGCATATTGGAAGCCCAGTTTCTTCCTTTGCGGCTAATAAGAATTTAAGCCCTTCCTCTCCAAGCCCCTGGAAATCTTTTGGTGCTGTACGTGGCTTAAATGCACCTCCTCTTAAAATTGTGGCTCCTGAACTTTTTACTTCTTTTGCAATGCTGACAATCTGTTCCTTGTTTTCAACTGTACATGGCCCTGCCATTACAACAATCTTCTTACCGCCTATTTCAACTCCCTCGACATCTATTATTGTGTTTTCCTGGTTGAAATCTCTTGAGACTAGCTTGTAAGGCTTTGATACACGTACAACTTGCTCTATGTATGGTGTTGCTCTTAATCTTTCAACATCGCTTTCATCTATCGAAGAAACATCTCCGATTACACCTATTACCGTTCTATTTTCTCCTTTGGATAGGTGAGTATTGAAGCCAAGATCTTTTATTCTTTTGATTGTTTCTTGTACCTGGCTTTCATCTGCACCCATCTTCATTATTACTATCATCTATAGCTCCCTCCCAACTGCTTTTGCTATCTGTTTTACATCTTCCATAAGTTTAGAAAATGCACTCAATGAAATAGTTTGGTCTGCATCACTTATTGCTCTATCAGGGTCAGGATGTGTTTCAATTAATAGGCCATCTGCACCACAGGCAACTGATGCTTTACTCATAGGTAAAACTAAACTTCTCTTACCAGTTCCATGACTTGGATCAGAGATAATGGGTAAGTGGCTCTCATCTTTTATTGCAGGGATTATACTAAGATCAAGCGTATTTCTGGAGTAGTCTGAGAAGGTTCTAATACCTCTCTCGCATAGTATTACATTCTCATTGCCTCCATTCATAATGTACTCTGCAGCTCCAAGAAACTCTGCCATTGTCGCCCACATTCCTCTCTTAAGAAGAACAGGTTTGTCGCACTTTCCTAGCTCTTTTAGTAGTGTGTAATTTTGCATATTTCTAGTCCCAACTTGTAGTATGTCTGCATACTCCGATAGAAGTTGAACATCCCTTGCATCCATTATCTCTGTTACAATAGGAAGTCCTGTTTCTTCCTTTGCCTCATAAAGTAATTTTAGGCCTTCTTCTCCAAGCCCCTGAAAATCTTTAGGCGATGTACGTGGCTTGAATGCGCCACCTCTTATCATGCTAGCGCCTGCTTTCTTTATCTTCTCTGCGACTTCCATTATTTGTTCCCTATTCTCAACTGAACAAGGACCTGCAAAAACAACTAGCTTCTTTCCACCTATTTTTACACCCTCTACATCAATTACAGTCTGTTCTTTTTTGAAGTCTTTTGAAACTAGCTTGTATGGTTTTGAAACAAATATGGTGTTCTCGACACCTTTCATTGCTCTAATCCTAAAGAAGTTGTCTTCTCCAATTTTACTTATGTCACCTATTACGGCAACTACCACCCTTTCAGCCCCTAAATTAAGCTGAGTTCTAAGGCCAAGAGATTCTATCGTATCTACAACTCTATGTATATCCTCCTCTTCGGCCTTTGCTTTCATTATAACAATCATTTTTGTTCCTCCAATAAATTAGTCTGTATAAGTTTTGAATGGGAAACTATTGCTCCGAAAATTTCTGAAACGAACTTTTCATCAAGATTATTTCTTCTAGCTTCACTTTCAAGTTTTAGAAAAATTGTTTTCTCCCTTTCTCTATCCTCTATCGGAATGCCCTTCTCTTTTTTGAGGGCCGCTATCTTTTTTGCCACTTCCATTCTTTTTGAAAGCATATATATTATATTCTCATCGATCCGATTAATTTCTTCTCTAAGAGTTTCTAAAGAACTCTCCATAAAAATAACCCCCTTAAAAGGCGATTGGAAAGAGAAACTAAGGATTCGGCCAGTGAAAGGTATCAATACCTAAAGCTAAAATAATAATATAATTTTCTTGATACCGATTCAGAAGACCTAATCTTTCCCATCATTAAAATTAAATTAAAATCAGTATTTAAGACTTTCGGGATTATTTCTAATAGTGTGTAATCTGCTAAAAATTTCGCCTAGCTTTAAATCTTGATTTTTCTAATATTGACATGAAGCTAGACAATGAA
>LNJC01000044.1 GCA_001587575.1 Candidatus Methanofastidiosum methylothiophilum
TACTTGGAAACTTCATAGAACTTTTAGAAAAGGAGGTAGAAAACTATGAAGCGAAATAATTACCAGATAACACAGTGGAATAAAATTATAGATAATGCTATAATATCAAAATGAGAAAGTTCTTTTTTCATTTAATCAATTATTATCGAGTATATTAAATAGTTTTCTAGATCCCAACAATATCTATTTAAATTGAATTCTAGAAATTTTATTGGTGAATTCATGAACTTCCTTTTCGATGAAGACAAGAAAAAAGGCAGCTATGAAGTTGAAACTTTGAAGGAGTCTATAAGGCGCATTAAAAATAATCTTGATATTATCTATAAAGAGATAGAAGAAATTGAAAGTAGGGTCTTTAATGAAAGTGAGCTATTCGAAGTAAGACAGGATGGTAGAGATGACTTTTTTAAGAATGCTATTAACAAAAAGAGACCTAGCCGCTTCGATAGTGATGTTTCATTTGAAGCAGAAGATGATCCAAAATCCTATAGCACAAATGATTTTGCCAAAAAACTAGAAGAATATGATGAGTAGGCAAGTCAATTTTATCTTAATAATATTTTTTATTGGTTTTAACCGTAAGATTTATAAAGAGTTAGTTTAACTTTATATTAGATTAACTTAATGTTAATTTATTAATATGGTGTTAAAATGAAAGAAAATAATGAAATGGAACTTGTTGTAGGGAGCGCAGAAAAGCTCGATGTGGGCAAAGGTATTGTAAGGATTGACCCAGATGCAATGAGGAAAATGTACCTAAATTATGGCGAGATTGTAAAGATTAAGGGAGAGAAAGTCACAGCTGCAAAAGCCCTGCCAGATACAGGAGAAGGTTCAGGGATTATAAGAATGGACAGTATATTGAGAAAGAACTCAGGTGCATTACTTGGAGATAAGGTAACTGTTTCGAGAGCAGAAGTAAAGGATGCGAAAGCGATTACGCTGGCACCGATGCAGGCCGACATGCAGTTTTCAGGAGACCTATCTTCTTACTTTAAGGAAAAGTTTACAGACATCCCAATTGTTCAAAACAATGTTTTCGTCTTTGAGATATTCAATAGAAGTCTTCCATTTGTTGTTACAAAGACAAATCCTAGAGGGATACTAAAAATTATTCCTTCAACAAAGATTACTATATCCCCCAAGCCCGTGTCAGAAGCTGAGATATCAAAAATGCCTGATGTCACCTATGAAGATATAGGTGGTCTAAGGGATGAAATCCAGAAGATTAGAGAAATGATTGAGATGCCAATGAAGCATCCTGAAGTATTTTCAAAATTAGGTATAGACCCACCAAAGGGAGTTTTACTGTACGGCCCTCCTGGTACAGGTAAAACTCTCCTCGCAAAGGCACTTGCAAATGAGATCAATGCATACTTCACCTCTATTAATGGGCCAGAAATAATGAGTAAATACTACGGCGAATCTGAGGAGAATCTTAGGAAGGTTTTTGAAGATGCTGGAGAAAACTCACCAGCCATTATTTTCATAGATGAGATCGATGCAATTGCCCCAAAGAGAGAGGAGTCTAAAGGAGAAGTTGAAAGAAGGGTAGTTTCTCAGCTTCTGACCTTAATGGATGGGTTAAAGACTAGAGGAAAGGTAGTTGTAATTGCGGCAACTAACTTGCCTGACACAATTGATCCGGCTCTAAGAAGACCAGGAAGGTTTGACAGGGAAATTGAAATTGGTGTTCCTGACATAAATGATAGGAAGGAAATACTTCAAGTTCATACAAGAGGTATGCCAATAAGTGATGATGTAAATATTTCCTACTACGCTTCAAAGACCCACGGGTATAGCGGTGCAGACCTTGAAGCTCTCTGTAAAGAGGCAGGTATGAAGGCTTTGAGGAGAGTTCTTCCAGATATTAGAGGGGACATTGAGATAACTCCAGAGATCTTGAACAAGCTTGAAGTTACTAAAAATGACTTTGATTTAGCATTTCTTGAAGTTGAGCCATCGGCAATGAGAGAAGCTTTAGTTGAAGTTCCAACTGTGAAGTGGAGCGATATCGGTGGCCTAAAAGAAGTAAAACAGAGGTTGCAGGAAGCAGTTGAGTGGCCCCTAAAGTATCCAGAAGTTTTCAAAAAAATAAAGGTTGATGGTCCTAAAGGTATACTTCTATTTGGCCCACCTGGGTGTGGAAAGACTCTACTGGCAAAGGCAGTTGCAACTGAAAGTGAGGCAAACTTCATTGCTGTTAGAGGGCCAGAGTTAATCTCTAAATGGGTCGGAGAGAGTGAGAAAGGTATCAGAAAGATCTTTAGCAAGGCAAGGCAAGTTGCACCGGCAATTATATTCTTTGATGAGATTGATTCTATAGCCCCACGGAGAGGTCAAGAAACTGGTGCAAAGGTAACGGAGAGGATGGTAAATCAGCTATTGACAGAGATGGACGGTGTTGAGTCCTTAGAGAGAGTAATAGTAATAGCAGCAACAAATAGACCCGATATCTTAGATGAGGCACTTTTAAGGCCAGGTAGATTTGACGTCATTGTTGAAATACCTCTACCGGACAATGAATCAAGGCTTGACATCCTAAAGATACATACTAAGGAAATGCCACTGAAGGATGTTGATATTACTGCACTAGTTGAGCCAACAGAAGGATTTACAGGAGCAGACATAAAATCTCTTGTCAGAGAAGCGGGGCTTAATGCAATAAGGAAGAATCTTGAGAAGACCGATTATGTCACTAAAGAAGACTTTGAAGAAGCACTAAAGAAGGTAAAATCTTCTAAAAAATAATTTTATTTTTTTAGATAAATTAAAATACCAATAATCCTATATTTAAAACATGAGAGAGGCACTTTTTTACAAAAAAGAGGATGGTAAAACAAGATGTTTGTTGTGCCCTCATGTGTGCCTTATAGCCCAAAATGAGCGTGGCAAGTGCAAGACTAGAATTAATTTTGGTGGAAAACTAAATACATTGGTTTACGGAGAAAGTGAGTCAGAAAGGCACTATTTTCATGTTGACCCGATAGAGAAAAAACCTCTCTACCATTTTTATCCAGGTTCTTATTCTCTTTCATTTGGAACTCCAGGATGTAATCTATTCTGTGAGAACTGCCAGAATTATACACTTTCTCAATCAATGCCAAGCGACATAAAAGATCATTTCTTAAAACCAGAAAAAATAGTTGAGCTAGCTAAATCCTATGACTGTAAATCTATTTCTTATACATATACGGAGCCAACTGTTTTTTATGAATACTTGGTTGACACGTCAAAAATAGCAAAAGATGAGAGAATAAAAAATGTCTGGGTGACTAACGGATTCATAAATCCAAATCCTTTGAAAGAAGTACTCCCATTTATTGATGCTATGAATATAGACCTAAAATCATTTTCAGAAGATTTCTATAAAAATGTCTGTGGTGGCAGATTAAGGCCTGTCCTTGAAACAATCAAAACTGCAGCTAAAGCTACTCATGTTGAAATAACAAATTTATTGATACCAACATTAAATGATTCTGAAGAGGAAATAAACAATCTTGTTAATTTTGTTTCGGGTTTGGGTGATGATATTCCACTGCATTTTTCTGCATATAGGCCCATGTACAAAATGAATATAGAGCCTACTCCCATAAGTACTCTTTACAGAGCAAAGGAAATAGCGGAAAAGAAACTAAAATATGTTTATCTAGGAAATGTGACTTCAAATAATAACACCTTATGCCCCGTTTGCAAGAATACTGTTGTGAAAAGAAACTATAAAGTAAAAATTAGCCTAATAGATGAAAAATGTCCAATATGCAATACAAAAATACCAATAAAAATCAATTAATAGTTCAATTATTTGAATTACCATAAAGTTTTTAAACAGTTGCATTAAGTATTGATGGAGTGCCGCCTAAAAAAAAATAGAAGGCGAAAAGGTGGTAATTTATGGCCATTGAAGGTATGCTAAAAGAACTAAAGGAAAAGAAAGACAAGTTAAAGATGGGAGGGGGAAAGGAAAAGCTTGAATCCCAACACCAAAAGGGAAAACTCTCAGCAAGAGAAAGGCTTGATATCCTCCTTGACAAGGGCAGCTTTGTTGAAATTAACGGACTTATGAAACATAGAGCAGTTGACTTCGGTCTTGACAAAACGGATATACCTGGAGATGGCGTCATTACGGGTTTCGGTACAATTGAAGGAAGACTCGTATATGTTTTTTCTCAAGACTTCACTGTTATGGGTGGATCATTAGGTGAAGCCCACGCTTTCAAGATAAGTTATATTATGGACCAAGCCATGAAAGTTGGAGCTCCTGTGATAGGTATAAATGACTCTGGTGGGGCAAGGATTCAGGAAGGTGTCGACTCTCTTAGAGGATATGGAGATATATTTTACAGGAATACCATTGCCTCTGGGGTAGTCCCACAGATAACTGCTATTATGGGGCCTTGTGCAGGAGGGGCTGTATACTCTCCTGCAATTGGTGATTTTGTATTTATGACTGATAATACAAGTTATATGTTCATAACTGGGCCACAGGTTGTAAAAACTGTGTTGCACCAAGATGTTACTTTTGAAGAGCTGGGTGGACCTCATGTTCACGAAAGTAAGAGTGGTATGGCCCATAGAGTTGGGAAAAATGATGAAGATACTCTAAATCTTATGAGATCTCTTTTCAGCTATTTACCATCAAACAATATGGAAGACCCTCCATCAATCGAACCAACAGATGATCCATTGAGGGAAACACCAGAACTCTACTCAATTATTCCTGAAGATTCAAACAAAGGATACCAAGCAAGTCAAGTTATTAAAGCCGTTTTAGATAATAACGATTTCTTTGAGATACATCCTCTTTATGCACCAAACATCATAGTTGGGTTTGGAAGGCTTGACGGTAAAGTTGTTGGTATAGTTGCAAACAATCCAAGCCATATAGCAGGAGTATTGGATATTAACTCATCTGACAAGGCTTCAAGGTTTGTAAGATTCTGTGATGCATTTAACATCCCAATATTGACTTTTGTTGATACACCAGGGTACATGCCCGGGTTAGACCAGGAGCACGGAGGAATAATAAGACACGGCGCAAAGCTATTATATGCTTACTCTGAAGCTACAGTTCCTTTGATTACTGTTATAGTTAGAAAGGCCTATGGTGGTGCGTATATAGCCATGGCTTCAAAACATCTAAGGGCTGATGCAGTTTACGCACTGCCAACTGCAGAGATTGCAGTTATGGGTCCAAAAGGTGCATGTGAAATTGTTTTTAGAAAAGAGATTTCTGAAGCAAAGGACCCTGCAAAGAAAACTGATGAACTTAGTGAGGACTACAAGAAAAAATTTGCAAATCCCTACATGGCAGCTGCACGTGGTTATGTCGATGATGTAGTTGACCCAAAAAATCTAAGAACAACACTTATCAATTCACTGAGAGTATACCAGACAAAGAAGGAAGTACTGCCTAAGAAAAAACACGGTATAATTCCCTTTTAGGTGAAATTATGATAGATATGTCTGAATTGTTTCTTGGATTGGAACTGGTAATTGTGGGTATGGGGATTACATTCTTAGTTCTAATTATTTTATCCTCAATAATATATGGAATAGGGAGACGTATTACAAAGAGTGAGGAAAAGAAAAACAAGCCTCCAGAGGAAGAAATAACACAAATACAGACTGAAGAAATTATAAATAGCACTGAAGAAAAGAATGATGAAGAAACTCTAGCTATGATAGCTGCAGCTTATCTTCATTGTTTTAATAGTAAAATTCCACTAATATCCCTTTCTAAATCTAATGAAAACTGGAAACTTGGTGGTAGAAGGGAGATGATGGAGGGATCATAATGACAAAATATAATGTAAGGATTAATGGCAAGAATTATGAAGTTGATGTAGCTGATTTGGGTGGTGGAAATTTAGAGATAAAATTGGGTGGCAAAACAGTTAACTTATCAATTGAAGAAGTTCTTGGGGTAAAAAAAGCTGCGCCGTCCGCTCCAAAACCTAAAGTGGAAGTCTATTCCGCACCTGAGCCTGCACCTCAGCCACAAGCGACAGCTTCTAAGGGGAAAGGAGAAGTTATTAAGGCTGTTATGGCTGGAACAGTTCTTTCCCACAAGAAAAAAGTTGGCGATTCTGTAAGTGTTGGGGATGTAGTATTGATACTTGAAGCCATGAAGATGGAAAATGAAATATCCTCCCCTATAGCAGGAAAAATATTGGAGATTAGGGTAAATCCTGGTCAGTCTATAAACTCAGGTGACGCTCTATTTGTTATTGGATAGGTGATATGAGTGATTGACGTTGTAGGAACATTTATCGAAGTATTCCAAACAACAAGCGGAATTTTCGCATTGACTCCTGGTAATGTGGCAATGATTATAGTTGGGTGCATACTTGTCATGCTTGCAATTTACAAAGGATTTGAACCCTTGTTACTTGTTCCAATAGGATTTGGTGCAATACTTTCAAATATCCCTTTGACAGGCATCTCAGATCCTAATGCAATAGGAGGTGTATTTGGACTATTTGTCAAATATCTTATTGCAAATGAGATTGTTCCAAGTATAATCTTTATGGGAATAGGTGCTCTTACTGACTTTGGCCCGCTTCTATCAAACCCAAAGACATTCTTACTAGGCGCTGCTGCACAAATTGGAGTCTTCATTGCTCTTGTGGGGTCAATCTTACTGGGATTCACTTCTGACCAGGCAGCATCAATTGGTATTATCGGTGGTGCTGATGGGCCAACAACAATCTACGTCACTACTATTTTAGCGCCTGAACTTCTTGGTGCAACTGCAGTTGCTGCTTACTCTTACATGTCTCTAGTTCCTCTTATAATTCCGCCTGCAATAAAACTCACAACAACAAAGAAGGAAAGAATGATTAAAATGGTCCAGATGAGAGGGGTCAGCAAGAAGGAGAAAATACTATTCCCAATTGTTGGTGCTATTGTAACTGGGCTATTAGTTCCAAAAGCTATTCCTTTAGTTGGAATGTTGTTTGTTGGGAATCTATTCAGGGAAAGCGGTGTTACACAAAGGCTTGCAAAGGGTGCTAGTGAAGAGCTTCTAAATATTGTTACAATCATACTAGGACTTTCTGTGGGCAGCACAATGAGTGCTGAAAGCTTCCTCAATATACAGACAATTAAGATATTTTTGCTAGGTATTGTAGCATTCTTTACAGCTGCATGTGGAGGGGTAATCGCCGCTAAGATCATGAATCTATTCCTTAAGGAAAAGATTAATCCTATGATAGGTGCTGCAGGCGTTTCTGCTGTGCCAATGGCGGCAAGGGTAGTTCAGAAGATGGGACTTAAAGAAGATCCACAGAATCACCTTCTGATGCATGCCATGGGGCCTAATGTTGCAGGAGTAATAGGTACAGCTGTTGCGGCTGGAGTATTAATAGCAGCCCTAGCTTGATTTTCATGGATGAATTCAAAATAAAAGTTGATGGTAAAGAACATCAGATTAAATTGAAAAAGGTAGCTGATGGTGAATATCAGGTGCTTTATGATGAATTTATCTATGAAGTTTCTATTTTAAAGAAGATCCAAAATAAAAAGAGCGAAAGCCATTATCGAAAAGAAAATGACATTATTTACGTTGATTCTATTATAGGGGGTATAGTCCTTAAGCTATCAAAAAATGCAGGGGAGCGAGTAGTAAAGGGGGAGCCTATAATGACACTGATTGCAATGAAGATGGAAACTGAAATTAATGCACCTGAAGCTGGGTTACTATCAAGAATATCCGTATATGAAGGAATGATAGTTGAAAAGGGAGAACTTCTCTTTGTTATTGATACAAAATAAAATGGGAAAAGTTTATTAATATGGTAACTGATATCATAATAGAAGAAAATATTGAAAAAAAGCACAAATGTCGCTCAATTGAGATAGATGGCAATCCATCTGTTGAGGAAATTGTTGTGATACTTTCATTGTTTAATTTTAGTGAGGTGGATAAATGAAGCCATTAGAAGGAGTAAGGATATTAGATTTAAGCCACGTGCTTGCAATGCCATACTGTACTATGATCTTAGGCGATCTAGGTGCTGAGATTATAAAAATAGAAAAGAGTGATGGAGAAGATTCAAGAAAATTTGGCCCATATAAAAATGGAGAAAGCGCTTACTTTATGAGTGTCAACAGAAACAAAAAAAGCGTCGTATTGAATCTTAAAGAAGAAAAAGGAAAGGAAATTCTTAGAGAACTTATTAAAATATGTGACGTTATAACGGAAAATTTCAGACCTGGGACAATGGAAAAGCTTGGATTTTCTTATGAAAATATCAAAAAAATTAATCCCAACATAATTTACGCTACAATTTCTCAATTTGGAAGTGATACGCTTTACCCTGGAAGACCTGGATATGACATTATAGCTCAGGCTTATGGTGGGTTGATGAGCATTACAGGATTTCCAGATAATCCTCCTACAAGAGTAGGATCCTCAATTGCAGATATAATGTCAGGCATGTTCTCTGCAATTGGAATTTTAGGGGCGCTGAGAGTCAAAGATAAAACTGGAGAGTCACAATACATAGACACTGCTATGGTAGACTGTATTATTGCAATCTTGGAAAATGCTGTAGTCAGGTATACTGTTTTAGGAGAGGTGCCTCAAAGAATTGGCTCGAGACATCCAAGCCTAACTCCTTTTGATGTGTTTAAAGCCAATGACGGTTATATTGTCATTGGTATAGGAAATGACCATCTTTGGGAGATGTTTTGCAAGAATATTCCTGAATTCAATCTCTTAATTATGGCTGAAAGATTTAAAAATAATGAATTGAGGACCAAAAATGAGGCCGAATTAAAAAAGATAATTGAAGATTGGACACAAAAGCATACAACTGAAGATTTGGTTAGAATAATTACTGATGCAGGTGTTCCGTGTGGGCCTGTTAATACAGTTGACAAGATTCTTAAAGATCCAAATACAGAGTATAGGAAGATGCTTTTTGAATTTGACCATCCAGTTGCGGGAAAGATGATTACATCTAATTCTCCTTTGAATTTGTCGCTTACTCCGTGTAAAGATCATTTGCGCCCGCCTGCACTAGGAGAACATACTGACGAAGTTTTAACTAGTGTTTTGGGATACTCGAAGGAAAAGATAGAAGAGTTGAAGAAGGATAAAATAATATGGAATAGGGGGTAGATAGATACGAAAAGGGGAGAGATAGAGAAAAAACTTAGAGCTCTAGATGCTGCTTCTATCAATGACGCCCTACGAAAAAGAGGTTCAGTTGATGAGTCTATAAAGCCTATTAAACAAGGCGATTTCGTCTGCGGACCTGCTTTTACTGCAAAATGCTGCCCTGGTGATATGCTTACAGCTCTAAAAGCCCTTGATGATATTTCAGAAGGAGAAGTTTTGGTGATTGATGGTGGAGGAATCACCAAATTTTCTCTATTTGGGGACCTTATGGCAATGCAGGCCAAATTAAAAAAAGTGGCCGGTGTTGTTGTAGATGGTGCAATAAGAGATGTCAAAAGTATAAGAGAAGAAGGGCTACCTGTATTCTGTCGAGGCATTGTTACAAAAGCCGGTACTGCAACAAGACTTGGGGAAGTAAATGTTCCGATAGTCTGTGGTGGAATTATAGTAAATCCTGGGGACTGGATAGTTGGGGACGACGATGGCGTAGTTGTTATTCCAAAGGACAAAGTTGAAGAAGTTATCCATAGTGCTGAAGAAACTCTTAAAAGGGAGGCAATAATCAGGGAAGCTATAGAGCAAGGGAAATCAATCAGCAAATTGCTTTAAATTTTTTAATCTGGGTGCAAAGATGTTCGAACGCTTGAGAGGTACAAGGGACTTTCTTCCAAATGAAATGGCTGCTAGAAAGAAAGTATTTTCATCGATAAAAAAAACTGTCGAAGAATTTGGATTTTTTGAAACAGATACACCAGCAATCGAACTATTTGAACTTTATTCTATAAAAAGCGGTGAAGAGATCATTGAAGAGCTTTATGCCTTCGAAGATAAGGGCGGTAGGATGATCTCTTTGCGCCCAGAGCTTACCCCTTCTGTTGTCAGGGTATTGGTTTCTAGAGCAAAGGAGCTATCCTTTCCGGTGAAGTGGTATTCAATACCAAGGCTATGGAGATATGAAAGACCGCAGAGTGGTAGATTAAGAGAGTTCTATCAGCTAAATATTGATATTTTTGGTTCTGATGATCCAAGAGCCGATACAGAAGTTATTTCCTGCGCAATAAAATTACTTTGTGATTTAGGTTTTGATGAGTCTGATATTGAAGTAAGGATATCGGATAGAAGGATGCTTCAGGAATTTCTATTGAATATTGGTATAGAAAAGTACCATGATGTTCTCAAAATTATTGACAAGAGAGAAAAAGTCAGTCAAAAGGATTTTAAGGAAATGCTATTGGGATTAAAGATTAGTGAGCCACAGATAAAGGAAATAGATGCTTTTCTAAATTCTAAAGGTAACTTCCTAGAATCAATCGAAAATTTGTCAAGTAGCCACAAGGAAGAGGGGATATCACAAGTTATTGAATCTCTGAGAAGGATTGCACAGGATCTAAATGACAGAGGCTTTGAAAAATTTATCACCTTTGACCCATCAATTGTTAGGGGTCTTGACTATTATACTGGAATGGTATTTGAGGTCCATGATAGGAAAAGAGAGTTCAGGGCGCTTTTTGGTGGAGGCCGCTACGATAATCTAGCTGAGCTATTTGGTGGGGAACATATACCTGCAGTTGGATTCGGGATGGGGGATGCTGTGTTAGAGCTCATGATGAGGAGAAAAAACATTTGGCCTGAAGAAAAAGTTGAGATTGACCTTTTCATTGCAACTATTGGGAACGTGGAGAAAGAAGTTTCAAAGATATTGACAAGTTTAAGAAATTCTGGATATAAAGTTGATTTTGATATTATGAACAGGAATCTTTCAAATCAGATAAAATTTGCAAACAAATTGGGGGCTAAATCTCTTTTGATAGTGGGGGAAAGAGACCTTAAGGAGGGAAATATCACCCTACGTGACCTAAAAACAGGTAATGAAGCTAAAATAACATTGGAAGAGTTCGTTTCTTCGCCTTCAAAGTATTTAACGAAAGTTTTATAAAATACTTAAAGGCTATTTTGATTAAGCCGGGGTTGTCGAGAGGCTCGGCCTCGGACTGCAGATCCGATTACGAGGGTTCAACTCCCTCCCCCGGCTTCGCAAAGGGGACATGGTGTAACCAGGCCATCATCATGGACTCCAGAATCCTTTCCAGATGAAAGAGATTACTGATGGCATTTGCCGATGAAGAAATTCTGGAGTTTGATGGGGAAATCCATGGATCAGGGTTCAAATCCCTGTGTCCCCACTTTAAGGTTGATTTTATGAGTACTTCAAATTTTACTACAATATCTAAACTTGTTAGACCTGAGAACTTGAATCATCACGGCACCCTTTTTGCCGGTGTGACTTCAATGTGGTTTGTTGAGGGGGCTTTTATTGAAGCTTCAAGAGTATATGGAGATCCTTCTAAGATTGTCTGTATTAAGGTCCATGGTATGAAATTTATTAGACCCGGTAACAACGGGGATATTTTGCAGATTGACTCTGTTTTAGCCCATGTAGGTAAAACGAGCCTTACAATTTATACAAAAATATTCAAAAGAGTAAGTGGTGAGCAGATAGTTGATGGGTTTGTGACATTTGTCACAGTTGATGAAAATGGAAAATCTATGCCACATGGAATTAATTATCAAAAACCAGCTGATGGAGAAAAATTAAAACTTTGGAATGAAGTTGAGAGATTAAAACACTCTGATACTCAGACTAAAATGTAAGATAACATAGGAGGGGTA
>LNJC01000045.1 GCA_001587575.1 Candidatus Methanofastidiosum methylothiophilum
TTCATTGTCTAGCTTCATGTCAATATTAGAAAAATCAAGATTTAAAGCTAGGCGAAATTTTTAGCAGATTACACAATCCTAAAATTTAGAGATATTATTCTTTTTGATTTAGTTAATTAATCAAGTTGAATATTAAATTTATACTCTAAAAATTTTCAATTTCCAATAAAGGACTTATCTTTAAATATCTATAACATAATTCTCTTCATGGCGGAAGACAAATTAAACTATAAAATCCTAATTAGAGGAATTCTTAGCTATGCATTTATCTTAGCCATCACATTTATTTCTGCAGGCCGTTTAAATTACTGGCAAGGCTGGATTTACAATGGATTAAATATTATATTTGTTTTATTGACTTATTATTTTTTATCAGGTAATAATGAATTAATTAAAGAAAGATTAAAACCTGGTGAGGGCATGAAAAGCTGGGACAAAATATACTTTATGATTTCCTCCCCTTTTTATTTTGTAATGATAATTTTATCTGCTCTTGATGTTGGTCGTTTTGGGTGGTCCCCCAAACTACCCTTATTTATTGTAATTATTGGTATAGCCCTTTACATAATAGGGCAGTCAATATTCCTCTGGGCAAAGAAGAATAATAGATTTTTTTCAACAGTTGTTAGAATACAAAAAGATAGAGGACAAGTGGTCTGTAAAGGTGGTCCGTACGCATATGTAAGACATCCTGGATACACTAGCGGAATAATGTACACTTTTGCAACACCTTTGGTATTAGGATCCTTCTGGGGTATAACAATAAATCTTTTTACAGTTCTACCCTTAATTCTAAGAACTTACCTAGAGGATAAAACATTGCAGAAAGAGCTAGACGGTTATCTTGAATATACCAAAGAAGTCAAGTATAGATTAATACCTAAAATATGGTAATTAGTGATTGAAGTACCTCATTCCAGTAAAGATCATAGAGATTCCAAATTGATTTGAAGTTTCTATTACTTCTTTATCCCTTATTGAGCCTCCAGATTGGATAATATATTTTATGTTATGTTCTGCAGCTACTCTTACGGTATCGTCAAAAGGGAAGAATGCATCTGAAACAAGAACACACTCTGAAATCTTTTCCTTGAAAAAGGCTTCTTTAGATAAATTAGGCTTTTCTTCATTCCACATATTTTCAAGATTCTCGTAGATTTTTGGTATTGCAAGTTTTCTTAGTGAATCAACTCTATTTGGCTGCCCTACTCCACTTCCTAATACTTTAAACTGGCCTTTTTCATACTCCATTCCTAAAACTATAGAGTTAGACTTCGTATACTTTGTCGCAATAATAGTAAAAAGTCCTAGCTCTTTTTTACTATCTGGATAATTTTCTCTCGTGACACATTCCCACTTTTCATAGAGCCCTTTTGGCCTGTCCTGTTCGATGACCCCGCCTATCAAGAATTTGTAGACTTTATCTTCAGAAGTGAAAAGATCACCCGTTTCTAAAATTCTCAAATCTTTACTCTTATTCTTCAAAAATTCTAGTGCATCATCCTCAAATGAAGGGGCAATTATTACTTCAACAAACTTACCTTTAAGAAAAGAAGCAGTTTCCAAGTCAACCTTTTTCGTCAATGCAATTATGCTGCCATAAGCAGATACCCTATCCCCATCCCAAGCATTTTTCAAAGCATCAAATAAAGTCTTCCCTGTTGCTATACCACAAGGATTAAGGTGTTTTACAATCACTGCAGCGTTATAAGTGGAAAGCTCCTTTGCTACATTAAGAGCTGCTTCTATATCCAAATAGTTATTATATGAAAGAGCTTTGCCATGAAGCTGTTTCATATTGGAAGCAGAAGGCTCAACGGTATCTTTTTTGAAGAAGGATGCCTTTTGATGCCAATTTTCTCCATACCTAAGATTTCTACCAGACTCAAAGGAAAGTCTCAATTTCTTATTATCAGTCAATACTTCAGAAAGATAAGAGTCAATTGCACTATCATAATCCGCTGTATGAGAAAAAGCTTTAACACATAATTTTTTCCTTGTTTCATATGAAGTGTTTCCCTTTTCTAGTAACTCTTTTGCCACACTATCGTAATCATTGGGATCAACGATAACAGTAACATATTTGAAATTTTTAGCAGCTGCCCTTAGGAGAGTTACACCCCCAATATCAATATTTTCAACAGCTTCATCAAGGGGCGGATTATTTGATACAGTTTCTTGAAAAGGGTAAAGATTACACACAACGATGTCTATAGGTTTTATCCCTTCTGAAATTATTTGATTTTCATGACCTTTATTATCTCTTATATAAAGAATTCCTCCATGAATATTTGGGTGAAGAGTTTTAACCCTGCCCCCTATCATTTCTTTAAATCCTGTTACTTTTTCAATAGGCGTAACGTTAATTCCATTTTCTAATAGAAATTTTAAAGTGCCACCTGTCGATACAATTTCAAAACCTAAATTAGACAGAATCTTAGAAAACTTCTCAAGTCCTTTTTTATCAGTAACGCTAATTAATGCTCTCTTTTCCATCACTTTGGCACGTTTGGAAAGTTAATTTAAATAATTTTCTCTTAACTCTACAGAAAGTTTTAAGTATTATTAGTTAAGTTAATACTCAATGGCTGCAACAGATTATACTATTGCGACTCTTGGAAGTCACTCTGCCCTTCAGATTCTAAAGGGCGCTAAAGATGAAGGATTTAAGACTTTATGTATTGCAAAAAAAGGCTCAGAAAAAGTCTATAGAAGTTTTGGTGTAGCCGACGAGATTATTTCTGTTGATCATTTCAAAGAATTATTTAATCTGCAAGATGGACTTGCAAAGAGAAATACTATCTTAATTCCTCACGGTTCTTTCATCGCGTATATGAAGATTGATGATTTCAAAAATTTGAAGGTAATGTACTTTGGCAACAAAGATGTCCTAGAGTGGGAGTCTGCAAGAGACCTTGAAAGAAAATGGTTAACTAAATCGAATATTAAAATTCCGAGAATATTCAATAGGCCAGAGGATATTGATAGGCCAGTTATCGTAAAATTCTATGGGGCAAAAGGAGGAATGGGATATTTCCTTGCTAAAGACACCGAAGATTTCTATGAAAAGATTGCTGACCACATCAATGAGAAATATGTAATTCAAGAGTATATCATAGGCGTTCCAGCTTATTTCCACTATTTTTACAGTCTATTAACTAATGAGTTAGAGATAATGAGTTTTGATAAAAGATACGAAAGCAACGTTGACTCAATTGGAAGGATATCTGCAAGAGACCAGTTTGCCCTAAAGAAAATTGATCCAAGTTATGTTGTTGTTGGTAACATGCCCATCACTGTTAGAGAATCTTTACTTCCAGAGATATTTGGAATGGGAGAACGAGTTGTAGAAAAATCAAAAGAGTTAATCTCTGAGAGAGGATTATTTGGGCCATTTTGTTTAGAAGGTGTAATTACGCCTGAAGCCGAGATATACATATTTGAGATATCTGCTAGAATTGTTGCAGGCACAAATCTTTTTGAACCATATTCACCTTACACTTACATTAAATACGGAAAGCCAATGTCTACAGGAAGAAGGATAGCATTAGAAATTAAAAATGCAATAAACACTGGAAGACTTTCAGATATTGTTTGTTAAAGACCTGTTGGTATATCAATAAACTCTGTTTTTATTTTAAATTTTTCTTCAATATTTTTTCCTAAGGCCATTACACCAAGTTTTTCTGTCGCATAGTGTCCAGCAAATATTAGATTAATCCCTGCCTCTTTTGCAATATGGTAAATAGTGTGAGATGGCTCACCAGTGATAAATAGATCAATCTCTTCTTTTATACAATCTTCAAAAGCTGAGCCTCCACATCCACTTACTATTCCAACAGATTTTATTTTATCAGGGCCAAAGTTGAAAGACTCAACTTTAGCAGGAAGTGATTTTTCTAGAGTTTTAGATATCTCTTTAACACTCTTCATTTTTTCGTATTTTCCCTTGAATCCTATCTTTATTCCATGGTATGCTCCAAAAGGCTCAGGATCCAAGAGATTTAAAATTTTTATGAGCCCTATATTATTTCCAACTTCAGGATGCATGTCAAGTGGAAGGTGCGCAGCGTAAAGAGAAATATCTTTTTCTAAAAGATATGAGATTCTTTCTTTTACAAGGCCCCTTATACTTTTTAATCCTCCCCAAATAAGTCCATGATGAACCAATAGGAGGTCCGCTTTTCTTTTTGAAGTCTCCTTAAATATTTCAAGAGAACTATCTACTCCAAGGCATAATTTCTTCACATCTTTTTTTCCTTCTATTTGTAATCCATTTATTGAAACGTCTGATATTTCACTTACCCTAAGATAATCATCCATATAATTAACGAGCGCATAAAGTTCCATGTAGTCTAATTTGAAAAGGCATTTAAATAACTTATACTTAGACCTAATTGCATGGACGTAGAGCTCATATGGGATCTTGACTCTTTCATAAAAAGACTTGAAACACTAAGAGAAAAAGGAGTAGTATTTGGTATATATAAAAATAATCTTTATGTTGAAGAGCTATCCGCATTGAAAGAGCTTGAAAAGGAAAGAAAAGAGCCCCTTTTAATGCCTGATGAGAATGAAGACAACTATTATGAAAAGGTAAAGATTTGTAAGATGATCCTTCTTGACATTAAAAATAGAGGATCGTTCTATGAAAAACTAATAAAGGCAATTCCTGAAATATCCCATATTAAGTATGAAGATATTAAGAGAATAGGTTTTGATGAAGATAATAATTTATTTTATATTAAAACTAAAGATGAAGAAGAATACATAATTGAAGAAGAGGATCTTTTAATAGTGTATGATAAGTTCTATCGTTCTCCTGATTTATTTGACTTTGAAACAATTTATTATGGGGATAAGATCTTTTCTTGCCATAAATACTCTGACGTAGAGTGTTCAAAAGTCTTTGAAGTTAAGGAAGAGTCTTAGTTTCATCTTCTATCCAATTTAGATATTTAATAAATCCTTTTTTTATATCAAAAGCTATTATCTCTGGAATTTCGTAGGGATGATTCTTTCTGATTAGATCTTCTAATTGACTATATTTATCCTCAGTTGTCTTGATTAGCAAAATTGCTTCATTTGAACTTTCTATCGATTTATTCCACCAATAGTGGCTTTTTACTTCTGATATTATATTTACACAAGCAGCAATTCTATTTTCTAATAGGATTTTTGATAAATACTTAGCCATATCCTCATTAGGTACTGTCGATACAACTAAAAGAGTCATGTTCTGTATCTAGTTTACTTGTTTAAATTTATTTTCGTGATTTCCTTTTAAAATTAAAAAATCGTACTAATAAACTATTTAAAATAATCCTATTTCTTCTACGTGTGGGAGATTTCAAACTATATTCTGAATTTCAACCAAATGGTGATCAACCTCAAGCTATAACACAGTTAAATGAAGGATTAAAGAAAGGATACAAATATCAGACTCTTCTTGGAGTCACAGGATCAGGAAAAACATTCACAATAGCAAATTTGATAGAAAAATTTAACAAACCAACACTTGTCATTTCTCCAAATAAGACTTTAGCCGCTCAGCTTTACTCCGAGTTTAAATCATTTTTCCCAAATAATGCAGTTGAGTATTTTGTCAGTTATTATGATTATTATCAACCTGAGGCTTATCTACCACACACGGATACATATATTGAAAAAGATGTTTCTATAAACGAGGAATTAACTAGAATGAGGCACTCTGCAACAGCCTCTCTTCTTTCAAGAAGCGACTGCATAGTCGTTGCAAGTGTTTCATGTATCTACGGTCTTGGGGCGCCTGAAACCTACAAAGAGATGGGTACATTCATAAGAAAAAATGAGCATATCGATAGAGACGATTTCTTAAGAAAACTTGTATCGATGCAGTATAAGAGAGATGATTCAGATTTTAAAAGTGGAACTTTCAGAGCAAGAGGAGATGTAGTAGAACTCTTTCCCCTATTCACAGACTATGTTGTAAGAGTTGAATTCTTTGGAGATGAAATAACTAATATCAGAAAGATTCATCCAATTAATTTTACAAATATGGGCGAAATTGAAAATATTTACATTTATCCTGCAAGTCACTATCTAATCCCTGAAGAAACTTTAGGTAAAGTAATAACAGAAATTCAAAATGAACTTGAAGGGGTATTAGCAGATTTAAATTCTAAAGGTAAATTTATCGAGGCGCATCGAATTGAAACAAGAACTAAATACGATATAGAGATGATGCAAGAGATGGGTTATTGTAAGGGAATTGAGAACTACTCCCGTTATTTTTCTGGAAGAAAGGCAGGAGAAAAACCTGATACGTTAATTAACTATTTTCCAAAAGATTTTCTTTTAATAATAGATGAATCCCACATTACTGTTCCTCAAATTAGGGGGATGTATGAAGGTGATAGATCAAGAAAGGAGACTCTTGTCAGCTATGGATTTAGACTTCCTTCTGCACTTGACAATAGGCCACTAAAGTGGAATGAATTTGAATCTCTCTTAAATCAAGTTATTTTTGTTTCAGCAACCCCAGCAGATTACGAGCTCAGTACTTCAGAAAAAGTAGTCGAGCAAATAGTAAGGCCAACTGGATTGATAGATCCAGTTGTTATAATAAAAAAAAGAGAGGGGCAGATTGACGATCTTGTTTCTGAAGTTAAAAAGAGAATCCAAAATAACGAAAGAACATTGGTATTGACCCTTACAAAAAGAATGGCTGAAGATCTTACAGATTACCTCCTTGAACTAGGAATAAATGCAAGGTATCTACACTCTGAAATTGATACTTTGGAGAGGGTAAAACTATTAAGTGAACTTAGAGCTGGGGCATATGATTGTCTTGTAGGTATTAATTTATTGAGAGAAGGACTTGATCTTCCCGAAGTTTCTTTGATTGCAATTCTAGATGCAGACAAAGAAGGATATCTTAGATCTACAACTTCTTTAATTCAGATAATGGGGCGAGTTGCAAGAAACATATCTGGCACTGTGATCATGTATGCAGATACGGTTACATCCTCAATGAAAAAAGCTATCAGTGAAACAGATAGAAGACGCAAAATACAGAGTGACTACAATATTAAAAATAACATTATACCTAAAACAATTAAGAAAAAGATAGATCTTCCTGAAAAAGAACAAGAAGAGTACAAAATAACAAAAGTTGAGGATCCAGAAGAATATTTGGCATATCTCCACGATGAAATGATAAATGCAGCAAATAATTTAGATTTTGAAAAAGCAGCTTATATAAGGGATAGAATAAAGGAACTTTCTATTTTATTGGATTAATTATTTAAAGGCTTGGTTCCAAAAGTTTTAGGTGGTAGCGTGATAATCACAACTACGGACTTTATACCAGGTAGAGAAATAGAAAAAATAATTGGGGTAGTATCTGGTAATTCAATTAGAGCAAAACACATTGGTAAGGATATCGTTGCTGGCCTTAGAACTGTTGTTGGAGGGGAGATAACAGAATACACGCAAATGCTTTCTGAATCAAGAAGGGAAGCATTACAAAGAATGATGGAAGACGCACAGAGTGTAGATGCAGATGCAGTCATAAACATAAGATATTCCACAAGCGCAGTAATGACTGGAGCTGCTGAGATGTTAGCTTACGGCACGGCAGTAAAATTGAAATAACGGTAAACTTATATATCAAAATTAATCTCAAAATTTGAGGTTATCAGATGCCAAAGGTAACAGTAAGCGATGAATGTACAGGATGTGGAATTTGCATATCAACATGTCCAGTAGAAGTATTTGAAATGCAAGGGGATGTAGCAGTCGTAATTAATGAAAAAGATTGCATAGCATGTCTCCTATGTGTTAACGAATGCGCAGTGAACGCAATAACTGTAGAGGAGGATTAGTAATGTCAGACGAAAATATAGTGTTTGTCGGTAGTAAACCTGTAATGAACTATGTTTTAGCTGTTGTAACACAGCTCAACAAAAAAGAAACAGAAAATGTAGTAATTAAAGCAAGAGGAAGAGCAATTTCTAGAGCAGTCGACGTTGCAGAAATAGTCAGAAACAAATTTGTAAACGATGTTAACGTACA
The DNA here is from genome assembly GCA_001587575.1 of Candidatus Methanofastidiosum methylothiophilum. Lineage (GTDB taxonomy): Archaea > Methanobacteriota_B > Thermococci > Methanofastidiosales > Methanofastidiosaceae > Methanofastidiosum. The sequence goes on from LNJC01000045.1 coordinate 8,056, forward strand.
AAAAATAACTACATCAACAGAAACAATTACAAGAGACGACAATTCAAGTGCCAACGTTTCTGCAATTGAGATAACTCTTAAAAGATAAGATAAAAATTTTTTATTATTTTTAATTTAATTAAAATATTCTTCTTACTTGAAAATCCTTTTGATAACTTCTAGAGTAATGTCATAAGTCCTATCGTAATTCTTACCAAATTTTTTACCGGCTTTTAGTTGATCTATCTCCATTACATCAGCGCCCACAATTTCTATTTTTTTCTCTTTTGCATATTTATTTAATCCATCGAGTATTTTGTATATTTCAGATTCTTCAAGGCCAAGGTAATCTAGAAATCTTGCACCTGTCAAGGCTTGTCTTGAGCCTATATCAATATCGACTGAAACATAGACATATGGCGTTTTAATTTTTTCCAATACTTTTTTCAAAGCCATATCGAAATTTGCTTTTAATTTATTCTTTGGTAGAATTGTAACCCCATCTTCCTCAAACTTTCTATAAAATTCGTAATACTCTCTAATCCTAGAATCTCTTGCATCTTTAGCTGCATTTGGGGGGTAGTCTGAAACTCCTAAAACGAAGAGATTCTTAGGCACAATCTTCTTTTCTTTTAGAAGGAAGTAAAGAAAAGAATCAGCGTTGAAGCTGTCAACTCTATTATATAAATAAGGATCTTCTTTTGAGAATTTAGTTTGTGGATTATACTCAATATCATGCTGTATTAATTTTAATCGTTGGGTCGGGATTATCCCATCAAAATGGCTATCGAGCATTACAACAGATAGATTTGCCTTTCCATATTTTTCCGCCAAAGCTTCGATACATCCGCCAGTTCCAGAGTGGTCAACACCAATCATTAATGGCGTATCAGGAAATACCTTCTCTTCAATAAACTCCTTTACCTTCAATGCATATTCTCTACATCCGTCAGCATCAATAAAAGCAACAAGGTTATCTACATCAACCATAAAAAGATCTTCTTTCTTTGGTGCAGGCACTAGCCAAGGCTCAACTTGCACTTTTCCTAATTGGATGTATTTTACATCATTAGAATCTTTTAGCTTTTCAGATACTATTTCATAAGGATCTTTAATATTAGAGTCTGCATTTGAAAATTTGCTAACTACTGATTCATCTCTTTCGTCTGGATCTAGATTTAAACCAAATACCTTGATATTCTTCATGTATCCACAAACACAATTTTTGTAATACCCTTTTAACCTTTACTCCAAAGACTTAAATATCTAGAAAACTTAATGAAATTGTTAAAGTAGGTGTTTGAATGCTTGATGTACCCCTATCTAAGGTTATAAAACGAGATATAATTCTCATGAAACCTAAAGACACTGTTTCAAGCGCAGCTAGAGCCATGACTAAAGACAATTCTAATGCTGTAGTAGTAGTCGATGAAGGTGAGCCTGTTGGTATAGTCTCTGAAAGAGATATATTAAGAGAAGTTGTATCAAAAAAGAGAAAACCATCAGAAGTTACTTTAGAATCAATAATGACTTCACCAGTAGTTACAATTAGTAGTGGCAAGATGATAAGAGATGCCTCAGAACTGATAACCCAAGAAAAAATTAGAAATCTGGTAGTCATGGATGAAGGCATACCTGTTGCAATAATAACTCCAAGAGATATATTGTCATTATCCTTTGAGGAATGGAGATTTGAACCTGAAGATAGTGTTATAGCCACGCCCCATCCTGAAGGGGGAATTTGTGAAATATGTGGCACTTATACATCCGCATTAAAACTTGTCAATGGACAGTTTGTTTGTGACGATTGCAAGGAAATTATGGAAGAAGAGAACTATTAACCCATATTTAGGTCCAGGTGATAAGTTGATTACCCTTGCCAGAATATGTGTTAAAAACTTATTTTGTTATTTTATATTTTATTCTTATTTTAATAATCGAAGGTGGTGATTGAATGGAAGTAAGAGAAATTATGAAACGCCCAATAAAAGTAGATAAAGACCGAAAACTATCAGACGCAATAAAAATAATGGAGAAGAAGGGGGTCTTGAGACTTCCAGTAGTTAACGATGGGAAATTAATCGGAGTTCTCACTGCAAGCAATATTATTGAGAAGATTGGAGACCCAAGAAGTCTAAATCTAGATGTTTCGTCGTTCCATATTTCTTCCTCTATAACTAAAAATCCATATACAATATCTGCAGATGAAAATGTCAAAAAAGCCTTAGAATTCTTTAGAAGCGATTACATATCTATATTGCCAGTAGTTGAAGGAGAAGAGATGGTGGGGGTCATTACTAGGAGGCACATGATACCTCTAGTTGAATCAAAAGGGACTATTGGAGATGCAATGACTAAAAAGTATAATACTCTATCTTGGGGTGACAGGGTAATTCATGCAAGAAAACAATATTTGGAGGAAGGAATTAGATACTTTGCAATCAAATCACAAAATAACTATATGGGCTTAATATCTGTTAAAGATCTTTTATTTGGTCTTTATAAATTTAGAAAGACTATCAATGCCAAACACCACCCAGATACATTAATAAAAGAGTTTAAAGTCGAAGAAATATTAACTAGAGAGCCTGAAATGATGGATCCAACTTTACCTCTTGACACTTTAATAAAACAAATTTCTAAGAAAACTCAATTTGTCTACCCGGTATCTAACTCATCTAAAGATTTATCTGGATTCATAGGTCACCATGAAATCCTTTTAAATAGCGAGATCAGTGCCTGATTTTGCAATAATTTTTAATATCTTATTACCTTTGAGTATATAATGAGAGACACTATGTCTCAAGTTCCAATGAAAACGTGAATCATCTGATGAACGAATTCAAAGGACCGTCATGAGAGCACAGGCATATAAGGCTGTGTTTGATGGAAGTCCAATATCTTGGTGAATTTTAGGTGAACACATA
>LNJC01000046.1 GCA_001587575.1 Candidatus Methanofastidiosum methylothiophilum
AAGAAATACATAGGCTATCGAGCCTATGTGATCATTGTAAAAGACTAGTGTTTAAAATAAATATGTCCCACAGCCGATATTAATATTGCAATTATTTTCTTCATAGTTAACACCTTTAAGCTATATTTTTTTACGGCGAGCACCTATATAAGTGTTTTCCAAAATTAGAAATATAAAGAAAAAATAAAAATTTATGGAACTACTATTTCCACCAAAATTCTGTCAAATGTTCCGTTCAATGAAAATGCAGTCATCACAACTGGGTATCTCCCTGATGAAACATCAGGATCCACTGTAAATGTTGCTTTGTAAGTTCCAATCTTGTGCGCTTTTATCTTCTGTACTCCTGGATCAAGGTCAAGAGTAATTCCTTTTGGCAATCCATCAACTCTAACCCTTACATCATTCTGTGTGAAGAATCCCCTGTTTTCAATCTGGATTTCTGTCTGTTGAGTTCCGGGCGATATGTTAAAGCTTGATATTACCTTTCCATCTTGAATAATTGTATCCCCGCCAACTATCTTGAAGGCTTCGATATCAATCTTCGGGTAAAGTATCGCTGCAGGTATCGATTTCTCCCTGCATTCATAGCAGCAGATGCTTGAAAACTTTATACCGGCAGTACCTTGCCCATCACCAGTAATTGTTATAGATGAAGGTATACCAATGATTGCAAGTTCATTGACATCCGGATCTTCCTCAGGTCTATCTAAAAATGTAACAGTTATGGAGCCACCAGGTATTCCAAATGGTGTTCCATTTACATATATAGTTCCGTTATAACCTATTTCAAGTTTGTAGGATTCACCAACGACCTGACATCTGTAATTACTCGGTAAAAGGAAAGTAGAGCATGATATACCGTCGCATTCTTGCCCTGGTGTGCAACCTGAGTAGTCCATGCAAGTGCGAGCATTTTTGAAGTCCTCCCTCGCGTTGTTTGGACTGCATCTTGGGACAGAAAAGGTGTAAGGCAAAGTCACTTGTATAGGTAATGGATAATTAGCGCATATAGTTTCACAATCTGGATTTTGAGTTGAGCCGCATTGGTCCATACATAATGGATCTAAGCCAAGGCCATAAATAATTGGTCTAGTCTGACACCCTTCAACATGATCTGGATATATGTTAACATAGGATGTTTCTAAACATCCACTCAAAAGTGAGATGGCAAAAATCCCGATTATTAGTAAGGAAACTAGTTTTTTCATAATAATCACATGTACTGGTTATCAATACATATTGCATATATTTAAACTTAATTGAAAAAAATAAGAAAAGAAATAAATTTAATTCCTAAAGCTTGTAACTGATGCCGGGATCCTGCCGCCTGTTTTCAAATTGGAGAGATCAACCTTCTTTAATCACTTTGTGTAATCCGCCCCTTCAATAATCCACCTATAAGCAGGTATAACTCTAATTTTTTTATCTTCAATTTTTATATCTTCAGTCTGCTCAAAAGTTATAATTAATCCTTCCTTTAGTTTTAGAGCATTCATCGCATCAATCAATCCAGCTATCTCCCGCACTCTGTTAGTTTCATCGAGCATATACGAAACCTGTATCGCATCTGTTATCCTGTTTCCTCTCTTGACCAGAAAATCGCATTCATTCTTATTTGAGTAATAATAGATCTCCTTATTTTGTCTTTTTAATTCAATGAATATCAGGTTCTCTAAGTTCCTACCTTTATTTGGTGTAAATGTTAGGCCGGATATCTTGTTGAACGCTTGATCAACAAGGTATATCTTCCTGGGGGAGTTTAGCTGCTGTCTCAATGAATGAGAGAATTTTAACACTTCAAAGAATAGGTAAGAGTTCCCAAGATAGGAGATATATTCCTTCACAGTTATGGCATTTCCAAGGCCGAGTGTTTTCTTAAGAGAGTTGTATGTAAACTTGCATGAAGCGTTTGTCGCAAGCATGTTCACAAGCTCCTTCAATATTTTCTCTTTCTTTATAGAGTACCTGACTATTATATCCTTGTACAGTATGTTCTCATATACTGTTTTTAAGTAATCCTCGTCTTGATTTTTTAGGTACTCTGGGAATCCCCCTGAGGTAAGGTATTCTTCAAAGAGATTTTGGAGATTAATCTTTTTTTCAGATAAGTAAAAATCATGCTTATTGACGGCTATATTTTTAAATAAGAGAAATTCACTGAATGAGAAAGGATAGAGTTCAAACACTTTGTACCTCCCGGTGAGCCTTGTGCCAAACTCTTTACTAAGAAGCGAAGCATTTGATCCAGTTAGTATTATTTTTTTGCCTTCGTCCTGCAATCTTCTAACAAAAGTTTCAAATTTCTCGACATTCTGGATCTCATCGAAAAAGTAGATTTTTGATTGGCCGTAAGCTTCTATCAAGACTTCATTTAGAGTTTCAAATTCTTTAGCATTAAAGTCTATTAGCCTTTCATCTTCAAAGTTTAGATAGCACCATCCTGATGTATTCTGCATGAGCTGCTTTAATAAAGTGGATTTACCGCATCGCCTTATGCCAGTTAGGATAATTATCCTTTCATCTTCAAAGAAATCTAATACTTTGTCTAATAGCTCCCTTCTTACGGTTTCTTTCTGGACGTTTAGTTCATTCCTTTGATTTATTACTACCTGCCTTAATATCTCCTTGGTAGTCATACTCATTGATAATGAGTACTTATATATAAATCTACTCATTGGCAATGAGTATTTTACTAAATACAACCTAAAGATTTTTATATCATAATATGATAGAATATATCATATTATGTGATAAAATGAATTATTCATTATTGGTTAAGAAACTTAATGGTGATAAAAGGTATGTTTCCAGAGATTTAATCAAAAAATATTCAAATTCGCTAGGCATACCCTATTCAGATTCAATAGCCTACCTGACTAGAAATAATTATCTTTACACAATTTTAAGGGGCGTGTTTTATAATCCAACTATAGAAGAGCGAAAACTTAAGAGGATGAATGTTAATCACAGGGAGGCGATATCCGAGGCATTATCTAAGAAAGGTGTAACAAATTGGTATTTTGGTCTTGAATCTGCATTGAAGATGAACAATCTAACACATGAATTCTACACCCTAGACACCATAATAAATGATAGTATATTCAGAGAGAATCCAATAAAAGTCTTGGGAAACAAAATTCGATTCATAAAAGTAAAGCCTGATTTATTCGGATTTGGAACAATTGATTTGAGAGGGTGTAAGTATTCCGACAAAGAAAAAACTGTTCTCGATATAATCTACCTAGATAAATATAACGGAAAAAGTGATGATGAAATAAAAGACAGAATCTCCCCATTTATCCCTTACTGTTCCATTCCAAAACTATTAGAATACTCAAAAAATTATAACAGATCTGTAGAAATATTTATAGAGGGATTATGAGGGAATTTTTAGATTATGTATCAGGTAGATTGGAGATAAGTAACAAATTCTTATTAGAGAAGGACATAATTATCCATCGACTGCTCCTTAAGTTATCTAAAACTGACTTTTTCAAAGAGTTTATTTTCAAAGGTGGAACATGCCTCATAAAATGTTACTATGGTTACTACAGATTTTCTGAAGATTTGGACTTCACTTATAGAAACCAGGAAGATTTCCCAAATAAAAGCCAAAAAGAAGTACGTAAGATTCTATCGAAAAATATAGATAAGACTGGTGAGATATTAAGCAAAATAAGTTCTGAGTTAAATATTAGATTTATTGCAGATAAATCAGACGATAGGTACATCGAGTTTGGAGGGAGTAACAAATTTGTAACATTCAAACTGTGGTATGATTCAGAGCTAATGGAAACGGAACAGTTCATAAAAATACAAATAAATTTTGTAGAGAAACTATTGTACAAGGAAGCAGAAATGCCCGTTACAACACTTGTAAAAGACATCCCTAAAAAGGAGATAGATTTCTTATACCCAGAGTATACTGACCTTTTGGAAAATATAAAAATACCGTGTTATGACATCAAGGAGATTTTAGTTGAAAAGGCACGCGCAATATTAACTAGAAGAGTCGTTAAAAGCAGGGATTTTATAGATATCTATATGATTTCATCTAAGGATGACCTAGACATAAAATCTTTTGAAGACGAGATTATAGATAAAACTATGTTTATGCTTCAATATAGCAAATATGTAAAGAATATATCTGCCCTTAGTCTTGAGAAATTTATCCTAGGCGAGGAAGAAAAAATATTACTAAATCCCTTAGATGAGACCTTTAAAGAATATTTAAAAATACTTATTCCATACTTAAATTCCATTTCTGAAAAAGTAAGGAAAAAATTAATTCCTAAAGCTTGTGACTGATGCCGGGATCCTGCCGCCTCTTTTCAAATTGGAGAGATCAATCTTCTTTAATTTTTATAATATTTTTCTTTAATTCCTTTAAATCAGAAGAGATGATTAACCAAACTCTATTCATGCTTACCCCAGAGTACTCGTGAATCAATATATCCCTAAGTCCAGAAATACTCCTCCACGGCACGTGAGGATATTTTTCCCTAGTCTCTTTAGGTATGTTTTTTACTGCTTCTCCTATTATTTCAAGCCTTCTGATAACTGCATCTTGTAATATGGGATTCTCATAAAATTCTTTTTCAGAGACGCTCTCCGTATAATTTTCTATAGATTCAATGCTATCTAGTATGTCTTCAATGTATACATCAATACTCTTTTTCAGAATAGGTCCTCCTGCTGTTTTAAGATGTATTTTTTCAAAGAAGGTTTAATGGTAGCATATTCTACAAGATCAACTTTTCTCTTTGTTGCATCCTCTATCTCGAGTTTAATGTCAATGAAATCCAAAAGACTTAGGCCATCATCTAATTCAACTAGAATGTCTATATCGCTTTTGTCTGTATAGTTGCCACTTACTATAGATCCAAATAGTGATGCCCTCTTGACATTATGTTTTTTTAAAATTGGAACAACTGTTTCCTTTATTTTGTCTTTTGTAGTCTTTTCTTTCATCAAATACTGTATATGGTATTTGTATATAAATATTTTGAATAATTAGAAAAGAGAATAAATTAATTCCTAAAGCTTGTGACTGATGCCGGGATCCTGCCGCCTCTTTTAACAAACTTGGAGCAGTCGACCTTCTTTACAGGCATTACTGCGCCTTCCCCGAGTAGCCCTCCGAAGTGGACATAGTCTCCTTCCTTCTTCCCTTTGATTGGGACAAGCCTAACACCTACAGTCTTATTGTTGTAAACACCTATGGCCATCTGATCTGCAATTATGCCTGCTATAATCTCTTCTGGGGTGTCGCCTGGTATTGGTACCATGTCAAGCCCTACAGAGCATACCGAGGTCATGGCTTCAAGCTTTTCAATGTTGATGTAGCCATCTTTTGCAACTTCTATCATGCCCCTATCTTCTGATACTGGAATGAATGCACCGCTGTACCCTCCTATTCTAGAGCTGGCCATGATGCCCCCTTTCTTTACTGCATCAGTCAAGAGTGCTAGAGCGCATGTTGAGCCTGGCCCTCCGCAGTGCTCGATGCCCATGTCTTCAATTATCTTTGCTACACTATCTCCAACTGCAGGAGTTGGTGCCAAGGATAGGTCAATTGATCCAAAATCAACCTTCATCCTCTTTGCAACTTCTTCACCGATTAATTCCCCGGCCCTGACAATCTTAAATGAAACTCTCTTAATTGTGTCGCAAAGCTCCATGAAGTTGCCATCGGTCTTTTCTACTGCAGCCCTAACGACGCCTGGCCCGCTTATACCAACGTTAATTGATGCGTCAGAGTTTCCAATGCCGTGGTAAGCACCTGGCATGAAGGGTATGTCCTCAGGTGCGTTTGCGAGCACAACTAGCCTAGCGCAACCTGTATCGGATATTTCAGAAGTCTTTTTGATAATTCTTCCCATCCTAAGGATCTCGTCCATGTTGATTCCATCACGAGTTGATGCGACAACAACAGATGAGCACAATCTCTCTGTAGCTTCCATGGCCTCTGGAATTGATTCGATAAGCATGTTGTCTCCTAATGATGCTGCACGATGCACCAAAGCTGTGTAACCACCAATAAAATTAATGCCAAGGTCTTCAGCCGCCTCATCAAGAGTTGTGGCGATCTTTACAGCCGCCTTCTTTGAAGGCATGCCGAGAGCATTTATTATAAGTGAAATTGGGGTGACAGCTATCCTTTTGTTCACTATAGGGATGCCAAAGTCTTCCTGAACGCTGTTTACTATCTCGACAAAATCCCCTGCTTTATCCTCTAGCTTTTCAGCTATCCTCTCGCATGTGTGGCCAACATCATTTTTGGCGCAGTCAAGTAGATTTATCCCGAGCGTTACAGTTCTTATATCAAGCTGCTCAACCTTAACCATCTTGATTGTCTCAAGAATCTCATCAGATGTAACCATACACTTCAAACCCTGTGCATCCTGTCAAATATCTCCTTCCGCTGGATAAGGAGATTAATGTTAAGCTTCACACCTTCCGTCTCAAGGTCATGCTTTATCTTCTTAAAGTCATAACCTGACGTAGATATGTCAGCTATAGCTATCATTGAGAATACGCCATCGAGGACCGTCTGGCTTAACTCTAATATATTGACGTTTAGGTCAGCTAGGACCCTTGTGACGCCTGCCACAATCCCGGGCCTATCGGCTGATAATACGGTAATAACAATCTTTTCTCCAATTGGGTCTGCCATGTGTAAAAAGATGCGTGTTATCTTAAAAAGTTAGTGGGTTAAAAGTGAGATAAAAAGAGAATAAAAATATATTTATCTAATCTTTGCACCTGTTTTGATTTCCTTGTCCGCTTCTAACAGCGAGACAAGCTTTCCGTCGTCAGCTGCCAGTATCATGGCCTCGCTCTTTACACCGCGTATTGTTGCTGGTTCTAGATTACAAATCGCTACTATCTTCTTTCCGATTAGCTCTTCCTTCTTATAGTAGCTCTTAATACCTGCAACTATAGTCCTTTCCTCGCCAACATCAATCTTCATCACATAGAGCTTGTCAGCCTTCGGGTGGTCTTCAACGGAGACTATCTTTCCAGTCCTTATATCAAGCTTTGCAAACTCGTCAAATGGTATCATGGGCTTTTCCTCCTTCTTTACCAAAGTCTTCTTCATGGGTGCAGGATTGTCAAGCTTTTGGATCTGCCTCTTTATCTCCTCATCAGGGACTTTGGAGAACACAGGCTCTGGCTTTCCTAGGGGATTTCCCTGCTTTAGGAGAAGCTTTGCGCTATCGTCCCAGACGAACTTTTCTATGCCGATATCCTTTAGCATCTTCTCTGTTGAGAACGGGAGGAACGGATTTAGGATCATTGAGAGTGTCTTTGCAAGCTCTAAAGATATGTAGATGGTGTTAGCTGCCTTTGCTTTATCGGTCTTTACTAGCTTCCAGGGCTCTTTTTTATCAAAGTACCTGTTGCAGCTCTTTGCAAATGAGACGACCTCTTTTAGTGCGTCCTTCATCTTGAATATCTTTATGAGGCCCCCCACTTTAGAGCCGATCTGTTCCATGCTCTTTATAGCTTCCCTATCGTCATCATCAAGGAGTGATTTATCAAGAGAAGGTATCTTCCCGTCAAAGTTATTGTAAGCAAATGTGATGGACCTGTGGACAAAGTTACCTATAATATCATTTAGCTCGTCATTAATTCTCTTTTGAAACTCTTCCCAGAGGAAGTCAGAATCCTTTGATTCAGGGGCGACAGTTGTTAGGTAGTATCTAAGGTAGTCAGGCGGAAAGTCCTTCAAGAACTCGCCAAGCCATATCGCCCAGTTACGGGATGTTGATGTCTTCTTTCCACCGATATTGAGGTATTCATTTGCCGGGACGTCATATGGGAGCTTCCATTTTCTTCCTTCGTACTCGCCGTAGCCTAGCAAGAACGCCGGCCACATGATAGCGTGAAACGGGATGTTGTCCTTTCCTATAAAGTGGACTATCTTTCCATCTAGCCAATAATCCTTCCATGCATCAGGTTTGCCTTGCTTTTCTGCCCACTCCTTTGTGGATGAAACATAACCAATAACAGCTTCAAACCAGACATATAGAACCTTATCCTTTCCTTCCTCTAAAGGTACTTTAATCCCCCACTGCAAATCTCTTGTGATTGCCCTGTCTTGCAACCCTTCCTTGATCCAGTTGAGACAGAAGTTGACTACGTTTGGCCTCCAGTGCTTGTTTGACTTCATCCAGACTTCAAGCTCATCTTGAAAGTCGCTTAGCTTTATGAACCACTGGAATGTTTCCTTTACTTCTGGAGTTGTAGAGCATGTGATGCACTTTGGGTCGACAAGCTCAATTGGCTCCAATACTTTCCCGCAGACCTCGCACTGGTTTCCTTTTTGATCAGGGGCAGAGCATGCGGGGCATGTCCCTTCGACATATCTATCTGCCAAGAACATTGCGCATTTCGGGCAGTACGCTTGAGTTACCGTCTTTCTCTCAATATGGCCGTTCTTCAAGATCTTTAGGAAGAAGTCCTGGGAAGTTTTATGGTGAACTGGTAGGGACGTTCTTGAGAAGTTGTCATAGGATATGCCGAGATTTTTAAAATCTGTCTTCATATCCTCATAGTAAAAGTCAACAAGCTCCTTTGGCGTGACGCCATCCTTTAGGGCCTTTATCTCTATTGCCGTTCCATGTTCGTCTGTTCCACCTACATATATTATATCCGCGCCAGCAAGCCTATTGTACCTTACATAGGTATCTGCTGGAAGGTAAGCCCCTGCTATATGGCCTACATGGAGGGGGCCATTTGCATAGGGAAGAGCGGATGTGACAAGTATTCTTTCTCTCATGATTATAACTCCTGTTTAGTAGTTAATAGTGCTTAAAAAATATTTAAAAGGCTTTGTGAGGGGGGTCCTAAGTCAGTTTGATTGATTTCTATAAGATTCTATAGATTTAAAAGGTGTGTAATCTGCTAAAAATTTCGCCTAGCTTTAAATCTTGATTTTTCTAATATTGACATGAAGCTAGACAATGAA
>LNJC01000047.1 GCA_001587575.1 Candidatus Methanofastidiosum methylothiophilum
TTTAACCAATACTACCAATAACTTTATATAGTATTAGCTAACTATATTGATTAGCAATAGTAATTAGCACTTAGAGGAGATTATCATGGAAGATGTTAAGGTTGTGGTCTTTGGGAAGGAAAATGCTGGTAAGAGTACCCTGATTAAAGCTATAGAACACGACGCAATAAACATTGACAAAAAGGATACTACTGTGTCTATGGACTATGGAAGGGCAGTAGTCAGCGGTAGAAAGATCCATTTTTATGGAACACCAGGGCAGGAAAGATTTGACTTCATGAGGGACATCTTATCAAAGGGCGCAAACGTAGGATTAATGGTTTTGGATTCTACAATGAGCATCTCTGAAGTTGATATACATCTTTTGCAGGAATTAAAACAGAAGGGAATCCCATGTTTGATATTTTTGAACAAGAGTGACATTGCAGATACGGAAGCAATAAGACAAAAGTTCAATGGATTTACAGTCATAACGGGCTCTGCGAAGATGGGAAACGGCGTAAATGAACTGATTCATTCACTTGCAAATCTTGCATAGAATCCCAATAACCTTTTAAATTTATTAAAATAATCTCTAATATATGAAAGACAGCCACCTCTTGCCTCTTTTAACATTAGCTAAAAAAGGTAAGGTCAAAGGGTCTGTTTATATTTCTTCAAAGGATCTTGGAAAAGAGTTAGGAGTATCCCAGCAGACTGCTTCAAGGTGGTTAAAAGAACTTGAATCATTTGGTGCAATAGAAAGAGAACTTGTAAAAGGGGGCCAGACAATTACGATTACTGAACACGGAAAGAATTATCTAAAGACTTTCTTTGTCGACATGTGTGAGTTATTTAACAAAAAGAATGACGAACTTACCATTGATGGAACAATCATTTCTGGAATAGGCGAAGGAAAGTATTACGTTTCTAGACCTTTTTATAAAAAGCAGTTTGAGGATGGGCTTGGATTTAGCCCATACCCAGGAACTCTAAACATCAAACTCACAGATGAAACAGACATCTTACTAAGAAAATTTCTTGATAGATATCCTTCTGTCATCCTAAAATCCGGAACTGACGAAGGAAGATCTTTTGGCCATGTCAGATGTTACAAGGCATTGATTGATGGGAAGGTGGAAGGGGCGGTCATTATACCATTGAGGACGCACCACCCACCAAATGTAGTTGAAATAATTTCCCCTAAGAATCTTAAAGAAACTCTGAAGAAGAAAGATGGGGAGCTAGTTAGAATCACAATTGAGGTTTAATTTATGAGGATCGTTTTAAAGATTGGCGGATCTCTTGTTTTTCCAGAAAAAATTGATGTCGAACTTGTAAAAAATGTTTCCAAGCAGATTATCTCACTATCAAAAAATCATGAATTCTTAATTGTTGTCGGCGGAGGAAAAATCGCAAGAGAGTACATTGGAGCTTTAAAATCGATAGGAAAAGATGACACTTTTCTTGACTATATCGGGATGGAAGTTGCTAAATTGAACGCTTCTCTTTTCATGGGTGCTTTGGGAGAGAATGCGCCCGTTGAAATATCAAATGACTTTAAGCATGCACTAACAACTTTAAACCTAGGTAAAATCCCTCTCCTTGGCGGAACACATCCAGGACACACAACAGACGCTGTTTCCTCAATGCTATCTGAATTTGTGGGTGCAGATTTATTCTTGAGATTTACAAATGTAGATGGAGTATACGATAAAGACCCAAGAAAGTATCAAGATGCAAAGAAGCTTAGTAAAATCACTCATGAAAAACTTCTTGAAATTGTTGAAGGTACAAAGGCTGAGGCAGGAGTAAACACAGTAATAGATCCACTTGCTGCAAAGATATTGAAAAGATCAAATATAAAGACTATTGTTTGTGGAAAGGAAGAACTCAGTAATATCAAGTCCGTTATAGAGGGAAAGCATAAAGGGACAGAGATATTCTAGTGTTAGATGCCCATGATAGGTGCTAGAGTCTCTAGAGCGGAAGGGGAAAAACATAGAAAAACTCTTTTAGATAGAGGAGTTCTTGATATCAACTTTAAAATTGCCTATGATGGGGATTTTATCATTTTTCCTTTGAAGGAAGAAATCAGTGGTTACGATCTAGTTGAATATAATTTTTTACCGCTTGAAAAGAGAAAAACTTCCATAAGAGAAATACTTTCCGAAAAAATACCGGAATCTTATCTTTTGAAACTTAGAGCTTTTGATGCAATTGGTAACATTGCACTGATTCAATTAAGCGATGAACTGATATCGTATCAAAAGATAATTGGTGAAGCTCTTCTAGAACTTAATCCTTTCATCAAATGTGTTTTTAGAAAAGATAGCATCGAAGGAAAATACAGAGTTCCCAAGTTGGAGCTTATTGCCGGGGAATATACAACTGAAACAGTATACCAAGAGTTTGGAGTAAGGATATTACTTGACGTTTCCAAGGTATACTTCTCTCCAAGACTTTCTGAGGAAAGGAAAAGAATAGCATCACTTGTCAAAAAAGATGAGACTATTCTTGACATGTTTTGTGGGGTGGGTCCATTTTCGCTTATGATTTCAAAAAAATCAAATCCTAAAAAAATATATGCAATTGACATAAACGAAGCCGCCATATACTACCTAAAGAAAAATATTGCCCTAAATAAGACTTACAATATAGTGCCCATACATGGAGATTCAAGAAAGGAAATTAAGAACATTGAAAATCCGGACAGAATAATTATGAATCTTCCTCATTCTTCATTTGAATTTTTACCAGATGTATTTTCAACTTACAAGAGCTCCATAGTTCATTTATATGCAGTTTCAGAGAATATTAATTCAGTAAAGAAAAAGATAATTGAATTATCAAGTGAAAATAACAAGAAGATAGAGTTTATCACTGAAAGAACAGTAAAGAGTTACTCTCCGAATACAGATATTTACTGCATTGACTTTGCCTTTTCGTAAATGGTAACTTTCATTTCTTTGCCGTTTTTTAGAGCTTCAATTAGTTCTCTGTCAATTTCAAGTGATGATTTGGTAGACCCAATTGCGTAGGTCCTTGGTGAAACAAAGGAGGAAGTTCTTATTACAAGCTCTTTTTCGTCAGTTATTTTATGATTTTTTGGTATCGTAGCCTCAAAAGAATCTTCAATCCCATCCACATTTAATACAAAAATTAATCTTCCAGTTAATCTGTTGAGTTCATCAATATTATGATTTGATAATACGCCCAATATACAGTCGCCATTACCTGCTATATGATCCTCTTTTGTAAATTCAAGAGTGCTCTTGTGCTCTCCAGTTATTTTTGGATGGCCTTTGACTGTAAAGGAAGTCATAACCGGAAAAAAACCTTTAATCTTAAAAGATTTACTTAAAAATTTCTTATTGTGAAGTACTATATCGGGGAAATTAAGAAGATATCTAAAGAGATGGAGCTTCAAGAATTAATTGAATTTGAACCTTCTTTACTTCTACCAGAAGAAAGGATCAGAGACTACTGTTATGAAAATTTATGTGGCCACTATGAAAAACATTACATGTGCCCACCATTTATCGGTACAGTCTCCGAAATCAAAACTAAATTGTCTAAATACAATAAAGCCATACTTTTCAGATACTCTAAAAAAATCAATGTAAGTGAGGATAGAAAAAGCGTAGAAAAAACTAAGCGTGACTTCCACATAAAAATATTGAAACTTGAAAAAATGCTCAGTAGAAAAAATATTGAGTCATGGGGGCTAATAGGTGGCAACTGCTCTCTGTGCAAGGAGTGCAAAGCTATAGAAAATATTCCTTGTAAATATCCAAGAAAGGCAAGGCCTTCTCTTGAATCTCTTGGAATAGATGTGCAAAAACTTCTTGATAATTTTGGCCTTGACAATAAGTTCTATTATGATAGGATTACTTGGACTGGCTGCATACTAATTAATGAAAACTTAAAAGATAGGCTTAAATAATATTACTTATAAAAATGGTCAATGAAAAAAATATATTTGGTATTCTTATTGACTCTAATTTTACTTTTTTCTAATTTAATTGTTGTATTCTCTCTTACTAAAGAGCAGAATAATCAAGTTGCTAAAGATTTATACAAAACAGGCGCAACTTTCATGAAAGCGGAGAATTTTCTCAAAGCTAAAGATTTTTTTATTTATTCTCACAACGAAGCAGTAAAAGCAGGAAATAATTATCTAGCATATACCTGTAACGAAAGAATAAAAGATTGCAACAATATGCTAGGATTAGATTCAAATGACTACTCTTTAAGCAATAATCTTGTGTCAAAACAGATAGTTCTACCTTCAAACATAACTAATTATTTTAATATTAAAAAAACTATGACAGTTTCACAATACAAAAAATATGATTTTATTAGATTAGAAGCCTTTAAAGGTCAAAGTTTAGAGTTTAAATACCAGATTATCTCGGGAAATGTTTCTATTTATTTTGTAGATAAGGAAACTTATGATAGATTTTTAAGAAATAATTGGTTTCTTACTTTTTCTGCAGAAGGAATCACCGGAATACAACTGCCTTCTAATACTGGGCCATTAGTGAGAACAACTTATAACGTTCCTGAATCTGGGTACTGGTATTTTATGGTAATTACAGAATCTGCAGAAAATGGTAAAGTAGAAATAGAAATCTTATAATAAATAATTTAAACTTCTTTCTTTTTCTTAGATATGATGAAAATTATATTCCTTGGAACTTCAGCATCAAAGCCAACTTCGGAGAGAAATCCTTCTTCTGTAGCTTTGCAATATAACAATGGGGAGTTCATGCTTTTTGACTGTGGCGAGGGAACACAGAGGCAAATGATAAAGAAGGTCTCTCCTATGAAGATTTCTAAAATTTTTATTACTCATCTCCATGCAGATCACATAATAGGGCTTGTAGGATTGGTCCAATCTATGAAATTAAATGGTAGAACCCAGTTACTCGAGATATTTGTCCCAAAGGATACCATCGAGTATATGAAAACTCTTTTTTCAATACCATACTTTTCAGCAGATTTTGATATCCATGTTATAGGAGTTTTTGAGGAAAAGATAGATTTTGATGGGTATTGGATTAGACCTTTCCCAGTTTCTCATGGGGTCCCTGCAATAGGATACGTATTCGGCGTTAATGACTCAAGAGGAAAATTTAACAAAAAGCTTTGCGATGAGCTTGGCATAAAAGGGGAGATGTTCGCCTTACTGGAAAAAAATGGAAAAATTGAAATTGGCGGAAGAGAAATATCAATCAAGGAAGTCACAGGTAAAACTAAGAAAGGAAAAAAGATAGTTTATACCGGAGATACAGAAAAAATTGAAGTATTCCCTGAAGAGGCATATCACTGTGATGTATTGATACATGAGTCAACTTTCGTGTCCCAAGAAGATAAAAAAGAAACATACCATTCTACTGTCAAAGAAGCTTGTGAAGTTGCAAAATTACTTTCTGCAAAAAAACTTGTTTTGACCCATATAAGCCAGCGGTATGAAACAAAAGAAGTTGCAGATGAATCAAAAAAATACTGTGAAAATGCAATAGTTGCTGAAGACTTTTTAGAAATAACTCTATAATTCTACTTTTCTATTTTAGTCGTTTTCTCAAATTAATTTAGTTATTGATTACCACTATTGATTACTAATATTTCCAAAAGATTTATATATTAATGCTAAGTAACCTGAACTATAATGCATAGCAAGGAGGTAATAATACGCTATCAATGAAAAAAACAATAACTTTACTCGCAATACTCTCTTTAATTATGCCCTACTATTTAGTTTCTTCAGTTTGGGCTTCTCAAGGCGCAGCAGATGATTCTGCAATATGTGATAAAGGCAGCTCTGTATTAATAGATGTCTTGTCAAATGATACGGCTTTAAGTAATATAGGTGCCGTTAGTTCCCCAAAACATGGAACGGCCGTTATTGAAAATGGCAAGATAAGGTACACGCCAGATCCAAATTGGTACGGAATTGATTCATTTACATATTCTGCTACGAAGTCCACAGACAAAGCACTATTTTGCACTGATACTGGGCACTATTATGAATATGTTCCAGGAAATCTTTCTTGGAGTGAAGCAAATACATCAGCATCTGCAAAGACATTCTACGGATTTAAAGGATATCTAGTAACAATAACTTCTGAAAGAGAAAATGCTTTTGTTACTTCTATATTGCCGGAAGGTAATTCATCTTGGATGGGTGCAAGTGACGATTATAATGGATCTGATAGATGGTACTGGACAACTGGCCCAGAAGCAGGAACTGAATTCTTCTATGGTTTATATTATAACGACGATTGGGCAGTTGGCCCTGAATATTATGGGTACTCTAATTGGAACGAAAACGAACCAAATAATTCTGATGGAATTGAATACTACGGACAATTTTTATCAAGCGGTAAATGGAACGATCTTCCAGACATTAAAGGGCCTAATGGGTATATAGTAGAATACGGAGGAATGCCAAACGATGTATCAAATCTACCAACAGCAACTGTCTCCATAGTTGTCCTAAACAATTCAAAATTACCAATACACGCAGAATTGAAGGCATCTTACAACAACAGATTAAAAACAGTTAATACCTTACAGACACAGATATTAAATAAGCTTCCAGCAGATTGTAAGCAAAGCGGAATTTCAAGTGCAGGATGCAGTGTATCTTCAAATGTCAAAGCAATGTGGAACGAATCAGAACAATATGTCCAGAACGCAAAGAAAACAGGAAACATGATTAAAGCAGTTAATGACCTTAAAAAAGCAAAAGAATTACTAGAACAGATATTAACAAAAATTTAATATTAAATTTTTAATAATTTATTTTAATTAAAAATTTTATAATTTAAAAGATCTGTTTACTTCTTCTATCAAAACGTCACAGTCGGCTTTTATCTTTTCAAGAGTCTTTATTATTCTCTTTTTTTCAAGCTCGATTGATTTCATGTTTTCATAAGGTCTTACAGCCTCTCTAAACATAACTTCATCTACCGTGACATAAGGGCTATCATTTAATTTTGTAGAAAGCTCTTCAATCATCTTTCCTAAAAATAGATTCATCTCTTCTTTGACTTTTCTTGAAATCATCTTGTCACTATCGAGATGCGCTCTCATAAGCCTTACAATCGTCCCCATCGGCAAAGGAAATTTTTGACTGTCTTCGCTTGTTTCATCGTTGTTAAATTCTTCTTCCATATAAACACCTATAATCTGGATTGGCTATAAAACTTATAAGACTTTCCAATATATTGAAAAATGTGGGAAAAAATTTTAATATTATAAAAGTTGGATTAACAAATTGCTATCTTTTGAAATCTGACTCTTGCAATATCTTGATTGATACAGGTTACAAAGGCAAAGCAAAGATAATATTGGATTACCTTGAAACTAATGGCATTAACGCTAAAAGTATCAAACTAATCATTCTGACTCATGGCCATTATGACCATATTGGAAATGCCATTGAGCTAAAAAAAGTGACAGGAGCCAAAATACTTATTCACAAAAATGAGTTACCTCTTTTAAGATCCGGGGTAACAGATTCCCAAAGTACAAAACCACTTAACATATGGGGTAAAATTCTCTTGAGTAAAATATCCTCAATTGATACGACTTTTGAGGAAATAAAACCCGATATAATTATTGAATCTGAATTTGACCTTAATAGTTATGGAATAAAAGGAAGAATAATTAGTACACCAGGCCACTCCAAAGGTTCAATATCTATTATTCTAGATTCTGGGGATGCTTTCATAGGAGATCTCGGAATGAATGGATTACCTCTTAGGATAGGCCCAGGAGAACCAATATTTGGGGAGGATATAAGTGAAATATATAAAAGCTGGGATAAATTAGTTAAAAATAAGGCCAAGAGTGTATATCCTTCTCATGGTGAGAGTTTTGACATAGAAGTAATAAAAAAAATACTATCAACAAAAGGGCTCTCCTGATTTTATCACAGTAAAACAAGTTCAGCTACACCAAGAGCATAGAGCAACAGAATTATGACTGGTTGATGGATAAGATAAATCTTGAGAGAATGTTTTCCAAGGAATGATAAACTCTTAGAAAGATAATTATTGGACAGGTCTGGTATTGTTAATCTTCTTTTAGAATTAGGATAAATAGAATTTCCTAAGAAAATACCAATTAGAACAAGACCATACCAGGGCAAAATTGGGAAATAGTCAAAAGAGAAAAATGAACTAGGCTCAAATCCTAACCACAATAAATAAGGGGTATCAAATGTGAAGTTGTCCAAATAAAAGCCTAATAATATTAGAATTAATCCCAATACAAGATTTTTGTATCTGTATTCTATTAGAGGATAAGATATTATGATAGAAGTTCCAATCAAATGCAATATGCCAAATAGGATAATGCCATTGGACAAAAATACAAAAGTAAAGAGGGTTATCACGGCTCCCCAAATAAATATCTTAATACCTCTTCTGAGATTTTTCATAAAAATTTCTTTATTTGAGTATTTTTCTTTGGCACGTGAATAGCTAAGTGTAAGTGAGATGCCAACTAGAAGCAAGAACAAGGACGCCGTTGTCCTCTGGAAAAGAACCCATGGCAATGAGTATATCTTTATTGGAAAATTAGCTAAAAAATAAAGATCAAAACTAAGATGGTATACTACCATCATGATTATGGCTACTCCTCTTAAGAAATCAATCTCCCAAAATCTTTCAGAGGTATTTTCCATATCTAAATCTTTAATTTTACATATATAAGTGCTTTGTTGCATAATTCAACCGCAAAGCTTAAACCCCTTGCAAACCCTAATTATTCATGCAAAGAGATTGGGCCAAATACAATGAACAGTTAGTGAAGAGGGGCGAGTTTTACCTATGCCTTGATTTT
>LNJC01000048.1 GCA_001587575.1 Candidatus Methanofastidiosum methylothiophilum
AAGGCTGTACTTTTTGTTGACCTCGGAGAGGACAACCCAGAATATAATTATGCCTATAAGCACTACATAAAGCGGGTTCATACCAAATTGCTAAGATAATGATTTATATTTCTAACTGTAATTTTTTATAATGAAGGAGAAAACAGTCGCATTTCACAGGAGAAAAGTAACTTATAACGATGAAAATTGGAGTTTACTTTCATCAATAAGGTCAAAAGCGCTCATTGTCATGGAAAAGATATCTGATTTTCAACCTATTCTGTATGGATCAGTTGCCAGAGGCGATGTCCATAAGGGGTCAGACATTGATTTTTTCATAGAACATATACCTGAGACATACCTATTGGAGATGGCTTTAGAGGATATCGGGATTAAAGAGAGGAGCATCGTTCAGGCGACTCCATGGCACCTTGTCAAGGGTTCAATTACTCTTTTTACAGGAGAAACGATAACATTTCCCATAACTGAGTCAAAGTTACGGGAGATTGAGTTCTACTACTTTGGTGGTGCGATTGAGCTTGAGGACCTTAAAAAGGACAAGAGGGTGCCTGGTGTTGATAAGAGATTGATATTGATTAGGCCAACTGAAGATGGTCACATTGAAGAGGAGATAACTGGCAGGGAAGCAGAGGTGTCAAAGCTGCTTAATGTCTCAATTGATATAGTTAGGGAGCGCTCCCAGGTCCTTACTAGAAGGGATAAGATTGGCAGGACCGGGGTCTATCTCAATAGAGTTTTAATGCACGATGAGTCCTTTGAGCAAGTCTTAAAAGAGATATGCGACAAAGACTCAAATGTCAGACGGAGAGGTTAGACATGCACTGGGCATCAACGTTTGCTGAGAGAATTATTGCAGAAAGAGGAGAGAAGAAAGAGTATATATGTGAATCTGGAGTTACACCTTCAGGATTCTGTCACATAGGTCACTTTAGAGAGGCCATCACAACAAGCCTTGTAGCTCTTGCACTAAAGGACATGGGGCACAATTCCCGCCACATACACATGTGGGATGATTACGATAGATTTAGGAAGGTGCCTTCAAATGTTCCGTCTAGCTACTCAGAATTTATTGGACTTCCCGATTATAAAGTTCCGGACCCTGATGGGTGCCACAAATCGTTTGCCGATCACTTTATGGAGCCTTTTGAAGTTTCACTTTCTGAGGCTGGAATGAAACCTGATTTCTTAAGGGCATCAGAGCAGTATAAAAACGGAGTTTACAAGGACAACATCAAGATAGCACTTGACAAGAGAGAGAAGTTAATCGAATTATTAAACAGTCAGAGAGGCGGGGAAAAACTTGCACCTGACTGGTATCCTGTTTCTGTTTACTGTCCAAAATGCGGAAAAGACTTAACAAAAATTATTTCTTTCGATGGGGAATACAGTTTAAGTTACTCTTGCAAGTGTGGATTTGAAGAAACAGTTGACATTAGAAAAGCAAATTATATCAAGCTGAAGTGGAGGGTGGACTGGCCATCGAGATGGGCAGAACTAGGAGTTGACTATGAGCCTTATGGGAAGGATCACGGCACACAAGGAGGAAGTGCAGATACTGGTCAAAAGATAATACAAGAGATTTTCAATAAACCTCCAATAATAGGAGTTACCTATGAGTTTGTTTCCCTAAAAGGGGCAAGCGGCAAGATGTCGTCCTCAAAGGGAAATGTGATTTTACCTTCAGACATCCTATCGGTCATGGAACCTGATGTATTGAGATATCTTTTTGTCAAGACTAAACCCACAAAGGAGCTAAAGATTGCATTAGATCTTGATTTCCTAAACGTTTACGATGAGTTTGATAGGGTAGAAACTACATACTTTAGTGACGAAGAGATTAACAAAAGAGAGAAATACGATAAGCTCTATGAATTTTCTAATATCTGGGGTTATAAGGCACTGCCTGCACAACCTTCTTTTAGATTCATGTCAGTTCTTGTTCAGATTACTTCAGACGTTGATAGGATTATCAAAATCTTGAAAAAAGAGGGCCATCTAAAATCAGAACTTTCAGAAACTGACATAGAAAGGATAAAAACAAGGGCAAAACTTGCATCTAACTGGGTTAAACTCTACGCGCCAGATATGGTTAAGTTTGAGATATTGGCCGAAGCTCCAAAAATAGAGCTTTCAAAAGAACAGAAAGAAGGGCTAAAAATAATATCTGATCTCGTTCAAGGAGAAGATCTAACTGACGTTGAACTTCATAATAAGATTTACGAGATTGCGACAAACATCCCTATAGAGCCAAAAAATCTCTTTGGAGCCATTTACCAAGTTTTAATTGGGAAGGATTCTGGCCCCAAAGCAGCGGCATTCATAAATGCCCTTGAAAAAGACTTCGTAGTTGAAAGATTCAGGAGTTACTGACGCTTTCTGTATAGGTAGTACATCAAAGCAGCTAGAACTGTCCCGATTCCGTAAAATGGGACATTTTTTATTTCTCTATAGTATGTGTAGACATTATCATCAAATGAGCCGTAAACTACATATCTTTTATTTTTCACATTAAAGCTGTCTACTGTGGATACATAAGAGCCTGCCTTTGCCTGGCCGATATACTTACCGTCTCCTTTTATCATGTAAAAGTTCTCATCCATTGAGCCAAATAGTATTATCATTTCATTTCCTTCTTTGTATGAGGAAATAGACTTTATCTCTTTCTCAGCTTTGAAACTCCAGAGTTCATTTAAGGAATAATCATAACTTTTTAGATTTCCTTTTCCATCTGCCAGTAAGATCATGTTGCCTGTATCATGGCCTGTTATGAAATAGTCGTCCATGGGCTTTTCAAATACTTTGTTACCTTCCTTATCAAGGACAAAATACCCTCTTGATAAGACAAGTACAGACTTATTTCCTAGATAAGTAAAAGGAATTGTTCCCCAAACAACAGAATTGCTCCTGTGAGTCCATAAAAGATTCAAAGCACTGTCAAAGACATAAACATTATTTCCAAGTCCACCTGTGATTATCTCAAGATTTTTATCGCCTGTTAGGTCATATACATTAATGTCAGAGATTCTGTTTGCGGTGCTGTAATTTGCAATTTCTTTTGTGTTTTTGAATACCCTAATATAACTTGAGCCTGTAATAGTCTCATCTTTCCCATCCCCATCAATGTCTGCTATTTTTATCATTTGGACTGAACTTGAATCAGGAAATACTTCCGTTACCTCTACTTTATTTGAGATAAAGTAGATTTTAGAATTTGTATCTGCAGCAACTGCCTCAAGCTTTCCATCACCGTTTATATCTCCTATATCAAGAGCTCTTATCTCATATGGCATTTTGGCCTGCCAGACTATTGCACCTGATACATCAAATACTGTGGCATATCCAGGATTTCCACAACAGCCAGAGGCAACAACAATTTCAGGAACTCCATTTCCAGTAAAGTCACCGTGCATGACTTTCCAGACGTTTCCTCCCATGTTGTGTACCCATAATCTATTGATATATTCTTCTTCTGCATATACTCCTTGGAGTAAAAGTCCAAATATGACAAATATTGCCAGCATATATTTTTTCATTTAGACACCTCATAAAAGGGAAATTATATAGGGTATTGCATATATCGTCCCTATTGTGCTTCCTATATTGGAAAATGCGACAACAAGAATTATCCTTGTTACGCCATTCTTCCAAAGGTCAGTTAATCCATTAATATTATTTAATCCTTCGAAGTCTTTTATTTTAGGTTTTCGAAATTTAATCTCTGCAAGTCCTGCAAACCATCCTGCAGCGATAGTAGGGTTAAGCGAAGTAATAGGCGCAGCAATGAAAGCAACTAATATTGATACAGGATGTGCAAAAGCAAGAGCTGCACCAATCGCAGATAAAGTTCCGTTAACAATGATCCAGATCAAAAATACCTTTAATGTAAATTCAAGACCTTTTGTAAAAAATCCATATATGACGATCCCAAAGAATATTATAGGAATAAGATACCCAATGTATCTCAAATTGCTTTTCTTTTGAGGTATTACTTCAAGCTCTTTAAGGTCTTTTTTAATACTTTTTTTGTTTAATTCATTCAGGGCTCTTTTTACTCCTTCCATATGGCCTCTGCCAATAACAGCGACAAATTTCTTTGCATCGCTTTGTAATATTTTCAGGGCGATGTACCTATCTCTTTCATCAATAAGAGTCTCTTTGACCGAAGGTATCTCTTTTGATAGCTCGTTTAATAGCTCATTAACAATATCTTTATCTTGAAGTTTTTCAATGATATCCTCTTCTTCCTCTTCTTCAAAGAATCCCAAAAAGACTCCAAACATTAGTTTAAGTTTTTCTTTGAGCTTCATCTTGTTCCAGGCACGCTTTAATGTTGTCTGAATATCTCTATCAATAAGGACAATCTTTATTTTCTCTTCCTCTGCGACCTTTATAGCCTCTACAAATTCGGAACCAGGTTTAACTCCAAACTTATCTCCAAGTCTTTTCTGATAATTTGATAACAATAAATTAATTAGAAAAAGAAAGATCTTGCCCTGCTTTATAATGTCAAGAATATTCGTATCTTCCCATTTCTTGACGTTTTTTAGGGCCTCAAACCTGTTCTCACAAAGTTCGACACCTACTGCATCAGGCTTTTGCTTTCGAATTACCGCTCTAACTTCATCCACGCTCTCCTTTGATATATGAACAGTACCTACTAGTACGACCTCTTTTTCCCCTATTTTTAGTGTCTCTTTTGCCATTTTCTCTTAATAGACACAAATATTACTCCTTTTAAATATTACTTTGTCATTTAATGTAAATATGCCTAAAATATAGAAAGTTCTATTTAAAGTTAGGATTTCCATATTTTCCCTATTTTTTTCCATATATTTATATATATGGAAAAATGATTGTATTATGATTCTAGGATAATCTAAGTTTTACACGAAGGTATTCTATGGGAAAAGAAGATGATACTAGTTCAAAAATAAAAAAAAATAAGAAATACAATACCTTTATCCCAAATGCATACCTCAATCATGCATACGCCCTTCCCAATATTTCTATTAATAGGGAGGGGGTAATTGTTTATGTCAATGACGACACTTCAAGAATACTTGGATACACCAAAAAAGAACTTCTTGGAATGGAAGCTACAAACATCTATCTTAATCCTTCTGACAGAGAATTCTTGCTAAAGGAGCTTTACGAAGAGGGGAAAATTCAAAACTTCAATGTTAAATTAAAAACAAAAAATGGAAAACTAGTAGAGTGTAAACTTGAAAAGTCTGTTTTTAGAGACAGCGAGGGAAATATTTTAGGCCATACAGGAACAATAAAAGATATTCAACTTGAAAGCGATCTCAGACAAAAATTAGAAAATGAGAACAAAAAACTTTTTTCTGTTTTAGAACAAATGCCAGTTTACATATGCCTTTATGATTCTAACAGAAATATAGTCTTTGCAAATAAGTATTTAAAGAACAGATTCAAAAAAATTGAATCAAATAAATGTTATAAAATATTCTATGATTACAAAGAGCCGTGTGAAATTTGTCCAGTTCTAAAGGTATTTGAGACTAACGAGCCAATAGTTTATGAGAAAACTCAAAAAGATGGCAAGATCTTTGAATTACATACATATCCATTTCTTGATAATGAAGGCAATAAATTTGTACTAGAACTTGGGATTGATATTACCCAACGAAAGAAAACTGAAGAACAAATGATACAGATAAACGAAACTCTTGAAATATTAAATAAAATATTGAGGCATGACATTTTAAATGATTTAACAGTAGCGCTTAACTTCTGCGATCTCATATCAACTGAAGATGTAGATATTAAAGAAAGAGTAATGAAATCAATATCCAAAAGTGTCGAGTTAATTGAAAACGCAAGAGAATTTGAAAAAACTTTCAACGGTAATTTCTGGTCCAAAGAAGTTAAATTATTTGATATAAAAAGCAAAATAAATGATCTTACAAAACATTATCCTGAAATAAAAATTAATTTATTGGGCAATTGCAGGATACTTGTAGATGAATCAATAATTATTGTTTTTGATAATATTATAAGAAATGCAAGACTTCACGGAAAAGCTGACGAGATAAATATATCGATCAAAAGAGATGGAAAATATTGTGAAGTATCCTTTGCAGATAATGGTATAGGCATACCCGAAGAAGCAAAAAATAAACTATTTGAAGAAGGCTTTAGCTTTGGACCGAATAAAGGTTCAGGTCTTGGACTTTACATATCTAAGAAGATAATTGAAAAACATGGTGGCATAATCACAGCCACCGATAACAAGCCCAAAGGAACAATAATAAATTTAAGATTTAAAAGTGAGGATCCTCATGAAATCTGTTAAGGACAGCCCTGAAAAAATGTCAGAACCTATTAAAGAATACTCTTTATATTCTTTAAATGAAAAAAATGAGCACTACCTTGATATTATAGAAGCCGCCCAAGACATGATTTTCATTCATGATCTAGAAGGTAAAATTACATATGTTAACAAAGCAAGTGCAGTTGAAAGTGGTTACTCGGAAGAAGAACTATTGACCATGAATGTTGCTCAAAATGTGCCTCCAGAATATTATCCTTTAATGCAAGAACTTCAAATAAAAAGAATGCAAGGGAATAAAGAGGTCTTGAATTATGAAATGGAGTTCTTTAAAAAAAATGGTGAAAGAATACCTATAAGGGTAAGCTCATCCCCAATATATAAAAACGATAAACTAACTGGAGTTATCCAGATTGTTAGAAACATTTCTGATCTAAAAAAAATAGAACGAATATTGAACCTTCAGACTGAACTTTCTTCAAAATTATGTCAAACTAATAGTTTAGATTCAGCACTCGATGATGTACTTAACACTGCGCTTGAAATAGGGGATATTGATTGTGGTGGGATCTACATACTTGATGAAAAAACAAATGACTTCAAGCTAGAATTCTCTAGAAACATTTCTGAGGAGACACTCAATTTTTTCCAAATTGTAAATGGCAAATCTAAATTTGTAAAAGGGCCATTGTTTATCAAGGGCAATGATTTTACAAAATCTATTTCTGACGAAATGATTGAAATCCTAAGAAAAAAAGAAAAATTAAAATTTTTCTCAATAATTCCATTTTCCCATAGGGGCAAACCTTTAGGTAGTCTTAACATTGGAAGCCACGAGAAAGATGATATCCCCGAATTATCAAAGAAAATTCTTGTGGCCTTATCCCAAGAAATTGGTGGAACAATCGCTAGACTCAAATCTGAAGAATTAATGAAAGAAAGTGAAAATAAGTATAGGCAGATAGTTGAATCTGCAAATAGTATAATTTTTAAATTTGATAAAGATGGTAAAATCCTTTCAATGAATGAATATGGGCTGTCATTTTTTGGTTATAAAAAAGAAGAGATAATAGGAAAAACTGTTTATGAAACAATCACACCTGAATACGAGTCAACAGGTCGCGATCTTAGATCTCTAGCATACAAAATACACCAAGAAGAGGAAAAATACAAGATAAATGTCAATGAAAACATAAAAAAGAATGGTGAACGCGTATGGATTCATTGGGCAAATAAACCAATAAGAGACAAAGAGGGGAATTTAACTTCAGTTCTAGCAATAGGAAATGATATTACTGCTCAAACTAAACTTCAAGAAGAAATTAAATATTCTGAATTAAAATTTAAAACACTTTTTGAAAAAGCATATGAGTCTATATTAATTTTAGATCAAGATTTGTTTATCCAAGATGCCAATCTTGCTAGCCTAGAACTCTTTCATTATCCAAAAGAAAAGATTATGGGGATGAGCTTTTATGAATTGATAGTCCCTCTAGAATCAAAAAGAGTAAACCATATTTTTAAAAATCGTAGTTATAATCAAAGCATAGTATTTGATACAAATTTTATAAAAAAAACTGGCGGTATTTTTCCTGCTGAAATTAACTTAACTCCTTTAGATATAGGAACTGAAAGGTCAATAATATGTAGTATTAGAGATATAACTGAACAGAAGAAAAAAGAAGACGAGTATAAGAAACAGATCTTGAAATATGAGTTAAATGAAGGAACTTTATACCTTTCTAAAGAACCTTCTAATTTGTTGCCATTTGAAGCATTTAGAGACCTTATTCATATTGGATATAAAGGGATACTTATTTCAAGAAACGAAAAAGATTACTTTTACATAGAAGATATAGACTTTGAGTATTTTTGGCTTTCTACAAGAAATAGCCCAAGCACAGTTTCACCGATAGTTGACAACTTGAGAAAATTTATATCAGAGTTAAATAGTAAGAGTGTCGTCTTGTTGGATAGTATTGATTACCTGATTGCCAAGAACGGATTTAATGAAATCTATAATTTTATAACTGAGCTTAGAGAAATTGCCTACTTTGGGAATACTATAATTATTCTTTCACTTGATAAGGATACAGTCGATCCAAAGCAGATAAAACTTATTGAAAAAGAAACAAAACCAATACTTCCTAAATCTTTGGATGCATTAAATAATAGAATGATAGATATAGTAAGGTATATTCTAAATCAAAATAAGCTTGGCGTTAATCCATCCTTTTCTAGCATCGGTAAGGAATTAGAAATGACAAGGCCAACTATTAGAAAAAATGTTAGATTCCTAGAAGAAAACAAATATGTAATAGTTCACAGAAAAGGCAGAAACAAAAAACTTGAACTTACAGATAAAGGTAAAAAGCTTCTTTGATTTTCCCTTTTCACTATTTTTTTCCCTATTTTCCATATTTTTTTCGGCTGTGGGACATATTTATTTTAAACACTAGTCTTTTACAATGATCACATAGGCTCGATAGCCTATGTATTTCTT
>LNJC01000049.1 GCA_001587575.1 Candidatus Methanofastidiosum methylothiophilum
TGGCCAATGAAAGAATAAGGCCATTGTATTTCCATACTATTAAGTTCTTCTAAAACCTAGATCATCTCCAATACTTATTTACCTAATAATATATTTCCATACTATTAAGTTCTTCTAAAACCTGGCTCTAAAAAGCCTTATTTTTCCTTAATAAATCATATTATTCTTTCTATAAAAGAGTTATGTAGATTTCCAAAGATAATGTACTCAATATATAAATGTAGACTAAAGTATTGTTTCCATTAAATTTTTTTCTATTCCAATTACTTCAAATTTGAAACTATATTTATCTTCAAGAATATACATTAAAACTGAATCTCTATCTTTTTTAATTATCTCCTTTAATCCTATTTTTATCTTTTCTACCTGAGATTTGGTAATCTCACCTTCAAATACTGAGTTTTGTCTCCAAAATAGATACTTTCTTAAGAATTTATGAACCTTATTTACCCTTCCGATTTCTATATCATACACTACAATAAGATACATTACCACCACATCCTAAAACTTTTGTATTCTTTGTCTCCAAGGATATGTTTCATTATTTTGTAACACTCAAGTCTTATCAAGTATCTATAAGAAACCTTTCTTTTTAATGTGGGATGTTTGACAGTTGTTTCGAGTTTCTCTTTATACTCTTTAAGAAATATTCTTTTACCTTTTTCATTTAATAAAACGCCTAAATCTTTATCGAAATCCTCTTCGCTCAAGTATTTATTGTTCACAAGATTAAAAATAAGCCTTTCAATAATTATAGGTTTAAAAACATCAGCGATATCAAGTGAAAGCGAGAACCTTCTCTCCAAAGGTTCATGTAAATAGCTTATTGAAGGATGAAGATAAGTATTGTATATTTCAGATAGAACTGTTGAATACAATAAAGAGTTCCCAAAAGAAATGAGTGCATTTAACTCATTTGATGGAGGTCTCCTTTCTCTTTTATTAAATTCAAAAAATTTTATAATTTTTGGAAATGACTTGTAATAGTTTTCCCATATCTCACCTTCTATGGCTCTTAAAGTAGGTATGTCACCAGATATGTTTAAAGATTCAATATTATTTATTATCTCTTCAAGGTCCTTATATTTTTTTTGATAATACTTTAGCGTCTGAAGAATGTTATGGCTTATTCCCTCTACAAATTCTGACGCTATTTTGATTCTTTTTTCTTTATCTAGGTAATGCCTTGATTGTTCTACTACAACAAGTCCTGAATTTAGTTGTTCTTTGGGATACAAAGAACCTTCATAATAACCATAATGATTAAAAAAATGAACGGGCAACCCCGCTTTCATAACTAGAGAAGACGCTCCTGATTTAAGTGTTACTTTTCCATAGCAATAGATATCACTAAGGCGTTCTATAGGTAATGCCTTTTTCTCATCCTTATTTAGAAAAAATAAAGTATTTCCTTCTCTTTTTAAAATTCCTTCAGAAACTATATACAGCGGTTCTTTCATTTTTATCACCTACACAAAACATAGACTATAATAAGAACATTTTTTACAATAAGGTTTTTTGATAATTTTTGGAGGAGTTTTTAGAGTAACAATTTTTGGTATTTCTTCTAATATCGATTCTATCTCTTTTTCAACTTCATTTGTAAGTTCTAATGTCTCTGAACTCTTTTCCTTAGGGTAGACTATTTCCCCTTTAACTATTTGCCCTAGCTTATTTTTTAAGTACCAAAGATAATAATATAGCTGGTATTTAGCAGGGTCTTCCAATTTAGAAGATTTTTTTATCTCGTAAATTGTTAACTCTCCTCTTTTTTTAATGAAGTCTATAGCAATGGTACCATCAATCAATATATTCTTTTTTTCTCTTTTGTAAGAATCTTCGTTTATTAATCTACCAATTTCTATATATTCATTATCGTAGTTCATGTTTATTTGGTTTCCAAAATACCATAGTTCTCTATGGCATGATTTATAATATTGAACCATTACTCCTGTGATTCTCATAATAATAAAAGTTTAGATGATTAGTGGCGAGTATTCTGATTTATACCCTGTTTCTAAATCATATTTGTAATCTAGTCTAGAAAGCGGTACATATCCCATTCTATCATTGAAAATTACATCATCTGCTTTGTTTTTTGAGATTGAAATAATATAATCGTTAAAGGATTTCTTGATTTTAAGAAATTTATTTTTCTTTAAAATTGGGTCTTTAATCTCTAAGATCTCTGTATATTCGTCCCATATCTTCTTTGCATCTTCATTTATTTCTATAAAAATATCAATTTTTTCATAATCGTTTTCAATTAATTTGAAATTACCAGTTTCTTTGAATTCAAGCTTATATAAATTTTCTAAGATTTCTCTCGATATTTGCTCGCTGGATGATTCCTTTACTGAAAGGAAGTAATCATTTATCAACTTGAAGAAATCCTGCTCTTCAATGATTTTTTTGCCTTTCAATGTCTCTAATGTCTTATTTATAAGAAATCCTTCATAGATATAATTATAGAATAGCCTATCATTTTTTTCATCTTTTATTATATATACGTTGACTTCGCCTTTTTCATTGGATGAAAAATTACGATTACATCTACCTGCAACCTGATTTATAGAATCAAGAGGGGCAAGATCTCTGTATATGATGTCGATGTCTATGTCTACCCCTGCTTCAATTACCTGAGTAGAAACAATAATTTTTCTTTTATTATCGGTCTTTATCTTTCTAATTCTATCTAATCTATCAAGAGGGATTATGTTAGAAGATAGATAATAATAATCATCTGAGCTGCCATTAGTATTCATTTTTAGGAAATTAAATAACTCTTTTGAAGAATTTATAGTATTTAACACGATGAGAAAACTTTTATCGTTTCTTGTAAGAATATCATCCAAAACAATATTTTTAAATTCTTCAAAATTTACTTCTTTTTCTAGATTCAAGTTTAATTTAATTCTGTTTAATTGTTTATAATATTTCTCATGATTTTCTAGAAGATTTTTAATTTCATTTTTCTGTAGATCAAAAATTAAGGGTGCAGTTGCAGTAACAATGATAAAATAAGTATTATAGTATTTTGAAAAGAACTTAAGTGATTCATTTAGTAATTTCCAATATTTATGAGGAATAGTTTGGATCTCATCAAGTATAACTATTGAATTGGCTATATTATGGAATTTTCTTAGAGATCGATTTTTATTTGAAATAATGCCATGAAAAAATTGGATAAAAGAAGTTATTACAATCTCTGAATTCCATCCCTCTACTAAAAATAAACTTTTGTTGGATTCATACTCCTCTTCAGATGTTTTATAAAAAATCTCAGAAAGATGATGATGCTTTAATAGTGTATTTGAGGAGATATTTTCATATTGGGTAGAAATTATTTCTTCTATAACGGAATAGTTTTGATCAATAATACTCAAAAAAGGAAGAGAGTAAATAATTCTAGGATTATATCCTTTTTCCGATTGTATTTTATTTTTTAACTTTACAGCAAATGAAAAAGAAGTTAAAGTTTTACCAGTACCAGTTGGGACGTTTAAAAGATATATTTTATCTTCAAGATCCATCTTTTCAATTTTTTGATTCACTTCTTTATATATCTCATTTCTAATATTGTCAACTAGATTAATATTTTTATGGAATTTATTTATTTTAAATTCGTCTACCACTCCCTTCCTAATATTTTCTCTAACTACTGGTGAGGCCCCTATTGCATCATTCTTATCCGAATCAATTAGTATGGAATATAATAATAATGTCAAAAAATAATAGAATAACATTTGTTTCTTTTGGATTTTTAATAATTCCATGAATTCACTGTCAATTTCTTTCATTATTTCTACATAATCCTTCTTAAACTTGGAAAAATCATTTAGATTATAATGAAGTAGTTTATCCAGTATATTTTTTATTTCATCTTCATCAATTGAGTTAATCTGTGAAGTTATTATTGTGATTAGATTCTTATCTGTTAGAATTTCATGGAGTTCATTTATTTCTTTTAATGAATTTCCTATATTGCCATGATGTCTTTTAACAACTAAAAATGAAATGATTGGTAAAATGGAGTAGTATTCATCTTTATCTTTTGATATGTTTTCTAAATATGTTTTGGTTATATAGTATGTAAAAATAGCGGAAAGCAATCCGTGCCTAGTTTCGTGACAAGATTTTAATTTTATTTTTTTTATTGGATCTTTTTCTAGAAGATATTCTTGAAAATATTTAGACGCCTTTCCAAAATCATGTGTTGCTCCAATAAAGTATATTATATCAGACAAAATTTCGATATCTATAAATTCTCCAATACTTAATTTTTTTTTAAGAATTATATCTCTAGATAATGATCCAACTCTTTCCAGATGTGAAACTAGAAGTTTATCGGGATGAGAGTATAGTCTAAATTGGGATGATTTTTGTTCCATCGTTTAACTCCCAATAGGTTTCTGGGATTACTTTAATTAATTTTCCAGATTCTTCAATAATTACTTCAACGTACTCTTCGACTTCCCTTTCAGCATTGATAAAAGAAGGAATTGACTCAATAGAATATTTTTTGTCTTCTTCGGGCTCTATTTTTTTAATTAAACGTCCAATCTTAGATTTATTTATAGGAACAATTGAAGTTATATGCTGAAATTCTTGTGAGTTTAGTTTTTTAAAATTGTACTCATTTACATAACTAAAATTACAAATCAATTCGCTTAATCCTAAATAAGGCGTATATACTGTCTTGTGATTTATTAATAATTCTTTTAACTGTTCGTATAGCTCATTGTTTTTTGTAAAGAAATAGATTCTATATTTTGGATCTTTGATAAATTCAAAATTGAGTATTGTGTGTTGTTTATAGTAGTTCATCATGGGAGAAGAGATTAGATATTCGCTTTTTGTGTTTATTAGATTAAGAGATAGCCTAGTTTTTTTAATTGGATTTAGGATTTGAAGGGCAATTTTTGAATCATATTCTTTAAATATGGATTGATATTCGTCTCTATTGAATCCTAAAATGGCTGCAATGAGACCCATGACTGTGGGTTTTGATGGTATGGAATGTGTTAAAGGAGATGTTGTAGCATATCTTTTCTTAAAATGTGCATAATCTCCCCATATGTCAAAAGCCAACAAATCCATAATTTCACTCTACTACATCTTTAATTCTGTGTAAGGCATGTTATTATTTTTTAATATTTCTTCGAATCTTTGTTCTTTGCTATTAAAAATAAATTTGGTTCTATCGTCAATTATGTAATTTACACTTGAAATTTTGTCTTTATTTTTTACTAAAGTATTTATTAATTTTGATATGTCCAGCCTAAAATCAGAAATATCCCTTAATTGTTCATCTGATAAATCTGAAGATATTTCTATCATTTTGTCAAGATCGCCTATGTGGTAGTTATTTTCTAAATAGTCTATTTTAATCAACAATCTTGGCATTTGCCCTACCTTAGACCTAGAAATTAAATTTTTAGTTCCGTTCCATATTCCCTCTATAAGTAAATTTACATCTTCCTCAGTTAATAAAGTAGATTTGGCAGCATTTTCATTTATCACTCCATAGAAAGAGATAATAGAATAAGGAACTACCCACTCCTCTCTAAAGGTTTTTGCTTCTTTTCCCTCTCCAGATGCAAATGCACCGGATCCTTTAAGGTATTTTAATTCAACTTTATTTAGGGATCTACCCATTTTAAATTGAACAGGCCCAGTGTAAATAATAGAGCTATCTTTAGACTTTCCAGTAGTTATAGGTATTGTTCCTCCAAAAAGCCTTACATCTATACAATCTTTTAGTATATTTTCAGGATTGTTTTGAAAATCTTTTGCTCGGGCCTTGGCATCTTGTATATTTCCACTTTCGCCAGAAATCTTTCTAACAAATATTTCTTTACCTTTAAAGTTAAGTAGATAATCTCTTATTGTTCTTTTAAGTCTTACATCTGTTACAATATTAATTCTTGTTTCTTCATCCATTCTTGGCTTATTTTCGTCAGCTGGATCTCCATTTGGATTTACATCTTTTACATCATATAAGAAGATTAACTCAGACCTGTCCTTTATTATTTTACTCATTCTTCATCTACCTCCATATCTTTATTAATCACAAATGCATCAACAAGATTCATTCCAAGAACAAAATAAAAACTAATTTCATTATTGCCCATTTTCCATCTATCTCCAGACTTTAAAAAGTATTCCGAAATTAGCTTCTCTATGTCCTTATAGTAGTTTTTTCCATAATCTTCTAACTTAGCTTGTATTTGTGGTAGCAATGCCCTAACTCTTTTTTCATCTAACTTTAAGCCATTCAGTTTATTTCTAAAAGGAGTTGATTTTCTATCCCTATACTGTATATTCAACAATTTTTGTGTGAGCACTCCTTCAAGAAAAATAGCTTTTTTTATATCTGAATCAAAAAAATTTCCATATTGACTAAATACTTTATCAGCAATATTGGCAATTTCACTTTTCTTCTCAAATATATCTTGATTTATCTGACTTTCCATATTATCCTCCATCTTTGGTTTATTCAAAATTAAAAGTTTATCTAGATATAACAACAACATAAAGCCTTTTAGCGTCATATCTTTAGTGTTAATATTATTGGTAAAGTTTTTTCTAATCCTTTTAATTAAGAAAAATAAAATAAGAGTATAATCGATTTTTCTTCCAGTAAATATTTTCCCCACAGTATCTATGTAGTATTTTTTAGATTTGTCCTTTTCTATTGATTTAACAAAAATATTGTATAAAATTTCAAAATTAAAACTTATATTATTATTGTAAAATAACTCATTTTCGTCCAAATCTTTTTTAATTTCAAATAATTTTCTTAAATACGAAGGTAGTACATCTTCAATGCTTAACAAGATCTTTAATTCTTTAGGATTTGGTTTATCATAAAATATTAGATTCAGTGTTAGCGAATTTTTTTCTCTGCTTAAAAGTTCAAGTATTCTGTCTTCTGTAGAAGTAAGATCTCCAATCCAGCCTTTCTTTTCTTTAGAAAAAGAGGGATCCTTAGAATATAATTCAAATAAGTCGAATATAGTATTATAGTAATCTTCCCCGATTAAATCTATAAATTTTGGAATAAGATAGTACCTAAATCCCCCGTAGAAATTTAGATTCAAAACTTTTTCAATATATTTTTTCCCTTCTTCTAAATTCAAGGAGCACTCGGCACATACTGGATATAGTTTCCATCCATTTTTTTGAGTAAAAG
Organism: Candidatus Methanofastidiosum methylothiophilum; assembly: GCA_001587575.1. GTDB lineage: Archaea > Methanobacteriota_B > Thermococci > Methanofastidiosales > Methanofastidiosaceae > Methanofastidiosum. Next base: position 7,196 of record LNJC01000049.1, read on the forward strand.
AAGGGGCAAAATTACATTTATCTAGGGTATAAAATGGAAAGATATCAGAGGTAAATCCGTAAACAGCGTCTACTTCTTTGAGACAAAGACTACATATTTTATTATTTCCAATTGATTGGATTCCATATTTGTTATAATATCTAAAATTTGAACGATTAATTAATATATTTCTGAATATTTTTAAATCTAATAAATAATGAAGATTATTATTTTCTTTGAAAACAAGAGTTAATAATATTCCATTATTAATCTCATTATTACTGATCGTCTTTATTGTTTTTTTAATATCATTTAGAATAATTTCTTGATTTTTTTCGATAGTAATTTTTATTTTTTGAATCTCCTCAATTTCCTCATTGCTTAGATTTTTTAAGTTACTGTAAGAGAACCAATGTAAAAATTTTTTCTTAAATGTCTTGTCTATGTCTGTTATTATACAAGAGGGAGTTACATTAGCTCCTTGAGATTCTCCTCTTCTATAAAGATATTTTTCGTAATTTTTAGAATCAAATTCCTCCAGCCTTATAGTTTCATATTCATAATCTTTATCAAATTTATTTAGAAATATCCCTATTACATGTTTAACGTTAGGTTCTTGGATTATAATAGATAATGGAGATTTATCTTCCTTTTTAATTAAATATTCTCCAATATTTGCAACTGATTTAATCATTTTTTATGCACCTGATACTTTATTTCTATTAAGTTTCACTGGATTTACGAATCCAAATCCCATTGAATTTTTCTCGCCAATTCCTGATTCCATCAAGAATGAATAAAATCTTTTATCGTCCCTACTAATGTATTCTTTTTCTAAGTTTTTCCACATAGATCCAATAATGATAAATTCATTTCCTTTCTTTATAGTATTTACAACAACTTCTTTACTGAAGATAAGTCTATCAAAAATATTATCTTCAAAGTAATATTCTTCATTATAAAATGCATTGAATTTTCTCAATGCATTGTCTTTTATTCGGTCTAAAAAGAAAATCAAATCTTTATCCCTTTCAAATGAGAAATATAGGTTCTTTTTATTATCTTTGTAAAGAACAACTGGACTTCCTGTAATCCAAATTCTATTAAAAGGAACATTAATGGCTTTTGATTTAATTTCAAATGGATGGCCAGAAATAACTTTATTACCCTCTAAATGTGAATTTAAAAAATCTATAAAGCTTTTGTCAGGTGAAGAGACAATAATCGTTTTCTTTACATCTTCTATGTAATCATTATGTGGGAATACGTCTGAATAACAGAAAAATTTGAAACCTTTGGCATCATGAAAGTCTGGACAACTCTCTTTAAAATATGAGTATAAAAATCCCTGAATTGTATGTTTATTGATCTCTGAATATGGGAAATTTTCTTTAGGGATAAGATCTACCATCAATCTCAATTTATCACATGCCTAGGTTATTTATTCTTTTTATTCCAAATATATAAAGATATGGGAAAAAAAGGCTGTGGGACATAATTAACCTGCATTCAGATTCAAAAGATTGTGCCAGAGCACGATGCAGGAAACAGTGCAGT
>LNJC01000050.1 GCA_001587575.1 Candidatus Methanofastidiosum methylothiophilum
GATCCGATTGCAGAGCTTTCTTTGAATAGTAATTTTGATCGGGTATATGATTCCGGAAGCAAATTGAATTTGTTATAATTAAATTTTGATGTCATTTAATGATCTATCCTCTAAAATTAAAACTAATTATTTTTAGATGTGTTATGGATATAGGTTATGCCTTCATTAAATCCTTTGTATACAGCCAGTATCCCTTTTAAGTTTTTATTTAAAAATATTGTTTTCAAACATAAGTAAGGATAAAATAATATAAAATTTATTGCCATCCATTCTATAAATTTAGCCATAGACATAAAATTATATTTAAAAATTATAGATTCTTTAGTTTGTGATCTAATGGTTTCATATTTCATTTTTTTAATAGATATTGAACTTTTATGCCATATTTTAGAATTTCGAATTGATAGAATATCATATCCTCTTCTTCGGACACTAAATGAATAGTAGATGTCAGTTAATAAGAAATTGCATTCTTTAGGAAGCAGTCCTACTTCAGCAAATATTTTACTTGGGACTAACATTGAAGGACCAGCGGCAGTATCTGATTTTATAATTGTTTTTTTCCCTTGTTTAATCCATAATTTTTTGGATTGAGGTATAAGATCTCTCACTTCCTGCCCCCCGTTTTGGATCACGTTGGGATCATCATAAAGGTAAGTAAAGGGGGATAAAATCCCAATATTAGGACATTTCTTATAAATTGTAATTAGTTTAGATAGAGCACTTTTATCAACTACAATATCATTGTTTAAAAGAAAAACCAATTCTGGGTTCAAAACAGTAAGAGCATAACTAATTCCAATATTATTTCCACCAGCAAAGAAATGATTTGTTTGAGTCTTAATTAGATGAATTGTAGGAAATTTAGTTGGTTCAAATTTTTTAAGTTCTTTAAGTTCATCTTCACCATGTTCTAAAATCTGAATAGGTTTATTATTTTTATCGTATTTAAAAAACTTAGATTTAATTTTAATTTTTCCTTCACAATAATCTTTTATTTTTTTGACTGAATCATCATTAGAACCGTTATCTACAACAACAACGGAATAATTTGAATAATCAATTTGAAAAACTGATTCTAGGCATTCTATGGTGTCTTTCCACCCATTCCAGTTTAAAATAATTATTGAAACATTAGGATCCATGTGAATTCTCCATTATTGTGGATTGAATTAATCTTCCTTGATGGAAGGAGGTTATTATTTTATTAAAACTTTTCATAAAAACTATATTATTTACGATTCATAATTATTTTAAAAAAACTTGCATTATTGGTTATTATTCGATTTTTTAGTTTAACTAAATTATAAAAATATTTTCCATAGTCTAATAAAAACAGTTTTAAGAAACTTAGATCTTCAAACCCATCAATCCTACTTAAAGTGCACAAATCATATTTTTCAGGGTTTATAAGCCTTTGATCTAATGTTACAGCGCATTTAAATCCTAACTCCTTAATTATGTTAATTGTGTCTTGATTAAAGTCCCCATAAGGGTATGAAAAGAATTTAACCTGTTTTTGAAGATTTTCTTCAATCATTTTTTTAGATTCAAAAATTTCATATCTAACTTCTTCGAGGGTTAAGTTAGGCAATATGGGGTGATTCATTGTGTGAGCACCAAAATCTATTCCATTTTCATTCATTTCTTTTACTTCATTCCAGGATAACATCAATTCCTCACCAATATGAGGAGATATTTCAACATTACACACATTGGCTAATTCATCGATGAAAGAGTGTTTTTTCACTTCATCAAATTTGATTAATTTCCTTTTAATATCTGAAAATGTTTTGTATTTTTCAAAATTTGAATCTAATCTATATTCACCCAGTCCATCCATTTTGATTTGATTTATGGATGTATTGTATATTATGTAACCGACTTTATCATTCCATGCTAATTCTCCACTTCCTATTAATTTTGATGTTAAAAAAATGGTGGCAGGAATTTCATATTTTTTAAGTAATGGAAAAGCATTAATGTAATTGTCTTTGTAACCGTCATCAAATGTCAAAACAACTGTTTTATTGGGTATTTTTTTTCTGCTGTCAATTAGGTTAACTAAATTATCTAAGGATATGATGTTATAGGTTTTAGTTATGAATTTCAGGTGGTTTTCAAATGATTTGACAGGTAAAGGGTTTAAAGACCAATCATTCTGTTTATTGGTAACTCTATGATAGGTCAAAATGGCCACTTTTGAATTAGAGCTCTTAGTATGTATGTCCAAAAGTTTCATATGGTCTGCGATGTGCAAGATTTTTTCTAGCATAATACAAAAATAAATTCAGAGATTTTATAAAGTTTTCGATAGAGGTTTTTTGCCTTTATTAATATTATATGTATTATTACTGGATTAATGAATATCTGAAGAGAAGAGACACCAGTTACTGGGCGATCTTGTGTCTATGCCATCAATACAAAATTTATTGTTATTAACATCCCTTGAAACTGGTTTAATTAACATTCCAGCACCATCTTCGATGATTAATAAATTCATTTTTTTAAGAAATTTCATTAGAATATCATTTTCTCCTCTAAATCCACAATCGAAAAATAAAGATTTTTCTTTATTATCTTTAGTAAAGATGTATAACCGTAAAAATGGAATTGATATCTCTTTAGATATTACTTCAATCAGCTGCTTAATTATGTGCTGTTGTGTATAACCATACTCAACCAGGGAATATAAAAGTCTACTCTTTTTCTCAAGGCAGATATAACCCAGCAGAACATCATTCTTAATGTAATAAACATAAATGTAATCGTTTGAACTACTACCAAAAACCCAATTATAAAATTTATCGTCTTTTAAATTTCTTATTTTATTTTTATTCAAGAAGTTATTCATTAATTTTGATATGTCATCTGATCTGAGTTCTTTAGATATTTCAATCTTAATGTTTTTCCCGATAGAAATATCTCTTTTTTGAAATCGATTATTTCTGTAAATACTTTTTAAGGTATTTGAAAGCGATATTTTATATACATATTTTCTTTTACCTATTGGAACAAACCCTAATTTAATATTACCTGCTTCAGATGCTGAATTTGCTGAAAGACTCACTAAAAAACGTATATTGGAATTTTTATCCATATCGTCAATTGCATATTCAGTTAGCTTCGAAAATAATCCTTTACGTCGATATTGGGGGTGGACAACTGCATCTGCGGGAGTTCCTAATAAAAATTTTTTATCTTTTAATATAAATTTCTGAATTACAAAGGCACGAAAACCAATAATCTTCTTTCCATCAAAAGCCAAGTAAATAAAAGGAGAGTTTATGTAAGGATTGGACTCGTATCTCCACACAAATAATTTTTTCCTTGTTTCATAATTCAATGTTTTGTAAAAATAAGCTAGAAATTTGATTAAATCGGGCTTATGTTCCTTTTTGTATTTGGTTATGTAAATTTCTGACATGATATCTCACGATTTGTTTTATTTGAATTTTTTTAGAAATTCATCAATGTTTGCAGATTGTAGTAAATTTACATTTGCTTTTATTTTTTCTAAGGGCCAATTCCACCATTTTATTTTTTCTAATAATTTAATCTGTTCATTGGTAAATCTATATCTAATATGCCTTGCTGGATTGCCACCAACTATTTCGTAACTGGCTATGTCTTTCGTAACGATAGATCCAGCACCAATAACCGCACCATCCCCAATATGTACTCCAGGTAAAATTATAACATTTTTGCCGATCCAAACATCATTGCCAATTTTCACATCATTTCCAGTTGGATGTCCTTCATTCTTTGGTAAGTCTTCAATTAACTCGCCAAAAGGGTATGTACTTATCCAATCAGTTCTATGGTTACCATCTACTATTATATGTACATTGTTGGATATTGAACAGAAATTTCCTATATATGTTTTGTATTTCCCAGTGATATTATGTATTATTGGGGTTCCGTATGTAAATTCACCAACAACTACTTTATTCAAATTAAGGTTTTTATGAGTAAATCTGTTTACGCTTAGAATTCTTAATTTACTAGTTAGTTGGCTAATTTTCATTTAATCAATTCCTTTACAGCAAATAATTGGAACGAGTATGAAGGGAATTTGTAGGTGATTTTTTGGGATAGGTTTGAAAGTATAACCCATAATTTATGTGGCCTATATTTTATAAATCCATGATTCCCTCTTAATTTTTTCCATCCCATCATTCCATGTACTCTAAATCCCAAGTCTTCGAATTGTTTTACTTCCCATGCACTTTTATGTTCTTGGAGAGGATTATTATCATAAGTACTCTGAGAAACATATCCATTTGGTGTTGTAATAATTACCTTTTTGCTGGCCCAGTTTTCCATTTTTTTTAATAAATTATAACCTTCCTCTTTAGTTAAATGTTCGATTACTTCTGAACATAAAACTGCGTCGAAAGAGTTTGATTCGAATTCAATTTTCCTGATATCTGCTTGTATATATTTGTTATGAATTTTTTTTGTTTTACTCTGAATAAAATAATCATCAAATAACTCTACTCCAACAGAAAAAGAAATTTCACAATCTTTTATAGGTGAATTAGGCCCACAACCAAGATCTAGGACTGCATTACAATTTTTAAGTTCTTCACATAATTTGGCTTTCATATTTGGAAAAATTTTTGAAATTGATTTTGATATATCCATACTATTATCTCCCTACATTTTTTAAAGAATCATAACTTGAAAACTTGTTTAACTAGAATAAGATCATCTTCTGAAAAGGTTTTAATTAATACTAATGTTAAAAAATAAATTAAAATAGAACTGAAGATTGTTAAAAAAAGATCTATTTTAACAATTGAAATGAATAATGCCATTATTGCACTGGCAAACAATGGTTTTAACATATAATTTTTAATTGGTATTTTATATACATTAACCGAAATGAAATAAAAACACAATAAAAATGTTAAAAATTCTGTTATTACTGTAACAACTGATGCTCCTATAAAGCTATAAATTGGTATCACTATTAGATTAAGAATAACATTAAGAGTCATGGTCATTAAAACGATTTTAAATAATAGATTTTGCTTATCTGTTGATATTAAAAATATTTTTAAAAGATAAGATAAGAAAATAAATGGAATTGCCCAAATAACAATTTTTAATACTATTTCTGATTGAGTAAATTCGGAATTATAAATAAATAAAATTATTTCATTTGCTAACATCATTACGCCCATTGCTATGGGAAATCCAATAATACTTAAATATTTAAATGATTTTCCATAAGCTATTTTCAACGAATCCTTCGATGACACATAAAATGAGGCAAAAACAGGCAAAACAACGGTTGCGAATATAGTGGGAATGAATATTAAAGCTTCCATTAATTTATATGCGGCAGAATATAAACCAACTGCACTGTTGTTTGCTAGATAAGATAATAACACCGCGTCTACTCTAAAAGATATTGTTGAAAATATAAGTGCTAAAGACAAAGGTAAAGCTTTAATTAATAAATCCTTCCAAAATGTTAAGTCAACATTTGATTTCGAAATTTTAAACTTAAAAAGAAACGTAAAGAAGAGGAATAAGAATTGAATAAGATATGCTATAAGATAAACAAAAGCAAATGCCATAATTCCATAGTTCTGATTTATTGAAAAAATTACACCGGATAATAATGAAACGCTTAGTAAAATTTGAGATAATGCCTGATATTCCATTTTGACGAATGCTTGGAAAAATGCAGTAAATAATGAAGAAAAGTTAGCTAGAATATATGAAACACTAATAACACATGTAAAGTAAATAATTTGGTCTGGATAACCTAAAACATTCAATAACACCACGATTAATAAAAACATTAAAATTGTTAACATGATTTTGATTGTTGTAACGTTAATCAAATATTTCCCAACAAGCGATTTGTTTCTAGAGACTTCTCTAGTTGTTAGTGTACTTAAACCTAAATCTCCAATAACGCTAAAAAGTCCTGTAAAAGCCAGAGCAAATGATAAAGTTCCAAATCCTTCAACACCCAAATATCGAGCTAAGTAAATGGTGTAGAGAAATGCCAAAACATAGGTAACTATTTGAGAAATAAGTAATACAACAGTATTTTTGGCAATATTTCGAGCTATATTCATTGGATCACAAAAGATTAATTAATATCATCTTTAATAAGCATATATAGTATAAATATCTTTTGAAGTATTTAAATAAATTTTAAATGGATTTTAATTATTTAATAAATTAATTCAGCATAATTTTATATAATATTGCATAATAATTTTACTTGATGTTTTTAAATGTTCTAAAATGAGGAATTTTATGAAAAGATGTACTAAATGTGTTCTTCCGGAAACAGCACCTAATATTACATTTGATGATGAGGGAGTGTGTAATTATTGCCATTCATATCAAAATTTTGATTATAAAGGTGAGGATAAGCTAATAGGATTATTAGAGGCTCAAAAAAAGAGGAATAATAAATATGATTGTATGGTAAACATTAGTGGTGGTCGTGATAGTTCTTTTACCTTATTGAAGTTAGTAAAGGATTATGGTATGAATGTTTTAGTAGTTAACTATAAAAATTCCTTTACAGATCCACAAGCCAGAGCCAATATCAAGAATGCCACTGAGATATTAGGAGTGGATCTGGTTACATTTGAAACAAAGGAAGGAGTGGCCGAGGATACTTTCAGACATAGTTTAAATGCTTGGCTTAAGAAACCTTCTCCTGCAATGGTCCCCATGATGTGTGTAGCCTGTAAAAATATGTGGTGGGACACCATAAAAATAGCAAAAAAACATAATATTAAATGTATTATAAGTGGTGGTAATCCTTTAGAGGAGTCTTCATTTAAAAAAGAACTATTAAACGTTTCTAGGGATAGTGGGGTTGATTCTCATTTTACTTCCACCATCAAAGGAATATTTTCTGAAATTTCCAAAAATACTGACTATATCTATTATAAACAGCTCCATATCATGATTTGGGGCTTTCTTTTCGGTAACCAATATTCTATAGGTCCAAAAATCTATGGTCATGATATAGAGAAAATTGATCTTTTCCATTACATTCCCTGGAATGAAGATGAGATATTATCAAGAATTAAAAATGAATTGAACTGGGATTACCCACATCATTTAGAATCAACCTGGCGATTTGACTGCATGATCGGACATTTAAAAGATGCGTTATACATGAAGACATTGGGAATGACAGAAAAAGATGAATTTTATTCTAGAATGATACGTGAAGGTTTTTTGGGAAGAGAAGAAGCTTTGAAAAGGTTAGAGAAAGAAAACAGGCTTCACTGGGATCAAGTAGATATATTGTTAAAAAGAGCAGGAGTAGATAATTCTTCTGTACTTGTTGATCTAAAAAATCTTTGAACTAACATAAATATTCATTTTCTTATATTTCTTTGTAATTTTTTATCCTATTTTTAAATAAATAAACCATTAATGCAATTATTAGGGCAATAATGGTTATATTATAATCAGTGTTCGATATCAGGTTCAGTGTCCACATATTCCAACTTAGGGGAAATAGAAGGTAAATTCCTCCAGTTGAATTGATTAGCATCAGATCTAATATATAGTGAGTGGCAATACCTAAACTCATAAGGAAAAGTGTCATTTTTTTATCCTGGAAAAACAAAGAAAATATACCGGCTACAACAAGCGAACCAATGGGCAGATGGATTGGAGCAATTATTTCATGAACATTGTCATGAAAATAATTAAAGAGAAGCATTATTTTAGAAATATCAGGTATAACTGATCCAACCATGATCAGTGAGATGTTAGGTCCGTCAAACTGTTTCCATCTAAAGCTTAAAATAGTTCCAACAGTCCAGGCAACCAATATGTGGGTAAAAAGGTCCGGCACTTCATATCCTCCTAACAAAAAGGAATTTATTCAGAATAAACCTCCAATATCGGAAGAATATGATTAACAGGATCAATAATCCAAAAACAGAACGGTAAAAAACAAAGGACTTATCCCAACTATTTGATACAACAACTATATTAGCTTGAATGGTATTGGGAGAGATAAAATATCCTTGAATTTGTACTGTATCCCCTAATGAAACGTTGGTTGTTGATTTAACATTTATATCATGATTTTTTATTTGGTTATAATATGTTAAAACAAAATAATCTTCATAGATTGCCGTTACTTCCCCACTAAAGGCTACAAATTTATTCGATTTATTAATTTCACCATATTGTCCATGTTGGGGGAAATTTTCAGCGTAATAAATGAAAAGACTGCCTAAGATTATCAGAAGAATAATTAAGCTTAAAATTCTATTCTTGGATATTTTTTTGATGTAGTCATATAGCTTATGAAGCATGCATGAATATTAAGTAATTTAATTTTAAATATTAATTGTTTTAAATTGCAAAAAAATATAAAAAAAATAAATAAATTAGGATATTATCCTAACTTATAATGTGTCTTTAGGTGCTCACTTCGACTTCTTTTGTTTGTTCGTTGTTGTTTTCGTTTGATTCTGGTATGTAGTTGTATTGGTCTATTACTGCGCGTAGTGTGTGTGTTCCGGTGGTGGTTGGTTTCCATGGGATGGTGATGGTTTTTGTTTCTCCGGCGTTTAGTCCGTTGATGGTCATTCCTCTGATGTATGTTGTTCCGTCGTATAATAGTACGATGATGTTGTTTTCGATGTTTGCGGTTCCTGTGTTGGTTACG
>LNJC01000051.1 GCA_001587575.1 Candidatus Methanofastidiosum methylothiophilum
GATTATTATGGCGCCCGAGTCGGGATTTGAACCCGAGTCACAAGAGTGACAGTCTTGGATGATGGGCCGGGCTACACCACTCGGGCATAATAATGCAAATTCCTCAATATGAGTTGCATATTTAAGCCTTTCCATTTTGATTTACAGAAACTCTTTTAAGATATTTCCAAGTATTTTCTTAAAGGTGATTTAGTGAATCCAAAGGTAATGACTCATAGTAAAAATATTACTAAGGAAAGAAAAGCAAGAGGTTTCTCTTTAGGAGAATTAAGGGAAGCAAATGTTTCTGTTAACCGTGCAAATTCTCTTGGTATAATTTTAGATTTTAGAAGAGGTACGGTTCGTGAAAGTAATGTAGCTCTTCTAAAAGATATACTCAATAAAAATATAGAGGCCAAAAAGCAGAGAAAGATCGATTCTGGAAAACAGACACAAGAAGTTAAAGAAAAGGCAAAACCAGAGAAAGTAAAAAAGAAAGTAGTCACAAAAAAGGTCGCCCCAAAGAAGGAAGAGATTAAAGAAGAAGTAGAAGCAGAAGTAAAACCTGTTAAAGCAAAGAAGACTGTTGCTAAAAAGGCTGCGCCAAAAAAGAAAGCTACTGAGGAAAAGAAAACTGAAGGTAAAGAAGTAAAACCTGATAAAGCAAAGAAGACTGTTGCTAAAAAGGCTGCGCCAAAGAAAGCAAAGAAAACTGAAGAGTAAATTAAATATATAATTAAGAAGACTTATTAGAGGTTCTGGATAGATCCTCTATCCTATTTTTTAATCGTATTCTCTCCAAGTATAGCTGCACTTTGTGCATCTGTAAAATTTTGTTGCCGGTTCATCTCCACTTCGTGTCTGTAGCATCCACCAGAATGCTTCTCTGTTGTGGCACTTCCTGCATTCTTCCTTAACTTTAGGCATCACAATATTAGAATCTTCAATTATTACAATTTCGTCTCCAGATTCATTTTTTTCAGAATGTTCGAATCTACTTTTTTCATCAATATCTTTCTCGTATCCACATCTGCAAGCGTATAGAGACTTTCCTTCTTTCTTGTTAACACGTAAAAGAGTACCGCATTTAGGACAAAATTCCATTAGATGTTCACCAAAAAGAAGGATTAAATTTGGTTTATAAGATTATCTAATTAGCATATTTTCTGTTCTTTTACAAAACTAATTAATAAGAAGGCAGCTAGGGATAATCCCAATGAAAAAAATAGAGGGTAATTCATACCCAATATCTTCCACAGTATACCTGCGATAAAGGAAGCCGGAAAAGCCATTAATCCAGTAATAAGTTGAAAAGATCCTAAAGATGTGGCTCTATAATCAAGAGGACAAATTTCTGAGGCCAATGTTTTTTGAGATACGTCAATAGCTGCTTTGTAAAGGCCATAAATACAAAAAATAATGACTACACCTATAAAATTCCTCGTAAAAATAAGGCTACCACACACAATAGCAAAAGACAGATATGAAATTCTTAATACTTTTTTCCTCCCTATGTTATCTGCCATTTTTCCAAAAGGATAAGAAAAAATTGTACTGGATAATGTAAAAATCAAGTAGAATATTGGAACTGTGTATATTGAAAATCCAATATCTTTGACGTATAGTAAAAAGAAGGAATAACTGAATGCTCCTAATGCAAATAGCGCATTTACTAATACAAATAATCTAAAGTTTTTATCGAATAAATTTAGTGAAAATTTTCTTTTCTGAATGTCAAATCTTTTCTCCTTAATAAAAAGATATATTATAAGAACTGAAAGGAATGAAGGAATAGATGCCAATAATATAAGATTTCTAAATCCAAGATATTTCAACAGTAATATAGATAAGGATATTCCAACTATAGCACCCAAATTGTCCATTGCCCTAAGGAATCCAAAGTTTGAACCCCTATTTTCTTTTGAAGATAGGTCTGCTATCATTGCATCTCGGGGAGCGCCTCTGATTTTACCGGCTCTATCTAATGCTTTGAAAGGAACAAGATACGCCCACGTTGGCGAAATAGCGTAGCCCAATCTAGCTATTCCAGAGGATAAGTACCCAGTCCAAACGAATATTTTTCTTCTCTTGAATTTATCAGATAGATATCCTGAAAATGCGCTAGAAATAGAAACTAAAGCATCGCCTATACCATCTATAAGCCCTAGGACAATTACATCTGCGCCCAAGAAAACTGTGACAAATAAAGGCCATATTGGGTAAATCATATCTGAACCTAAGTCATTTAAGAAAGATGCCAGAGAAAAAACATGTAAATCTTTTTTATTTTCTTTAGATTTATTCATTTTGGCACCTACAATTAGTGTAGACTCAATATATTTGAAATTATTGTATCTAAGAAATTAAATTTAAAAATAAGAAAAGAAAAAATAAATTTTTAATTTATGGTATAATAAGGTCTCTTTCTCCGGCAGGGACGAACTCCCTCATGGCACCTCTTCCGAACTCCTTTGTAATGTTTGCGAAGTCGAAAGGTAGTGACCTGTCGGCAAATGCGACCTTTATGTGTGGTGACAGTGCCCATGCATCTCCTCTTGCGGAGTGGGCTGCTGCAACAATACCAGTGTATGCACTCTGATGACCTACGTTCATTGCGTAGCTTGGGTAGTTACCTCCCCTAAGCTCGAATGGTAAACCCTCATCAGATCTGTATGAGAAGGTGTTTGAAGCACCAATCTGATCCTGAAGGTCGTATCCGTAGAATCCGAATCTTCCCATCTGTTCCTTGTGTATGTTACATGCAAGGTACCATGCTGAAAGGCCAGCTTGAGCATTACCTGTTGCCATAGATACACTTGTACCGGCTGCTGCAGAGATACATGTTGCTCTCTGAGACCCACCGAAGTGTGTTTCCATAACTGCTGGGTAAAGTTCATACTGCTCTAGACAGTACATTGCTACATCTGTACCTATTTCGTTAATGAGTTTTACACTTGGTTTCTGTTTTGCAAGGTCTCCGTACTTGTCTTTTACGTGTTCCATTCCCCAGTATACAAAGTCCTCAAGGATGTTATCGGTGTATGCGGCTGTTGCATACTGTGTGAATCCGACACCACCGGACATGTATGATCCAAGGTAAATCTGGTCGTAAATTAAAGCGGCAAGTGCGATTGATTCAAGTGAATGTCTTGCCGGGTCATCTGGGTACTTTGCCATGGACTGTGCACAGTCGCTTACGATTCCGTACATAAGTCCTCCGGGCTCATTTGGACCTCTTGCTCTTCTTGCTGGCATCATGTCAGACATCTGTATGACTGAACCGTGTTTTGCAGCGTATGCGAAATCTCCAGTTGCGGCTTCTCCAGCACATAGGTTGTATGCACCAATGAATGCCATACCAATCTGCATTGCACTCCATCTGGAAACTGTTCCTCCGTCACAGACTCTTCCAACGACTGTTGGAATTCTGACTACCTGCCACATTGATTTTCCAATAGCCTTCTTAAGTTGGGCTGCTTGGTCTGCAGGGAATTCTTTATTTATGTCTATAACGAATCTTGAGTCAATTTCATCAATTAACTCATCATTTCCAGAGTATACCTTAACGTAAGAGTCTTTTACTAATCTTGGGTCAGTTTCAACCATGTGTTCCTGAATGACGGCGGCACCAGGCATTGAGTGGTTAACTACTTCAAGATAGTGATTAATTGTTTCAGGTGTAACTTCTTTTCCAAGTCTCTTCTCAAGAATGTTGTGTGGAGAATCAAGTCCTACTAGGATTGTCCTTCTCATGTCGTCCCATGCCTGTTGCATAGCGGCGTTGTTTACAAAGTGAAGGTCATCCATGTTAGCAATAATGTCTGTGTGTGAAAGCTGGTAGGGCATTAATACTCTCTGACCTTGTGGCATACCTACGGATGGGTTGTATCCAGGTATTCCTCTTTCCTTTGCAATCTGCTGACCTGCTTCAAAGAACTCGACCTTTCTCTTGTTCTGTTTGTATCCACCGTAAACGTAGTACTTTGTCTGCTTCTTGTCAGGAGCTTCCTCAAACTTCTTTTTCATTGCTTGCATAAAGTTATGCTTTTCATCTTTATATACCATTCATATCCCCTCCTTAAAACTTGGCCTCCTTAAATGGTTCGAATCCACCGAAGGATCTCTCCCAGTGAACATTCTGTACCATCTGAAGAACTTCTTCATCTTGCTTTATTGTAACACCATCTGCTCTGTAGATAGTTGTTCTCTTCTTAAGTTCATCTTCAGATAGGGGCTTACCAACTGATATAGGGGCTGGTATTGGTTCTCCTACCATGTCTTTTACGTATTTTACTTCTCCAGTACTCTTGTCAAAAACATATCTCTGCATTGCATCAAACATTATACCGTTTTCATCAAGTCTTAGAGCATGTCCGTGGACTGTTCTTCCTCTAATACCTGTTCTTGCAGCGTCAAATGTTTCTGATTCTATAAGTTCCTTTGCGATTGCTTCAACATCTCTTTCTCTTGCTTCAACTACATGTCTTCCAGAAAGTGTTCCACTATCCATTCCTCTGTACCTGTATGAGTACATCCAAGATCTCTGATACGGAGATATTGGGGCAAAGTAAACGGAGTCAGTAAACTGAACGTATCTAATTCTGTCTCCTGCTTTTGCACCTGGTGTTGGCTCTACAAGTTCCCTTATAGGGCATTCTGGTTCTCCCATTTCCTCTAATGGTGGGTGAACACTCTTGTAGTCCTCTCCGGGCTGTCTGTGTCCAAGAACTCTTACTACATCCTCATCAGATACTGATCTTATCTTTTGGAGTTTGTATGAAGGATCCATGTATTTTCTTCTATTTTTTGATGGATCAGATTTTCCAGGGTGAAATTGTGCTTTATATGCCATATTTATTCCTCCTAATTTAGACCTTTAATATAGTCAGATACTCCTTTTTTATATTTTGTAAATCTACCTATTTCAATATTGTATCCAAAAGGCAAGTATTCGTCACAAACATCTTTTATGATTCTCTGGACAGTTTCATTATTGTCCTCAACTTCAATCCATATCCATCCAACCATATAATTCTCATTTTCATTTGAATTTATTGATGGGCCATGGACTGAAACATTTGTGACAAAGTCAAACCTTGTAAGTTCGTCAGTGATTTTATCTGCCGTCTCTTTTGATATCAGTTTGAAAGGAAATATCTGTATTTCAGGCCTAATTTTCAACACTACTCCTCCTAAATACCTCCCTTTACCTTAACAGCGGCTTGGTTTACATACTTCATTGGTTCTGCAAACTCAGGGACTGTGGAGAATACCTCTTTAATTAATCCAGATGTTGCTTCGGGTGAGAACATCTGTGTTCCTGCGTCTAATGCCATTGCGGCGGCAATACATGGAATAACGAAACCTTTTGAGTGTCTTGTAACGATGTGGTTTCCGTTGAATATACCAGGCCCTCCTCCACCATAAATCGAGTGTGAGAAGAATGACATACCGACGGTTGTACCCTGGGCTCTTCCAAAGTCTACACCAGGTAGACCTGTTTCGTGTTCAACTAAATCGTTGAAGTATAAGACTGTTGAAGGTACTGCCTGTCCTGCTCTCATTGCACCACAGTTTACCATTACTGCTGCAAGCATTCCAGATGCGGCATATGCGTTCCACAATGGGATATCTTTAGCCTTGTATACTTTGTACCCTGAGGGTAATGTCTTGTCTACAGTAATTATTTTATCTTCAATTGCCTTTCCAACTAAGGATTCTACAACTGATCCTATTGTTCCTTTCTTTCCATTTTCTTTAACTAATTCGTAGGTTATGTTGTTTGCATTCATTCCTTGGTATGCGAGTCCCAAAAGATGCATTCTCTCAAATGGACCAATTGCATCTCCCATTTCAAACATTGCAGTTTGTTCAAGAATTGAAGCAAGTGCAGCTGAGTTCATTGCATTTTTCTTTGTTGTGGCAACGATGTGATTTACCATAATGTTTCTTAGAGAATATCCAAGACCTTCGTTCTTTTGAGGCACTTCAAGCATGGCTTGAATCTTTGCACCTTTAAGGTCAAGTGTCTGTGGGTAAGCCCCCCATACTGCAGCCTTTACAACGTTTGCATCAAATATGCTAACATCAAACACATCAATAATAGCCTGTGTTACGGCGGCAGCTGTTGCAGTCATGCCCACAGTGTATTCACAAAACATTCTCTTTGTTGGTACTTGAACCAACATCCTTTCATTGTTTCCTAAAAGCGTTACTAAAGTATCGTCTTTTGCATCAATTTTAAGAATTTCTTCTACTCTTTTCTTGATCTCTGGAGCTTTCCCAACAACGTCTAACTTCATTTCTCTTCCCATGATTATTTGGCCTTTTCCACCTAATGTTCCTGTGGCAAGCGCTGACTGGGTGCCTTTGAGATCGACAGCAACTGTTCTGACAATTTTGGAAACTATGCTCTGTATAGCCTCATTTTTTAGAGGGCTGAGAGCTTCCAAAGGGACTCCACTCTCAACGAGTTTACCCCTGTCAGAATACAAATCTATTTTGTCGCTATATTTTGGCATATAGTATTCCTCCTTTTTTGATATCCAAAAACAGGATATCATGTCCAAGATTCTTAAAGTCCTTTAAACGGACTTCAGAAATACCTAATACAAATAATATTTAAGTGTTTCTATTTAGAATATTTATTTGATAGGATAAACATAAAAATAATAATCTTTTATTTTTATGTTATAAGTTCTAATAATTACAATTAAACAAATTATTAAAGAATTAATCGAGGAAAATAATAATTATTTTAGATAATATAGAATATATTTCAAACTATTCTATTTTATTAAGGATTTATATGAATATTAAATATTTTCTAGAAGCTGATAAATTTTTTCAAAATCTATTTCATAATTCTCTATTTTTCCTTCGTCGCAAAGCCTAGATATCTCTGGATCTATTGGTATGCTACCTATTACCGAAAGTCCCAACTTAGATTTTCCTCCATTTCCAAAAACGTCCATCTTCTTACCGCATTTGGGGCATGAAGCATATGCCATATTTTCAACTAAGCCCAATACCTTAACATTTAATTCCTCTGCCATTGAAACTGCTTTTTTTACTATTGTTGCAGCGAGTACTTGAGGAGAAGTTACAACTATAAATCCATCTAATTTGATGTTTTGCATTAGTGTAAGTTGAACATCACTAGTTCCAGGAGGAAGATCAAATAATAAGTAATCAATATTTTCCCATACTACGTCTGCAAGAAATTGAGAAACTGCACCACCTATTCTTAATCCTCTCCAAATGACGGCGTCTTCATTATTTGGTAAAAAGAGACTCATTGACATTATCTTTATTCCACTATCTGAAACTACCGGCATTATCCCAGAACTTCCGCCAATTGGCTTATCTCCTATACCAAACATCATAGGTATACTTGGGCCAGTGATATCAAGATCTAGTATGCCCACTTTTTTTCCTTGTTTGGCAAGATATGAAGCTAAAAGAGAAGTTACAACAGATTTACCTACTCCACCTTTACCACTTCCAATCGCAATCTTTTTCCCAATTTTTGACATTCTTTCATCAATATTCATTTTTTGTACTTTCAAATGTTCTTTTAGGTTTGATTCCATTAAATCGCCTGATTAATCAAAATTATACTTTAGATAACTCTATTTTAATTCTAATGCATATGATCTCTACAAGCTTCATCATTTGACATTTTGTGAAGTTTTCCTTTAATGAAGTATTCTATAGCTTCTTTTGTATGCCCTTGCATAGTAACATAAATTTCAACTTTTTGAGATCTAAGTTTTTCTAATGCTCTTGGCCCTGCCCCTAGACAAATTAAAGCTTGTATATTTTTTTCTAGCAGTATATCCGAAGGGGTTAGTAGGCCTCCAAAATGTTCCCCATTATTTTTGATTATTTCCGTAGATTTAATCATATTTTCTTTAATATCCACCAAAGTAAATGTTGGCGCTTTGCCAAAATGTGGGAATATTTCATCTTCCAATCCTCCAATAAATCCTGTTGGTATTGCTACTTTCATACTATCTTCCCCGACTAAAAAAATAACTTAATTAATTATTGTTTTTTCAAAATTAGGATTACTTGAATTACAAAATCCTCTTCTACCACCGTATCTACCTACATTAAGTCTGTGCACATTTGAACTGTTACATTTGGGACAACTCAAGTTAATCCCAATTTGTCCATTTCCATGGGGCAGTTCCCATTCGTAGTTACAATCGTAACATTTAAACTTCCTATTTTTCATAGCAAATCACCATCTTTCTTAATTTATATTTGATATGAATATTTATTCATAATTTATAAAGTTTACTATTATTAATGCTTTGTTGCATAATTCAGCGCATCAAGCAACTATGCCTATATACTATTCCCTTTTCCAGAAGCAGTGCTTTATGCAATTTGTCTAACTGTTGCATAAAGCATAAACTTAATCATTGCCTCCTTTACCCTAATATCACTTCTTCTTGATTTGACTGCTTCCCCATAAGAACGCTTGGCAGCTGAGAAATAGCTTTCAACTAGCCATCTTTTGCCTAATCGTATTTTTCTTTCTAAGCTTCCTCACCAAGACCCATTAACTCTTGTACACACTTTTTCCTTAGGGGCGAACCCCTGCTACGAGGTATCGAACTCTTTCTAACTTTAATCACGGGAGTGATT
>LNJC01000052.1 GCA_001587575.1 Candidatus Methanofastidiosum methylothiophilum
TGCATCCTTAAGCTTCATGCCATTTAAGGCAAAAGATTGATTTAAAGCTTGGCGAAATATTTGGCAGATAACACAGGATATAAATTCAAGAGATAATTATTTATATCCAGATATAATATTTTTTTATCCCTTATAGCGAGGGGTTCATGAGAGGAAATCTTTCTTCTATGAGTGAAACAGCAAATATAAGGGTAATACCCTATCAACGGTCACCCGGTGATGTGGCACGTCGCTTAGATGATTCGGGGGTTACAATGATGGGGATCAGCCCACCACGAGAGTTACCGAAGGAAGAGAGGATATCCGAACAATGAACTTCGGGGTTAGTTAGGTGGGCGACATACAATATTTAAAAAATCATTATAAAAAATAACAGAAAAGAATTATCATCTATATGTTTGCTTTCGGTAACTTGTGATATCCTCATTTGGTCTTGGAGTGTAATCTCTAAGAATATTTGATATCTCTCCATCAGTTATGCCAACGTTTTTTGATAGTTGAACCATTTTATCTCTAACTTCAAATAGTTTTTCTCTCGCCAGGTCACACCTTTCAACTGTAGGGTGGTCTCTCAAATATTCAAATTCGCGTGAAAGCCCATCTATGTCGACATAAATTGAAGTAATAAGATCTCTAAATTGGTAATCACCTTTTTTTTGAAGGTCTCTGACCAAATCCTTTGCCCTGTAAAGTTGGTATATTGCAGCTATTATTTGTAGTTTCTCAAGATACTTGCCACCAGGATATCCAACTTCATAGAGCGCCGTTCTAATAGTCTTTAGTATATCAAGTTCAGTCTGATTCTTTAATTTTGTATAGTTCGGATCAAACATTGCCATATGATCACCACTATTTATGGTAATTGATAAATAGATATAGTTATTCATTTTAGTTAATAATGTTTAACAATAAAGGTAACATTTAACTAAATAATTAATCATTAAAAATACTTAAAGATAAAGGAATATTAAAAATAATTAGAATGCGTGTCTATCTTTATAACCAATAACTCTACTCTGAGAATGCTTTGGGAAATAATCATAAGGATAAAGCCCCCTCTGCCTCATTAGGTCTTTTATCTCAGATTCATAATCACTCTTTTTAACTAAATCGGTAGGTCCTTCATCTATGATAAATAGGGAATGACATATTGGTTTTAGGATACGATAGCTTATTCCCATTAAAGGCGCAACATATGAAACTTTATACTTATCTTCAATCCGCCTCATATCAGAGAGCTCTAACCTAGGACTTCTATCATCCCTTCTAGTGCCATCTGCTATGATTTCAACAGTTACATCTTCTAAAAATGATTCAATTACCCATTTATGAAGAAAAGTAATCCCGTCGTTTGCAAATCCGTCCTTTTCAATTCTATCAACTGACTTCTCAAGAAGTTCTTGGTCAATGGTATAAAGTTTAAAGGGAAAATCAAGGGCCTTTGCAGTTTCTTCTGCATATTTCCAGTTAGAATTTACGCCAAATGTTATTGTATAATTTGTAATGTTACACGGAAGTATTTTTTTCAGAAAAATATTGGTAAGGGAGGAATCCTTCCCCCCAGAAAATAAGACAGCCGTTTCCATAACGACTAGATCCTTCTTATCTTAAACTCCTTCTTATTACTCAAAAGGGCTCTCTCAAGAATCTGTTTTAACATTGCATCGTCAACTTGTTTTGTGATTTTTCCGGCCTGATAAAGCTGGATTAATAGAAGCTCTATCTGTTCGCCTTGTTCTTTTCTAGCCATTTTTACTCTTGTAAGTCTCTCTCTGGCTTCAGGTGTTAGAAGTGCACGCATAATTTGTTGCTTCTGAAGCTCAAATTCAATCTTCTGCTGTCTAGCCTGTTCTTCAGATAATGCTTGATTCTGAAGTTCTTCCAACTTCTTCTTCCTTATAGCCTCAACATCATCCGGCAAAAAATCACTCTATTGATATTTCTTAAGTTCAGGTATATCTGCTTCTATCTTAGACTTAATCTCGGAAGCCTTTTTGTCAAGAAGAGACATTCCCTGAGAGGAAATTATCCTTCCGTTCTCAGCCTTTGTAATGTATCCGCCCTTTTCAAGTTGAGAAAAAATCTTTCTAATAATTGCACCAGATGATTTAGTAAACTTCTCAGGTTTTACGCCTCTGTTCTTTTTGCCACCGTAGTCGACTCTCAATGTTTCGACACCTACGGGACCATAAACATAAACTTTTCTCATTATGGAGGCTGCTCTAATATACCACCAGTCATTTTGGTCTGGAGCTTTCTCTCTTGATGATCCGGTCTTAACAAAGGTTGCCCACTGGGGTGGCGCTAAATTCTTATCGTTTTTGAGTTCTTCCTTAACGCCGTCAATTAGCATATCAGCAGGAACATCATATACTGTTGTAATAATACTCACCTCTCTTGATATTAAAAAAGCATTATTGTTATGTTTTTAAAGCTTTTTGGTGGAATAAGGTAAATTTTTAAATTGGAAATTGAATATCTATAATCAGTGCAAATTAAAAACTTAAAATATCTTAAAGACTGGTTAGAACTTAATACAATAGCGATAATATTAGGGATATTTGGGGCAATAGGGGCAATAATCTTTGCCAAGATGATAGAATATAGTAAATATTTTTTTGAAGCAATCTTTCAGAGAGGATTTTTCGAAGCTTTGAGTATTATTTTCATACCAGCCATTGGTGGACTTATTGTAGGCCCAATAATATACAAGTATTGCAATGAATCAAAGGGCCATGGAATACCTGAGGTTATGTACGCAATTAATGCTAAGGCCAGTATTATTAGAAAAAGAGTGGCATTTTTTAAAACAATAGTTTCTGCTATTACGATTGGTAGTGGTGGCAGTGCAGGAAGAGAAGGCCCTATTGCTCAAATTGGAGCCTCAATTGGTTCTGCATTTGGCCAATTCTTTAAATTTGATGAAAGAAAAACAAAGATACTTGTTGTATGTGGACTTTCATCTGGTCTTTCCGCTGCATTTAATACCCCACTAGGTGGTGCAATCTTTGGGTTTGAATTGATCCTCGCAAACTTTTCTCCTCTAAGCGTAATACCAATTGCACTTGCATCAGTAATTTCTGTGAGTTTTTCTAGAGCTGTATTGGGCCAAGAATCTATAATACATGCTATTTCGTTTGTATTTAATCCTGCAGAAGTTCCATTTTACATATTGCTTGGAGCAGTAACAGGATTTGGCTCGTATGTGTTTATTAGATTATTTTACTTAATCGAAGATAGTTTTGAAAAGATTAAGATTCCATTTTACTTTAAACCTGCTATTGGTGGACTTTTAACCGGATTAATTGGATTTTCTCTTGTACAATATGGGGTATTAGGAGGGGGGTTTGAAGGAATAAATGCTGCTCTCTCTGGAAAGCTTGGATTATCTTTATTATTACTGCTTTTTGTGGCAAAGATGCTTGCGACTTCTTTTACTCTTGGCTCAGGTTCTTCAGGAGGTCTATTTTCTCCATCTCTTTATTTAGGCTCAATGCTTGGAGGTGCAATGGGTATAATTTTTGTTCATATTGCACCAAACACAGTAACCTATCCAGAAGCTTATGCCCTTATCGGAATGGGCGCATTTTTTGCTAGTGTTGCAAAAGTTCCTCTGACCTGTATAATCATGATACCTGAGATGACTTCAGACTATTCCATCATACCTGCAATAATGCTTTCAGTCATGGTAAGTTACGGGATTTCCATAATTTTCTTGGGGAGATCTTCTATAGATACCATAAAACTCGATAGAAAACTATCAACTGTAAAATCATTTTCAAAGGAGCTAAGTGAAGTCAAAGCTAAAGACATAATGTCAGAAGAAATTATCTATATGGATCCAGACATGCCATTAACAAAATTCTGGGATTATGTCAAGAAGTATAAAAAACTTGGATTTCCAGTAATAATAGAAGGGGAGCTTATTGGGATGATATCAAACAGCAAAGTCAAGAATATAGATAGTAAAAAGATACCTTTTCTAAAAATTAGGGATGGAATGTCTCCGCCAAATTATGTCTATACATATGACACAGTGCCAAAAATTTTGAATATAATGGATGAAAGAAAGTGTGGGAGAGTGATGGTATTAAATCCAGATTCGAGAGAGATACAGGGCATTATTACAAAGTCTGATCTTCTGAAAGCTTATAGAATCGCGAAAGATATAGGAGACGATGAAGATAGATTCAAGATATCTGATGAATTTGAAAAAGAGGTTTCAACTCTATCCCATAAGCTATACAATAAAATTAGACGGCCAAAAATAAAATAACTTTTTAAAGCGTTTTGGTTCACTCATGTCATGAAAGCTAATGATATCTCTTTAGGGATTATACTCTTTTCATTTATTATAGGCGCCTTTGCTTATTCTTATGCGCCGGATATAATCCCAACTCACTGGAATGCCCAGGGGGAAATTGACGGATACATGGATAAATTCTGGGGCCTATTCTTATTACCAATAATTTCGTTTGGTCTATTTGCCTTGTTTGTGTATGTGCCAAAATATGACCCAAGAAAGAAAAATTTAGAATTGTTTAAAGACTACTATCAAGGAATAATTCTAGTTACAATAGGATTTCTTTTTTACATATACATACTATCAATAATGGCAGCTTTTGGATACAAGTTTAATATGGTTCAAATGATGTCTCCTGCTTTTGGTGGACTGTTCTATTATATGGGAACTGCTTTGGAAAAAACAAAGAGTAATTTCTTTGTAGGTATAAGGACTCCTTGGACAATAAGTGATGAAACTGTCTGGGAAAAGACCCATAAGATTGGTGGAACTCTATTCAAAGCATCAGGTGTGATAGCAGTATTTGGAGCATTTTTCAAAGAGATTGCTATAATGCTGATCATAGCTCCAATATTGGCGGTATCTGTATTCTCTATTGTTTATTCGTATCTTGAATATAAAAAGATCCACAAAGGTGAATAATTGGATTTTTTAGAACTTTGTGAAAAAAGGTATAGCTCAAGAAAATATCTTGATAAAACTGTTGAAAGGGAAAAAATTGAAAAGTGCCTTGAAGCTTCAAGACTGGCGCCATCTGCAGTTAACGCGCAACCGTGGAGTTTCATTGTAATAGATGATCCAGACTTAAAAGAGAAGGTTGCAAGGGAAACTTTTGATGTGATTTCGTCCTTCAACAAATTTACACTTACTGCCCCTGTTCTTGTTGCAATAGTTAATGAAAATCCTGTCGTGACAAGTTTTCTTGGTAGATTTGCTCAAGGAAGGGATTACACCCTTATGGATGTTGGAATCGTAGCTTCGTATTTCTGTCTTAAGGCAACAGAAGAAGGTCTTGGAACATGTATATTGGGGTATTATAATGAAAAGAACGTGAAGAACATACTAAAAATACCAAAAAACAAATCAGTTTCGCTAATAATTTCTCTTGGATATCCAGCAGACTCACCTAGAAAAAAGAATAGGAAACCTATAGAAAAGATAAGAAGATACAACATCTAATTAAGAGTCATTTATGAAACTATTTTCTGTTTGGGTAGAAGATTTATTCTTAACTATATTATTAACCCAAGACTCCATGAAAGTATGTAATTTATCGTAAATCTGAGATGCTATTTCAAAATCTAGCTCTATTATCTTTTCATAGTCGTCTCTTGCCCGCTCTTTAAATCCCTTTTCAAAAAAGATATTACCTCGCTGGAAATATGCATCTTTAAATTCAGGATCAATTTCTATTGCTTTAGTGAAGTCTTCAATGGCATCTTCATATTTATTTTCTTTGACATAAGCCTGGCCTCGATGATAGTGGGCCTCTGCAAAATTCTCTTTTAGTTCAATTGCTTTTGAAAAGTGAGAGATAGCCTTAGAATAGTTTCCTCCTTTAAAAAATGAAATCCCAGATATAAAAAACTTTTGGGATGCTTTTTCATAGTATTGAGAGTCATTTTTAGAAGGGTCTTTAGAGAATATACTGTCAGTTTGATTAGTTCTTATTTTAAAGCCACACTTAAAACAGTAATTAGAATCTTCTGGAAGTTTAGCTCCGCATCTAAAACAGTTAGTTACATCCTCCAAAATAACACCTCCAGTTATAATATGATTTTGCTAATCTATAGGAGTATTTAAGTATTATGGAAAATATAAAAAAAATATACAAATGTAAATCAATCATTTGATGACTTATATGATTGTATTGACGAAAGAGGATAAATTGTATTAATTAAACAAATAATACTGCTAATTATCTAAATATAACAATAAAAAAGTTGAATGTTTATCAATTAAAATCGACAACTTTATAAACTATCTAATTATCTTAAGTTTAGAGCCATTAATGGCCAAACAAAAGGAGTAATTAAAATGTATGGAGAAAACCGAGGCGGCTACAACAGACCTCCTCGTGAAATGCACAAAGTAACTTGTGCAAGTTGTGGACAGGAAACTGAAGTACCATTCAAGCCAGATGGAACAAGACCTGTTTACTGTAGGGATTGCTACCAAAAGAAGAATCCAAGAAGGTATTAAGTAGTTTTTTGTAAAAGGTTATTTCTAGTAAGTTAGTAGGAAAAGTCCTTTTATTTTTTATATTTACAAATTTTGTTCTAAATTTACTTTTAATGAAATTATATTCTGGTTGAAAGCTTTTTAAAGAGATTATTTGTTTCTAAAACATAAACAAAAGACATATAAATAGATACTTAAAAGCCTAATAAACTCGCTATTATCGGAGGATTATCATGTCGAGAAACAAAGGACTCGGAAAAAAGAAGAGACTAGGTAAGGCCATGAATCAAAACAGAAGAGTCCCTGTTTGGGTATGGGCCAAAACTAAATTAAAGATTAGATCACATCCAAAAAGAAGAAATTGGCGAAGAACTTCTCTTAAGAAGTAGAGGTGAGAACATTGGATAATAATGAAGAGAGAATGTATGTAGTACCCTTAAGGAAAGTTAAAGAAGCCCCAAGAAAACAGAGAGCTGCAAGAGCAACAAGAGCCTTGAGAGAGTTTGTTGTTAAGCATTCGAAATGTGAGAATGTAAAAATTGACAAAACATTAAATGAAAAACTCTGGGAAAATGGAATTGAGAGTTCTCCTTCAAAGATAAAAATTAGAATAGTAAAGGGCGAAGAAGGGGAAGAAGAAAAGAGAGATGTTGTTACTGCTTATCTTGCGGAGTAAAGTTAATGATAAGACAGTTGAAGTTCAGTGGCAATCCTTTTGTAGGTATATTCAGTTTTACGAATAACAATATAACTATCATAAGAGAAGATATTGGAGGGCATGTCAAAACTATAAAAGAGGCTCTTCAAACTGAAATTATATTAAGTACGATTGCCGCAACTGATCTAGCGGGCATATATATTGCAGGCAATAATAATGGAATTATACTTCCTTATGTAATTGAAGATGAAGAACTTCAATTAATAGAAGAGAAGGGAATTAACCACTGCATACTTGATACTAAAGAAAATGCAGTTGGAAATCTTATCCTTTCAAATGATAAAGGAGCAATAATCAGCCCTATATTAAAAAATGAGCAGAAGACAATTGAAGATGCACTTGATGTTGAAACAGCTATAGCTTCATTGGGAAATCACAAGTATGTGGGAAGTGTTGCTAGAGCAAATAACTCTGGATGCATTGTGCACAAGGAAGCAAAAGAAGATGACATATCATTGATAAAAGACCTTCTAAAGGTCGATGTTAGAATGTCAACTCTAAATAGAGGAGTTTCCTATATTGGGGCCTGTATGATAGTAAATGACAAAGGGGCAATTGTTGGTGAAACAACAACAGGTATAGAATTAAGTTATGTTGAAGATATAATGGGTGTATGAGGTGGACCTTATGATGAAAACCTATACAGTTGAAGGTATTATCAAACTAAAAAACAGTACAAAACATTTTGTTAAAGATTTTAATGGCGTAAAGGAAGAAGATGTTGTAGAAGACATCTATGCCAAGTATGGCTCAATTTACGGATGTAAAAGAAGAAACATTGAAATAAAGAGTATAGTAGAGAAGCAAGGAGATATGTAAATGGTAGGCGAGGAAGAAGCCATAAGGAAGCTTAGTTCAGAACTAAACTACCTAAATGAGCAATCAAAATTAATTTCAAATAACTTGTCTCTGCTATCTTCCCACAGAAATGAACTTGCTCTTTCAAAAATAACGCTTGAAGGCCTAAAGGGTATAAAAGAAGGAAATGAAATTCTTATACCAATTGGTGCAGGGAACTTCGTAAAAGGAACTGTTAGTGATGTCAATACTGTGATTACAACTCTTGCGAGAGATGTCACAATGGAAAGAAGCATTGACGAAACTATTGCTAAACTAGATGAAACGCTGAAAGAAGTTGAAAAGAATTTGGGCCAAAATGAAGCTACACTGCAAAATATCAGCGCTAGAATGAATGAAATAGAGATGAAGGCAGAAGAAATACTTCAGAAGAAAAAATAATTCTTAAAAACTAATTCTTTTTAAATAATTTTATAAAAAGTTAATTAAAAAATTTATTTTAGAAAGTG
>LNJC01000053.1 GCA_001587575.1 Candidatus Methanofastidiosum methylothiophilum
TAAGTCTGTTAGGGAAGTTAAAAAGATTGGCCAGGGGGCTTGGAAAGAGAAATATGGATATGGCAGGCGGTGGCGTATAGAATCATATTTCTCTGCGGTAAAGCGTTTGTTTGGCGAAGGGACTACAGCCAAACGATTTGACATGGCCCAAAAGGAAGTGATGATGAAGTTTTTGCTGTATGACCAACTGCAACAGTTAGTGTAAAGTAAGGGTAAAGAAGGGACAAGTTAGAGATAGGTGTCGTTTTGAATGGAATTATGCAACAAAGCAAAAATAACCGAAACCCTTAAAAAGAAATAAATTGGCTTTAAAATGCATTAGGTGCATACTATGGAGTTAGTAATTAGGGGGGGTGCATTTTTGCCCCTCGCAAAGGTATAAATTCTTTCTAACGATTCTCCGTAGTCTTACGTGCAATGTCAAAATTGTAAGTGATTTTTTTTCGTTTAAGGTACTTACTAGATTATTTATTATGATAGGTGGATAGTATGGAAGAAGTTATTTGTGTAAGTGATTATAACAAAAAAGTATTAGAAAAAATGAATATAGAAGGTATCAAGATATTTGATACAACTCTTAGAGATGGAGAGCAGACACCCGGAGTAGCATTCAACGTAGAAGAGAAGATGAAGATAGCAGAGAGTCTTGACCTTTTAGGAGTTGATGCTATCGAGGCAGGATTCCCCATAACATCTGCCGGAGAGAAAGACGCCATAAAAAAAGTATGTGATATGGGTCTTAAGGCAAAAGTATGTGGACTTGCAAGATCAAATAAAAAGGACATAGATATTGCCTTAGATTGTAATGTTGATAGAGTTCATACATTTATTGCAACATCCCCACTTCATAGAGAATTCAAACTTAAAATGTCAAAAGAAGAGATTATGAATAAGGCGATAGAGGGAGTTGAATACGCAAAAGAGCATGGAGTTGAAGTGGAATTCTCATGCGAAGATGCAACTAGGACTGAACTGGAATATCTTAAAGAGATGCACAGGGCAGTAAGGGATGCAGGAGTAGACTACATCAACGTGCCAGATACTGTTGGAACGATAATGCCAAAGGCAATGAGATATCTGATAAAAGAACTTGTTGATGATATTAATGTCCCTATAAGCGTGCACTGCCACAATGATTTTGGTCTTGCTGTTGCTAATTCTCTCGCGGCAGTTGAAAGTGGTGCTAAACAAGTTCATTGTACAATAAATGGGCTTGGTGAGAGGGCAGGAAATGCTTCATTAGAGGAAACTGTAATGAGTCTAATGGCCCTTTATGGTGTCAGATTTTCTATAGATACAACTAGACTAACATACATATCCAAACTAGTTTCAAGAATTTCGGGGGTTGTTGTACAGCCAAACAAAGCAATAGTTGGAGAAAACGCTTTTGCTCATGAGTCTGGTATTCATGTTCACGGAGTATTAAGTAAAGCTTTCTGCTATGAGCCTCTTACACCAAAGTTAGTAGGAAGAGAAAGTGAGATCGTTGTTGGAAAGCACACAGGGCTCCATGCTGTTGAAAAGAAGCTTAAGGATTTTGGTATTGGCCTTACAAAAGAGCAGATCTTAGAAATTGTTGAAGATGTTAAGGAAATAAGAGAAAGTGGAAAGAAGATTACTGATGAAGACCTTATTGCAATTGCAGCTGGATATGTAGGAAAAGTGCCAGATGAGGAAAAGGAAGTAAAGTTAGAAGAGATGTCAATTATTTCAGGACTTCATATAACTCCAACAGCGACAGCAATCCTAAACATAAATGGAAACAGAAAAGTTGGTTCAAACATAGGGAACGGAGCAGTTGATGCGGCTCTAAACGCTTTAAAATCAGTTGTGCCAGAAAAGATAACTCTTGAAGAGTACAGGCTTGAAGCGATAACAGGTGGCTCTGATGCATTATGTCAGGTCTCTGTTAAGATGACAAATGAAGATGGAATTAAAGCATTAGGAAAAAGTGTTGGCCCTGATATAGTCATGACTAGTGTGAATGCAGCTATTGAGGCCATAAACAAACTAAGAAAAATAGGTAAAGAGGGGAAAACGAAATGAATGAAGGCCTCAAAGGAACAGAAATTGTTGTCAAATGTCTAAAAGAAGAAAAAGTTAAACATCTCTTTGGATTTCCAGGGGGGCAATTAATCCCTCTTTATGACCAACTCTATGAAGAAACAGATATTAGGAGCATTCTTGTAAGGCACGAGCAAGGTGCAGCTCATGCTGCTGATGGCTACGCTAGAGCATCGGGAGACCCAGGTGTATGTATGGCAACTTCTGGCCCTGGTGCAACTAATCTCATAACGGGATTACTTAATGCGACAATGGATTCAATTCCTGTTGTAGCTTTTACAGCGCAGGTTCCAACTAAAGCTATTGGAACAGATGCATTTCAAGAAGCAGATACTTTTGGAATCACAATGCCAATAACGAAGCATAATTTTCTTGTTAAATCAACGGACACTTTGTCTTGGACTATTAAAGGCGCTTTTAAAATTGCAAATACAGGGAGAAAGGGAGCAGTAGTTATAGATCTACCAAACGATGTCCAGCAGAAAAGGTCTAAAGAATATCATCATGGGGAAGTAAAATTTGCGGGTTACAATCCTAGTATTGTGCCAAATCCCCTCCAGCTTAAGAGAATTGCACAAAAACTTGTAGAAGCTGAAAGGCCACTGATACTTGCTGGAGGTGGCGTAATACTTGCAAATGCAACTGAAGATTTGAGGATTCTAGCTGAATACCTTGGTGCTGGAGTTGCAACGACACTTATGGGTAAGGGCGCTATCCCTGAAAACCATCCTCTTTCTCTTGGAATGGTAGGAATGCATGGGAGACTTGGTGCAAATAAGATGATCAATAACTGTGATGTTCTATTAGTTATTGGATGTAGATTCTCTGATAGGACAACTGGTTGGGGACTCGAATCTTTTGCGCCTGATGCCATTAAAATACACTGTGATATAGATTCATCAGAGCTAAACAAAAACATACCTGTAGATTTTCCTCTAGTGGGCGATGCTAATCTTGTAATTAGAGATTTAATTAAATTTATCAAGAAGTATGAAGATGTTAAAAAAGATACAAATATTTGGAGAAAGAGAGTAAACCAGCTCCACAGTATGTGTGAGGAATGTGAAACTGTAAAACCTAATGGATCAAAGCTTACACCTGAAATAATTATTAAGACAATAAACAATTTCCTTGATGATAATGCAATAGTAACAACAGAAGTCGGGCAGAATCAGATGTTTGCAGCCCACTATTACATTACTAAAAAACCTAGGCAGTTTATATCTTCTGGCGGCCTAGGCACAATGGGATTTGGATTCCCCGCTGCAATTGGGGCAAAGGTAGCAAAGCCGGAAAGTCAAGTTCTAGATATTGCAGGTGACGGGTCATTCCTAATGGTATGCCAAGAATTAGCAACGGCAATGAGTGAAGATATTCCTGTCGTTGTTGCGGTATTAAACAACTCCTTCCTCGGAATGGTCAGGCAATGGCAGGAACTATTCTGGGATAAGAGATATGCCGGAACAAAGCTTGGCACAATACCTGATTTCGTAAAACTTGCAGAATCATTTGGTGCATATGGGGAGAGGGTGGAAAAGGCAAGTGACATTGAAAAGGCACTAAAAAATGCATTTGATTCCGGTATTGTTTCGGTCCTTGATTTTAAAATAGAATCAGAAACAAATATTCTCCCAATGATCCCGCCTGGAGGCAGGGTTGATGAGATGATAGGAGTGGGAAGATGTCGACACAAATAATCTCAGTTCTAGTTGAAGATGAAGCAGGATCCTTAACTAGGATGAGTGGTATGTTCTCTAGAAGAGGAATTAATATTCATTCTCTAACAGTCTCTCCTTCAGAAAAAGAAGGTATGAGCAGAATGACTATAGTGACAACTGGAGATGAGCGAGAGATAGAAAAGGTTGAAAAGCAACTAAACAAACTCATAGAAGTTGTAAAGGTAAACATTCTAGATAAAAATACGTCCGTTGTGAGGGATCTTTGTCTTTTGAAGGTATATGCTGACAAAGAGAATCGGGCAGAGGTTATTGAAATAGCCAATGCATTTAAATCAAATATAGTAGATATTAGTATAAGAACAATAACCCTAGAGATAACAGCAGATCCGCTAGATATTGACAGATTTGTTGAAACAATGAAAAACTTTGGCATAAAAGAACTCTTTAGAACCGGAGTAACAGCCATTTCTAGGGATGTTGAAAAGAAAAGTGGAGGTTAAAGAATGGCAACAATGTATTATGATTGTGATGCAGACCTTAAATATTTACAAGGTAAAAAAGTAGCCGTAATAGGGTATGGAAATCAAGGAAGGGCTCAGGCCCTATGTTTGCACGATAGCGGTATTGACGTTGTCGTAGGTGTAAATGAAGGGGGAAAATCTTGGAATTGCGCAAAGGATGCAGGTATTAAGACGATGAGTGTTGAAGATGCTGCAAAGGCAGGAGATATAATCCACATCTTAATTCCTGATGAAGTACAGCCACATGTTTACACAAAATACATAAAAGACAACTTAAAGGAAGGCAATGTTCTTAGCTTTTCTCATGGATTCAACATAACATTCAATCAGATCAAGCCACCTGAATACGTCGACGTAGTCATGGTCGCACCAAAAACACCGGGTAGCGAACTTAGAAGGCTTTACAAAGAAGGGTTTGGGGCTCCGGCACTTCTAGCTGTTGAGCAGAACTATACTGGAAAGGCAAAGCAGACAGCACTTGCAATGGCAAAGGCCATGAATTTAACAAAAGCCGGAGTTGTTGAAACTACATTTGAAGAAGAAGCAATCACAGATATTTTCGGTGAACAGTGCGTCCTCTGTGGTGGAATTACAGAACTTATTACAGCTGGTTTTGAAACACTGGTAAGTGAAGGCTACCAGCCAGAAATAGCTTACTTTGAATGTTTAAATGAAATGAAGCTAATCGTAGACCTATTCTATGAGGGTGGCCTAGAGCTAATGTGGGAAAGAGTCTCAAACACTGCAGAATACGGTGGAAGAACTAGAGGCCCAATGATAATCGATGACTCCGTCAGGGAAAGAATGTACGAAGTTCTTGATAATATTAAGTCAGGTGAATTTGCAAGAGAATTCATGATGGAGAACTACACCGGCAGACCAGTTCTAACAAGAGCAAGGAAAGAAGGTAAAGAAAAACTCATAGAAGAAGTCGGTAAAGATATCAGGAAGATGTTCTTAAAACCTGAAAAAAAATAATATAATTTAAATTTTTATTTTTTAGTTGATTTTTATGGGGAAGACTATATCAGAAAAAATAATCGGGAATAAGGCCGGGGCCACTGTTGAGGCAGGCCAGATAGTTGAAGCCAATGTAGATTATGTCATGGTTAATGATGTAACTGGGCTTCCTGCTTTTGAGCAGTTTGAAAAACTTCCAAAGGGAACAATGCCACTTAAAGAAAAGATAGTTCTTATTCCAGACCATTACGTTCCAAACAAGGATGTTGCATCTGCAGAGCAGGCAAAAAGAATGAGAGAGTTTGCAAAGAAATATGAAATAAAAAACTACTTTGAAGTTGGAAGAGGTGGGGTATGCCACCAACTTATGATTGAGAAGGGTTTTGTCGCACCTGGAAGATTGATTGTTGGTGCAGATTCACATACTTGTAGTTACGGTGCTTTGGGGGCATTTTCAACAGGTATTGGTTCAACTGAAGCTGCGGCTGTTATGGCAATTGGTAAGCTTTGGTTAAAAGTACCGGATAGTATTAAAATTACAGTCAACGGAAAGCTTGACAATTATGTTTATGGGAAGGATATAATTCTTCATGTAATCGGAGATATAGGAGTAGAGGGTGCGTTATATAAGGCTATGGAATATTATGGAAACACCATTGAAAATTTATCGCTCTCTGACAGGATATCGATCTCAAATATGGCAATTGAGGCCGGGGGAAAGGCTGGTATTATACCTCCAGATGATAAAGTCTTTGAATATCTCCAGGAAAGAATAAAAGGAAACTACAATCCAGTTTATTCTGATAAAGATGCATATTATATTGAAGATCTAAAATATGATGCGGCGGACATACCACCAACAGTTTCTAAGCCATTTTTACCAAGCAACACCGCTCCTGCTTCCGAAGTGGATGTCAAGATAGATCAAGCCTATCTTGGATCATGCACAAATGGAAGAATTGAGGATCTAAGAATAGCTGCAGAGATATTAAAGGGAAGGAAAATTAATCCTGAAGTTAGAATGCTTGTTGTTCCCGCTTCAAAGGAAGTTTTTAATCAGGCTTTAAAAGAAGGATTAATAGACATTTTTGAGAAGGCTGATTGTTTTGTCTGTGGGCCAACATGTGGTGCTTGTCTTGGTGGATACATGGGCATACTTGCTGATGGAGAAAAGTGTGTTGCCACAACAAACAGGAACTTCATAGGAAGAATGGGCCACAAAAACTCTGAAGTCTATCTAGCAAATCCTGCAGTAGTTGCAGCTTCTGCACTAGAGGGAAGAATTGTTGATCCAAGAGAGGTGCTATAAATGAAGGAAGTCCTTGAAGGAAGAGTAATTAAGTTTGGGGACAATGTAGACACTGATCAGATAATCCCTGCAGAGTTTTTAGTTACTGGAGATCCAAAAGAGCTTGCAAAAAATGCTTTTGTAAAAGTAAGGCCAGAATTTAACAGTATAGTGAGAGACGGAGACATAATAGTTGCAGGAAGGAACTTTGGTTGTGGCTCTTCAAGAGAACATGCGCCAAGAGCACTTATGGGTGCAGGAATATCATGTGTTATTGCTAAAAGTTTTGCAAGGATATTTTTTAGGAATTCTATTAATCTGGGTTTGACATTAATTGAATGCGATGTTAAGGCCAATGAAGGGGATGAATTAATAGTCAATCTGAAGGGAGGGACTATAAAAAACAAAAGATCTGGTGAGGTCTTTGAGTTTAAACCGCTGCCTGCATTTTTACTAAAGATAGTAGAAAAAGGTGGTTTGATGGAATACGTAAAGGAGGTTCTAAATGAAAAAAATAGCGGTAATGCCCGGTGACGGGATAGGGCCTGAGATAATCGAAGAAGGAAAGAAAGTAATCGACGCAGCTTGTGAAATAACAGGACTAAATATTGAATGGGAATACTTCAATAATGGTTCTGAGGAGTATCTAAAGACAGGTGAATTAATTACAGAACAAACACTGAAAGAACTAAAGAAAAAGGATGCCATATACTTTGGTGCTATTGGGGATCCTAGAGTTGCACCAGGCATACTCGAAAAAGGTATACTCCTTAAGATGAGATTTTACTTTGATCAATATGTAAATTTAAGGCCAATTGTATCTTACCCTAATGTTCCATGCCCATTGAAAGATAAAACATACAAAGACATTAATTTCCATGTAATCAGAGAGAATACAGAAGATTTCTATATCGGCATAGGTGGGAGATTCAAAGGAACAAATAATAAGGATCAGCTTGAGGTAATAAGAGACCTTTATGAAGTCAAGTTCAACATGGGTGTTGATATTGATAGGCCCCAAGAAATAGCTTATCAAATAGGAATGATTTCAAGAGACGGGGCTAGAAGAGTAATTAAATATGCCTTTGAACTTGCCAAAATGAAGGGCAAAAGA
>LNJC01000054.1 GCA_001587575.1 Candidatus Methanofastidiosum methylothiophilum
GAAAGAGTAAAAATAATTTTCTTTTTCATTAATATTTCCACCTCTAAGAATTATATTGCAACTATTGTCTTTTCCCATATATAAAAATATTGCTTTTCCATTTTAATGTTTGGCCCTAAAACTATCGCCCTCTAATTTATCCTTAAAAATTAGTCCCCATTCTGCAAGTATAATTAATATGGAAAAATATCTCCTTTGCAGTAATTATTAGTATGTCCTTGGCCCTAAAATTAAGGCCAACTTCTTTTCCTTTCACTCTTTTCTTATTGTGATTACTATAAACAAAAATTAACTTACTTCTGGCCCTAAAAATAGAGTTATTTCTAAAATATCAATCATAGAAGTATTCTAAAATCCGATAATCCTCCGTTAATCCATTTAATTATCCAATGCCAAGTGATCATGAGGACAAAGGCAGAAGAGAAGTAGTAATCGTCCACTACCTCTAACTCCACCACCTGCCTAAACCCTCTCTAAAAGGTGCATAAAAAAATGGTCCACCAACAAATAAAACAAAAAATATGCAGCAAGCACGTGAATTCAATTAACGAGCTTTCCCGTCTTGCTTGTCTAAAACAACTAGAAAAGGAGGTGAAAGAAGAAAGATCCATTGATTCGATAAAAGACTATTTTAGAAAAAATATTCGTAACTTGAATAATCCAAACGAGTTAACTATTCTGAAAAAAGCTCGTGAAAAGATTTCTAAGTGCTCCTTAGCCAATCTCATAGCCTCGAAACGACTGGAAAACACAGCAAACGCCAGGGTGTCGTCGTGATTTTATACTACACTTTGGCCCAGCTTTACTTACACTTTTGCAGTATTTT
Source organism: Candidatus Methanofastidiosum methylothiophilum (assembly GCA_001587575.1). Lineage (GTDB taxonomy): Archaea > Methanobacteriota_B > Thermococci > Methanofastidiosales > Methanofastidiosaceae > Methanofastidiosum. The sequence continues at coordinate 827 of LNJC01000054.1, forward strand.
ATACTACAACATACTTACAATTCACAGTTGTGTAAGTAAAAAATGCTTTGGGTTACTTACAATTTGGCCCATTTTATACTACTCAAAACTACACTTTTTTGGTGTTTTGAGGTGTTTCTACGACGCCTAAGACCCAGTTCCGCTATGGAAAGAAATTGGTCCAAGCATGGATCCCAGAAGATTTGTTAGAGAAGGCCTTAAAGTTATCAAAGGGGAGTCTAACTGAAACTATATTATTATCTATTGAAACCTACGTAAAATCAGGCAAATCTGAAAAAGAATTGGCCCAGGAGCGCTTAAATGCGGCTTTATTGGAAGCAGCGGAAGCTAAGGCAGAATTAGATGAAATAAATAAGAGAGAAAGCAATAATCTTGCAAAAGAAAAAGAAGAGCCAATTAAAATACATAAAACGCCTATTTCTAAGAATTTAAGCGAAAAGGAGTGCAATGATATCTGGGAACAGAAGATGTGGCCCCACATCAAGAAGAAGATTTCTGAACATGGAATTGAAAAAGTAGTAAACGATGAGCACCTTCTTAGTAACTTCTCCAAAAGCCTTGGCGTGACAAATGATGAACTAAAAGAAAAGATCTGCATTACTGCGGGTGTAGTATAGTATAGTAAATACAGTAAGTATAGTAAGTAAGTAAGTAGTAAGTAAGGAGGAAAAAAACTTTGACAAAAAATTTGGATGTTTGTAAAAATGATTGTATGGACATTTTGCCTATGCTTTCGCTAGAGGAGCTACATGACTTTGATACCTTTGAACTCTCAGAAATGATCAATTCACTAGAGTATGCAATACGCTATACTAAAGAGTGCAGCTTCACCTTTTCATGTTTTGGTAAAGAGGAGACTTCAGAAAAAGTAAAAACGGTCACGAATGAATTGGAGGGATATCTTGAAAATGTGAAGGGCGTGCAAAGATTCAAGATCAATGAAAAAAAGAAGATGGAGCATTTACTAAAGGATGTGAACGCTTAGGGAATGATCTTATGGAGAAAAAATACAGTGAGTTTGAGATGAAGATTATTTCATACTACGACACCCATAGGGATCTTCTTCACAGTTTAGCCATGTATGACGATGTGATACTCCAAGCGATAGCGCTAACTCTGATAAAAACAGCTGAAGATATCAAAAAAAGGAATTAATTTGCAATAATTTTATTTTTTTTATCAAAAATAGCCTAATGCTTTACAACTAAGTTATGAAGCCCTGGGCGGGGATTGAACCCGCGACCTCCTGCTTACCAAGCAGGCACTATACCACTAAGCCACCAGGGCATAAGCTTTAGATTTTCATATTATTATAAAAGGTTTTTCTATAGAAATCAGTTTAATCTAAATTTATAAGTAAGTCTTAAATAGATATTATCTTTATCCCTAATAGATGAAAAAGATTAGGCTCTCTGATATTAAGACTAAGTCGATTCCTATTTTGAAAAAACACGGAATAAAAAAAGCAGCTATTTTTGGATCCTACGCCCGTGGAGAAGAAACTAAAGATAGCGATATCGATATATTAGTTGAATTTGCAGATGCGGAAACTAAATCTTTGCTTGATTTAATAGGCTTAGAACAAGAACTTGAAGAATTTTTTAATAAGAAAGTTGATGTTATTACCTACAAATCAATTCACCCCCTATTAAAGGATTATATTCTAAAGGAGCAGGAAGTATTCTATGAAGAAGGATCTTAGGATTTTCCTACTACATATTCTTGATAGCATAAATTTAATTGAAGAATATACGAAGAATAAATCAAAAGAAGATTTTGAAGATTCACTTTCTCTTCAAGACATGACTATACGAAGACTTGAAATAATTGGCGAAGCGATAAAAAATCTCCCCCAAGAATTTAAAGATAATTATACTCAAGTTCCTTGGAAAAAGATATCAGGATTAAGGGACAAATTAATTCATGAATATTTTGGCATTGATATAGATTTAGTATGGACAATAATTGTGAGAGATTTACCAGAATTAAAACAAAATATAGAAGGAATTTTAGAAGAACTTTCATAGTATATCTTTTGAATATTTTCTCTATTCTTTTTCTAAAATCTTGCACCTCATGCAAGTCCCATCCATAGTGGGCTCCCCACATACCTCGCAAATTCCAATTGAGTCCGGGATAAAACACTGATTTAATGCCGGGAGGACTTTATCATACCCAGATAAAAGAGAATATTTTGTCGTGGGCCTTAACTCTTCCATCCTGTCAAGGAACTTTCCTACTTCACCCCTCATAGCGTACTCCGCATATGGACACTCTGAAGAGTCAAATGTTAGCTTATTATTAAGTGCAAAGATTACTATCTCTTTCTCTAAGAAATACCGTAGAGGTTTAATTCTTTCAACAAACTTGTCACTTATCTTCTTGTAGTAGTTCTGCCCCCTTGAAAATCTTATCACATCTCCCCTCATGAGATTCATAATAACAGACTGATCCTCATCGTCAAGGTTATGGCCTGTTGCAAGCTTTGTGCAGGATAGCTCCCTTGCCTTTTTGTTCAAGATATACCTTCTCAATATCCCACATGTGGAGCATGCATTTTCCTTGTTGTTTTCAACAAAAGAGTCAAGCGTTTTCCCAAAATTATCCTTAAAAGATTCGATGTGATATTCTATCTCAAGTTTTTCAAGCTGTGACTTTGCAGCATCTAGTGTATGGGCCCTGTACCCGGATATCCCCTCATCAACTATTATAGCCTCCATCTGAAAAGGGTATCTGGCTTGGAGCTTCTTTAGGAGATAAGCTAAGGTCAAGCTATCCTTCCCACCGCTAACAGCGACTGCAACCTTCTCATTCTTTTTTATTAGCTGGTCTTCCCTAATAATCCGCATGAACTTTTTCACAAAATAGTTATTGAAGTGCTCTCCACAGTAGTGCTGGCCAGATTGCCTCTGGAAGTATATTGCATCCTTCTTGCATCTTGAACACTTCAAATTAACCACCTGAAGCAACTGTGAATAGCTCGATAGTATCTCCGTCTGATAACGATTCATCCTCGCAGACTATCTTTCCGTTCTTTATCACGACATACTGCTCTCTTAGTATGGATAGCTTTGGGAATACATCGGAAACATTCTTCGCTTCCACTTCAACAGTTCTCTTGTCCCGTAAAAAAACTACCTTTATCATAACATCATAAAAAGGAAGGCAGGATATTTATAGCAAAAAGCATTATGCCTATTATAGCAAATACCTTCTGAATAGTATTTGAGTTGGCCTCGCTGAACTTTGTGTCGACTATCTCCTTGAATATCTTCCCTCCGTCAAATAGGAATGGTAAGGGGAAGAGGTTAATCAACCCTATATTGAAGTTCAAGAGGAAAACCCAGAACAATACGCCGCTTATAGGGGTCAGGATCTTCATGTTAATAGGTGAGCTGTAATACTGAGATGTGACAATACCTATGTAGCCTTTACCTGGCTCCCTTGGATGGTCACTCAGTGTGATATTGAATGTGCTCTTGTCGGATACAATATTTAGTTGGTCGCCTGGTTTTGTGTCTTGCATGATGTCATAAAAATTCTGTAACGATTCAATCTTTATCCCGTTGATCTCTGTAATTATGTCGCCTTGGGACAATAACCCAAATGCGCTTGATGAATCTTCAATTGAAACTATCTGGATACCAGAAGGGGTTAGCAGTGGGTTTACTAGCCCTACTATCAGTACAAAAGCTATCAAAGCTGTGACAAAGTTTGCCATGGACCCTGCCGCATAAACTTTCATTCTTGTGAGTCTTGAAGTCTTTTTTAGCTCTTCTTCGTCTGGCTCAACAAAGGCCCCAGGTATTGCAACAAATAGGGCAAGCCCAGTAGATTTGAGCTTTATGTTGTTTGCTCTAGCGATTACGCCGTGAGATCCTTCGTGCACCATTAAGACAACTATAAGGCCTATTATGCTGTACCAGAAGGGGACAGTTACCCCAGGTATAACAAAACCGACTCCAGGGGAAGGCTCTGGTGAAAGTAACACTTTGACAGCATTTGAAAACAGGAAGTAAAATACGGTAACCATGCCGACTACCGCTGCACCTATCCCAATTATGCTATAGACGTTCCATACCTTCTTACCCTTCTTTGAAACATTGTCAATAAAGTCATTGAATCTTTTCGTCCTCCATAGGAGAATTATCCCTTGGAAATCGACACCATACTTTGAAAGATTGTATCTCTTGTTAACCTCTGAGAGCACTACCCAGAACAAAATTATGCCTATAAGCACTACATAAAGCGGGTTCATACCAAATTGCTAAGATAATGATTTATATTTCTAACTGTAATTTT
>LNJC01000055.1 GCA_001587575.1 Candidatus Methanofastidiosum methylothiophilum
GTGAAATTATATGAATAATTTAAACACTATAAAACTAGGTCGGACGCGAAATAATTTCAGGACTACACATCGCTAATTCGAAACCGAAACCATTTTAATCCATACAGAATATCTGATTATAATGCCTGCATATAAGAGACAGCATTATGTACCCCAATTTTATCTAAAGAATTTTACCATTAATGGGAGAAAAATACAAGCATATAACTTGGCGACAAAGAAATTTAGTATAGTCAACTGTAGTGAAATTTGCTCAAGGGATTATTTTTATGGTCAAATGCCAGCAATGGAACGATCATTTTCCGGGCTAGAGAGTGAATGCAGCAGAATAATGTCTAATATAATTAAGGAAAATAATTTGTCGAAGATTACTGTACATGACTATTGCATCCTCCTCTTTCTAATATCATTTCAATATGCAAGAACTCTAAAACTAAAAAAGGAAGTTGAACAATACTTTAATGAGCTTTCCAATAATATTTTCAGATCCATTATCGATGGAAAAAATTTAAGGATTGTTGTTAATGGGCCAATTCATGCTTTTGCAATAAAGTCCATCATGGAACGTGGACCTTATCTAATTAAAGATCTAACGCCTATCTTATTCGTGAATTTCACAAAAAGAGATTTCATTACCAGTGATAATCCTATTGTCTTATATAATAGCTTCTTCAATAATCCGGAGGGGCATTTTCTTTATCCACCAAGCGGTACAAACGGATTACAGTCTCCTGGCCTTCAGATATTTTGGCCATTGGATACCAAGCATATGTTGGTATTATATGATAAGGAGTTTTATAACTTTAAGGTAGCATCAAATGAATGTGCCAAAATTTATTTAGAAAAAGATATAGATGCTTTAAATTCGATGCAATTCTTTAACTGTAGTGATAATATATTTTTTGCAGATCAATCACAAGATGAGAACATCAAGTTCTTGCATTCAAAATATAAAGATTTAATAGATAAAGAATATCAAGCAATAGATACTATAAAAAGGACTAAATCAAGTGGTCAAGAGAGCGAAATAGTTATCACTTATACAAGAGATATAGATTATAAACTTATATTATCATTTATGTATTTTAATATGAATGCAAAGGCGATCGATATAGCAAGAGATTTCAGCATATGCGATCTTGTAGATCAATTTTTCATAGAGGAGGAAGAACAATTTGACCGGCTATTTTATCTTGGCAAGCTTGTCTTTACCGAGGGAGGAGATCGTATTTTAGACTTAGAAGAGCCAGACGAAGATTTATTGGATCTCTTAAAGCGACATGTCAGTGGGGATTGGGGTGAAGTCTCTCAGGAAGAAAAGGATCGTGACGATAAAGCTATTAAAGATGGATCGAGAATTATGTCAGCATATACCCTATCTACTGGAAAGAAGATTATAATACTCACAGAAGCATCAAATAAACTAGGACATAGAGAAGTAACTAGAATCCTGGCGTCTGAGGAATTGGATTTGTTCGATAAGGCAAATTAGTCAATAACCCTATGAATGATTTACCCAGTATATCCGCATGTATGAAGGATTAATCGCAAAGTCAGATGAAGGCAAGATATCCCCTGAAGAGGCAAAAAGGTTATTCGAGAGCGCAAAAGATTTGATCAGGGAATGTGAATCTATCCTAAACGGCTATTCTGGGACTGTTGAGGAGATTAATTTAAATTGATGAAGTATAATGAATTTGCACGCTTAAGAATAATAAGGATTCCATAATCATACTTTGTCCAACTCCACAACTACGCCCAATTTTTATACAACTTCTCAAAATCAATATTAAGAGACCTTGTCCAACTAAAACAACTTAATTTTGGAATTTTGCTATACGAGCACCTACTAAAAAAACCGTGTTATATATTATAATATATAGTTGTATTAGTTGGATGAAGTCTATAGTTATGGTTTCAAGAAGTTGGATAAAAGTTGGACACAACTTTTCGGGATCATTCACCTGTTACCAATAACGATTTTAAAAAGTTGGGACAATAAATACCGATCGAGAGATATTGCGCTGCTTTTTCCGGATCTTAGTGGTAAAGCACCATGTTTATTTGGAAGAGCACCACATCGCTATCTATCCATACAAAGGAGTTGCGAAATGTATTCTGGTCCTAATAGAGCAAGAGAAAGAACACCTATTCATAAAGAGCAGGGTATTACTCCTTCAGAGCAGTACCTGAACAGTCTCTGTGAGAAGAGTTTTCTTTCTCTCTGGAGTTATCCTAGCCTCTTCAAGGATCAGAGAGTCGGAGGCAAAGGAGACGGAAAAGAGATATGCGATATGGCTGTGATATTTGATGAACATATTCTGATATTCTCGGACAAACATTGTTCATTTCCAGCAACTGGAGATTTGAAGTTAGACTGGAAGCGATGGTATAAACGAGCCATCCATAAATCCGCCGAGCAGGCATGGGGAGCTGAAAGGTGGCTGAAGGATCACCCAGATAGGGTATATCTAGATCGCGCCTGCAGTGAGCGATTCCCTTTGCCTATTCCATCAAATGAATCCGCAAAATATCACTTGATAGTAATTGCGAACGGGTGCGAAGATAGATGCAAGGCAGAATTCGGCGGGACTGGAAGTCTGATGCTCAATTCCTCTTTAGGGCGACAAAAAAATGCAGATGAAGTATCCTCAAGCCCCTTCATGGTTGCAGATTTAGACCCTTGCCGGACTTTCGTTCACGTACTGACTGAATCTACATTAGATATCCTATTGCAGACGCTTGATACAATAAGCGATTTTGTCTCATATTTAGAACGCAAAGAGATCCTCATTAGATCAGGCACAGCGGTATTTGTTTCAGGAGAAGAGGATCTTCTTGCATACTACCTTATGCATATAAATGAAAAGGGTAAACATGACCTCACTTTTAAGAAAGATTTTAAAGGTGTTTTCCTTGAAGAGGGATTTTGGAAAGACTTCTGTGATAGCCCTGAACGTAAAGAGCAGATAAGACAGGATAGTGTAAGTTACCTTTGGGATGACCTCATCAGAAAGTTTGCTCACCATGCGCTCAATGCAACGCAGTATTATACTGATCACATAGAATTATCAACCACTGAAATATGTCTACGTTTCATGGCACGGGAGCCAAGATTTGCTCGTCGCTTGATCGTTAAAGGCTTTATTGATCTGTATACCAATACACCAGATGGCATGAGGCGCAACAGATATTTCAAACCTCTTACAGAAAACGGGCCGTTCTACGTATTCCTGAGCTTACCTCAACCTGATTATTTTACCTACGAACGATATCGTGAAGGTCGTTTTAGCTTACTTAAAGCATGTTGTATGGTTGTAAAGTATTTGTTCCCAGAAGCGCTCGATATAGTCGGTATAGCTTTCCAACCCGCACGTCCCAATTTTGGCAGTTCTGAAGATCTCCTATACTTAGATGCTAGTGTATGGTCCGAAGAGCTAAATAATGAAGCGGCTCAATTACATCATGATCTTGGTATTTTTGCTTCGGGAATAACTCATATCATAAATGAGCGAGAATACTAAACGCCCTTTGAAGTTAGGCAGAAATGAACGCTGTCCTTGTGGTAGTGGGAAAAAGTATAAGCGTTGTCATGGTCGGTATACATAATACACTGATCCACGGACACACCCAGAAGGTTGGGGCCTGCTGGCTATAGCTCACCTTGCACGACTCAATCCTACCCTAAGGAAGGCAAAATCATGCCGATTCTGGGTGGATTTGTGCCTTGGAGTCCCTGGGATAATGAATAATATGAAGATAGGGAAAGTATTGGCAAACCTATGGCAATTATAGGGAGATTATAAGAAAGTAATTGGTAGGAATGGAGAAGCTAAACGGGAGGCGTCTAGGGACAAATTTGATTAAAATAGCTTGGTACTCTCCAACCTTTTACAATATTTATAATCCGGTCTGATTTGTTTTCGCCGACTCAACTTTGAAGAGCTGTAGAATAACTGTTAAGATTGCGGTTTTTGAGAAAATCCGATAGACTTAAATTCAACAATGGTTCCTCTCCCATAAGAGGGATAAATATATGCCATTTTGCTCTAACTGTGGGAAGGAATATGCATCAGGCAGTAAATTTTGTTCTGAATGCGGATCGGGAACAGGCGATAGTACATCAGATAATATCCCAGAAGATCCTGTTATTGCTGAAGATGAGCAAATAATATGGGAAGGCAAGCCTTCCGGATTAACATCAGGTGTTACATCGAGTTCTAAATATATACTAACCAATCAGAGAATCAGAGTGATATCGGGCAGAATAGGCAAGAAAGAAGAGGAAATTGAATTAATCAGGGTTAAAGATCTTTCAGTAAAGCAAGGCTTGAAAGATAGAGCTGTCGGAGTGGGAGATATTGAAGTAATATCTGCCGATGAGACTAAACCTAAATTAACTCTCAAAGATATTAAAGATCCAGCTAGCGTTAAAGAAATTATTAGAAATTTGGTTAGAAGGGAAAAGGCAAACAAAATGAAATATCAGGAACGTATTTAAAAATATAGTTTTATATTTAATAATTTCTCTCTATTTTTGTATCACCTCTAAGTTTGTGGAGTGAACCCCTCATAGTAGACAGGTTAAGCAGCGGTATTTAAAGCAACCTCCAGAATGTGAATCCATCCTAGATAGCT
>LNJC01000056.1 GCA_001587575.1 Candidatus Methanofastidiosum methylothiophilum
AACTGCACTGTTTCCTGCATCGTGCTCTGGCACAATCTTTTGAATCTGAATGCAGGTTAATTATGTCCCACAGCCATTTTTTTCCATATTCTTATATATATGGAAAAGGCTAATTTATACAACTATAAACCAAATTGGGGTGAATTAAATTGAAAAAAATAAAATCTATAATTATAGGAATATTATTAATAGTATCAATATTGACGGTAATAAATCCTGTTAGTGGGTATTCAATTCAAGGTGCAATAGACGCAGCGCCTGCAGGGAGCACAATTATTATCCCAGCAGGAACCTATAATGAAAACATTGTTATAAATAAGCCTTTGACAATAATTGGGGAAAATAAGGAAACAACTAAGATTAGAGGAACTGCAGGAACAACGAACACAGTTTCAATCAAAGCTTCAAATGTGACTTTGAAAAATCTTACGATATATAATGATCAAAGACCCAGCGCTCCAAATCCCTCAAGTGCTATATTCTTGGTAGAAGTAGGGTACCATGGTGTATCGAATATATTGATTGAAAACAATATAATTGGGCCTCAAATGGCAGCAGATGGAACATCAGGCGGTGGAATGGGAGTTGCGATAGGTGGGGTAACCGTTCCAACTACAAATATCACTATTAGAAACAATGAAATCAGAGACATAAAGGGAAATGGATGTGGAATTTTCATATGGGCTGCAAAAGCTAAAGGTGGTTCACAAGGGTACAATGGATTAGTCCAAAACGTCTTAATTGAAAACAACTACATACACAACATAAGAAGAACGGGCATCGAAAGCGCTGGAAATGTAAAAGATATCATTATCCGAAACAATACAATTAAGAATTGTGGTGGTATGTTCCCAGGTGATGATCATCCTAAATACGGTAACGGAATAGCATTATTCAAAAATGGTACTTATGAGGTAAATGCCCCAGGAGAAGACAGCGAAAGAAGAAACATTTTGATATCTAATAACAATCTAGAAAATCTTTCAAACATCGGAATATATCTATTTGGTAGTTCTCATGACGTTACAATAGAATATAACAGATTAATTCAAATAAATAAATATGGTATAATGCTAGACTCTCTAGCAGGGCCAGATACTCCAGATCCAAGTGTACCATTACCAAGCACTAAATACAAACAGAAAGACGATTCTTTTTCTAACATCAGATTAATAAGAAATACAATAAGTGCAAAAGGAAAGAACATTGAACTAAGAACTATATATGTACCACAAATTGTAAGTGGCCCTGGCTTAGCAAATCCTATAGACAAGATATGGGGTATAATATCAAAGAATAATAAAAAAAATAAAGACTAGGAATAACTATTTTTCTTTTTTTCCTTTCTTTATTTAATAATAGAAACTCTTATATTTGGCTTTCAAAATTACCTTCTGTGATGAAAATGAGAAGGAAAGCAATTTTCATACTAGTTTTATTGGCACTATCTTTTAGTTTCGTGCCAGGAATAATGGCCCAGAGTAAAGTCGCTGTCGTTGCAAACAGCATTGATATTGGAATGAATCCTGAACTTGTTTCTCTTATTAGGAAGAACAATCTGATGGTTGATTACTTTGGAGTTAGAGATAGTGGCTACGCAACATATGATTATATTATCATACTTGGGGGACCAGACTCAGAAGAACATACTGGCGACCTATCAAGAAGAATACTGTCAGAAACTGATCAGAATACCCTTAGAAATGGTAACTACAAACTGATGTATGAAACGAGTGACTTCTTTAAGATGAAGCAAAATGTGTTTGTACTTGCAGGCTCTGACAGGGATTATACAAAAATGGCAGTTGATCAATATCTATCTCAAGTAATTTCAAGGATAACTAATCAACCAATAACAAGTGCAACATATAAAACCTTGACAGCAACGCAACTAAAACAGTTGATTGACAGCAAGGAAACTATTTACCTTGTAGATGTTAGAACTGAAGAGCAGTTTGCCGAAAGTCACATACCAGGAGCAGTAAATATTCCTTACAATAAGCTTGGAGTACAGATTTCACAGATACCAAGGGACAAAAAAGTTGTTTTATACTGTAACACAGGACAAAAATCCGTTAGCGGCGCACAGTTTTTAGCTGACAGAAACTTTGACAATGTTTATGCGGTAACAGATGGATATTCAGTTTACTACAACATAGCCAAATAATCTATTTTATTTTAATATTTTATTATAAATCAAATTCTATTAAGATTAATTGATTAATCATAAATTTATATTTATAATAATTTTGATATAATTATTTATATTAAATAAGAAATACAATTATATTAATCTTTTAAAATTAAATTATGGGAGTAATCATGAAAAAAGAAATAATTTATATAATAGTTTTATTGGCACTATCTTTTAGTTTCGTGCCAGGAATAATGGCCCAGAGTAAAGTTGCTGTCGTTGCAAACAGCATTGATATTGGAATGAATCCTGAATTTATATCTAATCTCAAAAAGAATAATATCACTGTCGACTATTTTGGAGCTAAAGATAGCGGTTATGAAAAATATGATTATGTAATAGTCCTTGGAGGACCTGACTCAACCGAACACACAGGCCCCATATCTGCTAAAATCCTTCTTGAATTTGACCAAGATAAAATAAGGGCCGGGGGATCTAGAATTATTTATGAAGCAAATGATACCTTTAAGTCTAAGCAGAAAGTTTTTGTATTAGCAGGTTCTAACAGAAACTTTACAAAGATGACGGTAGACCAATACACTTCCAAAATTATTTCAAAGATAAATGGTCAGCCGATTCAAACAAACACTTTCATCTCTATCAGCGCGTCTCAGGTAAAACAGATTATTGAGAGTAAAGAAGATATTTATCTAATTGACGTTAGGACCGAAGCTCTTTATGCCCAAGGCCATATTCCTGGCGCGGTCAATATGCCTCTTGAGAAGATTTCTTTTATGACAAGTCAAATACCAAAGAATAAGAAAATTGTCTTATACTGTGGTAATGGTATAAAAGCGGCAGAAGGTGCACAGTTTTTAGCAGATTTAAATTATAAGAACGTTCATGCGATGTCAGAAGGATATCCTGTATACGCTAACTTGTCAAAATAAATATAAATTTATTTTATTTTAAATTAAAAGAATAGAATAGTTAAAATAAAAATATTAGTTGCTTCTTTCTTGTACATCTATCTTTACAGTAGTTGGGAGCTTCATCGCTGCTTTTCTCAAAGCTATTCTTGCCGCTTCAATCCCTTCTTTCTCTACCCAGACCGACATTATTCTCTGGCCTCTGTCTACTCTAGCAGCAGTACCGATAGGCTTTCCAAATGAAAGTCTCATACCGTTACCGTATCTATCTGCCTTTTTACCAGAAGCCATTGCGTTTTCTCTAATGATCTGGAAGGGTATAGTCCTAATCTTGTAATGGAAGGCTGTTTTTCCAAGCGCCTTCATTAAATATCTGTTTGCAGCAATTCTTGATGCTTCCATAGCGTTTGTCCTTATCTGGCAAGCATTTTTTGATTCTAGATATACTTCATAGGGGAACTTTCTTCCAAGCTCTCCCATGTCAAAATGGACTACCTTAATGCCTGGAACGGCCCTTACGTATTCTCTTCTTGTATAATTAGGCCTATTTACCATTCTGTCAATTCTTGAAGGTCTAAGTCCTGCCATAATATTCACCTTAATGACTGTAGAGCACATTTCATAACGCACTTTATAAGGCTTTCTAGGTATAACCTTTTTAAAACAATAATCAAAGAGGTATTATGAAATCATTGCCCGACGGTAAAGTCGATGGAAATATACTAGCAAAGAGAGTATTTCCCTACTTAGGAAACATGCAAAAAGAGATTATAGTGGGCCCAAATGTCGGGATTGATGCTGCAGTAATAGATATTTCAAAACTTCCAAGACGAATGATTGTTTCACAAGACCCGATTACTGGGGCAGGTGAGAATGCAGGGTTTCATGTTGTGAATGTTTGTGCAAATGATGTGTCCTCAATGGGTGCGAAACCTATGTTCTTTTTATCGACAATAATTATGCCTAAAGGCACCACGGACACAGACCTTGAAAAAATTTCAAAAGATATAGAAAAGGCAGCTAAAGAAATAGGGGTATCAATTATTGGAGGGCATACTGAGGTATCTTCTAA
>LNJC01000057.1 GCA_001587575.1 Candidatus Methanofastidiosum methylothiophilum
TAACTGCTTTGAAACTCCACTATAAACAGGGGAATAATAGATTTCGCTAATCATAATAATATTATTCCCCTTTCTAATTATAAATACTTTAGCAACCTGTTTTAAAAATATGTAGCTGTAATTTCAATTGAAAACAGGAAAAAACGAAACTTAAAACTAAAAAAATTTTTTTTTACAAAAAATCTACAAAAAACCTCAACTTCAAATAAAAAAAATAAGGGTTTCTACAAAGCCATTATTTATTTATTTTTTTCAATTGTTTAACATGTTCTTTAATAGCATCTTGTAGACCATTTCTCCTAGATGTGTATCCATTTTCTTTTAGAACTTCATCAAACTCGTTTAATAGTTCTTTTGGAAGGGAAAAAAATAAGTGAAATTAAAGATATAAAAATTCTAATTCAATGATATCTTGTGTATTTATGGGGAGTTTGTATGGTTTCTAATAGAGAAATAAGAAGAAAACTTCAAGCCTTACGATTAAGAAACAGTGGGGTTCCAGAGAAGTTAATAAATAGCATAGACACGCCTCATAATAGCTCAGATAAACCCTTAAATGTCTCTTATTATGATTTTTACAGATGTCCTAAATGCCACACAATGAATGAAGTTACAAATAATTTCTGTAAAAAATGTGGAATACATTTAATGGAACCTTCTGCTTCTAATAGTATTGAAGAAAGAAGAGTTAAAAATATCAGAAGTAATTTAATGAGAGATACTAATTGTTTTGAACTAATTAGAAAACTTGCAAGTTATCATAGAAATAAGAGTAGTTATCCCGTTCTCGGATTTTCAAATTTAGAGAATTGTTTGGAGTCAAATAACATTAAAATATCAACAAGGGACTTAATAAACCTTGTAAACTATGAAGAAGACTTATTACCCAAGTTAACATCCCCAACAAAGCCAAAATTAACATGCTCAACAAAGATTCAGGATTTAAATAAACTTGATGGGTATCAATTTGAAAATTTTTTAAAATCTCTATTTAAAAACATGGGTTATAAAGTAAGCCACACACCATTATCAGGAGACCAAGGTGCTGACTTAATCATTGAAAAGTTTGGTGAAAAAACAGCTGTACAAGCGAAACGCTATCAAGGAAGCGTAAGTAATAAAGCAGTACAAGAAGTAGTTGCATCAATAGCTCATTATAATGTTAATAGGGGAATGGTAGTAACCAATAGTGATTTCACACGTTCTGCAATAGAATTAGCTACATCTAATAGTGTGGAGCTTGTTGATAAAAATAAATTAAAAAACTGGTTGGAACAGTATCCTGTAGATAACAACACGAAATTTGAATAAATTAGATAGTGCGTTCGTATCTGGTTATTTAAATTTTTTTGTATACTCTTTTATGCATCTTGGAGTCCTTTTGTTCTGAATTATATCCATTTCGTTTTAGAACTTCATCAAACTCGTTTAATAGTTCTTGTGGGAAATTCATGCTTATTCTAGTCATGGTTTAATCTCCTTTAAGTAATAATTATTATTAAATTAATAATATAAATACTTTTCACAAGCTCTCTACCTCAACACCTAGACCTTCCATAATCATAGTACTTCATCCCATTGGGAGAGAGGTGAGAGTGATATGAGGGCAAGTCAGGGAGTGCTATCTGGAATGAAAGTGATGCCATATAATCCTGAAATGTTCCAGGAATATGAAGAGGTTATTATTTATCCTCGAGAAGAGTTTGAACGGAATTTCAGGGCTATCAAAGAACATGTAAATTATATTTTCAGGAGAAACATTCTTTTGGACAGGAGTCCGGAATGGAAGCTTCTTGGTGAATGGCCACGCATCATGGAACGCATCCACATGATTGACATAGAATTGAACCACTTTTTCAGTGCAAAGGATTCACAAACATATCTTGATACATATCTCTATGCAGATGTTAGGGCAATCGAAGATGAGGTTTTAGAATCTTTAAATAATGTGCCAGAATTATCATTGGAACTTGGTTGGCTCTAATGAGGATGAGGATACTTCTAAGATGAGACATAGTTATGGCAGTGTTGACCGGAGGAAAATTTTAACATATCAACCCCAATTATTACAACGGTCAGAAGACCTGCTAATCTTCCTAGGTAGGGACTTCCATAAATGGCTTAATGAAATACTGGAATTTTTAGATGGGATTTACCAAGTCAATGCTAAGAACCTGGGAAAAGATTCAGTAAATAGTGGAGACCTAGACCAGCTAGTAGGTTTGTTAATCAATATAGATAATGAGCTAATGGATGTTTTCAAATCACGCCAGAAATTGGATTTCAACCACTACTATGTTTCTATTATGGATGAAAAGTATAAAAAGCGCCAGAGTAACTGGTATGGCAGATATATGCACAAGATAGACCGTAGGGTATTGGAAATAACTCCTGAGATAAGGTACATGCACATGATGGAGATTGTTAATTATGCGCATAAGCTTTGGAAAACGAAGGAAGGCAGGAATCTAAGGTTAGAAGTAATGAAGAAAATGAAATAAGTTAATTTAGGTTTTTAATGCTATTTTTCAAAAAAATTTAAATATATATGAAATAAATAAATCATGTTAGTAACCTGTAATATTGTTTTTAAGGGGATTAAAATGAAAATGGGGAAACATACAATAATAATTTCGGGGATTATGGCTGTTTTGATTGTTGTGGTAATGATTTCAGGGTGCACAGATGATACAAAACAATATGGCACTGAAATCTATAAAGGAAACTGGAAAGTAGGTACTGACCATTTTGGTGGGGTTAAACAGGAAGTTATTGATGCTTTTTCAGGTGATTATGTTGCATATAAAAATGGGACAACCATCACATTGATTGGAACAGGAAAACAGATGAGCGTTGATAATGATACTCTTCATCAAATTAAGATTGTTTTCACTAAAGATGGAAAAAATGTTAACACTACATATTACTTAGATGATAGATTGGGAGGTTACAGCTACACTAACCAAACTACAACTGAACAAATGTTTAATATAACTAAAAATGTCTGGGAACTTAGTTTAACAACATCAGAAGAACAACTAAGTCAGGAGCTTGATGAAAGAACTGAAGAAGTAAAACTATGAAATAGTGTTGAGTGTTTAAATGAATGATTCATTGAGGGAGTTGTTTGAATGGGATACTTAGTCTGTGACAAATGCGGAGGCTACTATGAATTACAGGAAGGGGAATCTCCAGATGATTTTGGAGTGTGTGAATGTGGTGGGGAATTGAAATATACAAAAACCATATCACAACCTAATGAAAATTTAAATCAACAAAAATGCCCTAATTGTGGTTTTATTAATATAAAAACAGCCCATTTTTGTAGAAAATGCGGTTTCGGTTTAGGAACCCACTCTGGAAAGCAGATTTGTTCTCGATGTGGAACCGAAAACCCCTTTGAATCTCGTTTTTGCCATAAGTGTGGGGAAAACTTAAAAAGTAAAAATATTGACAAAATTGCAGTTAAAAAACCAAAAAATAGAGATATTGGCACGATATGGTATGTTGTAGGGTTCATTATTCCATTAATCGGGATAATTGCAGGCCTGATTTTTGCAACACAGAGAAGAAAGAACGCAGGTATACTTATTTTAGTAAGTCTAATTATTCCTATTCTGGCTGTTCTAGCCTTCTTATTCATGTTTTATCAGGCATATTTTGTTTCACCAAATTTTTGAGACCCAACAACCTTTTTATTTCTTTTTATCCCGAGTGAACTGTTTAGTTTTAGCTTTAGTAACCTTTGTTTTTCCTAAATTTTCCAACATCTTAAGTTAATACTTGCACCATTGAACCATTGGAAAAGCGGATGTAGAAAAGTTAAAAAAAATAATTCCGATTTTGAATATAAAAGTCATGAATATCTCTTTTTAATTCAAAATTAGTTATCCATGAAATTTTAACTATGCATCATGAAATAAATCCTGAAACAATTGAGCTAAGTTATAGTAAAAGTCAATACATTCAAAAAAAATTAGGTGGATACAACACCCTCTTTCATTATATCTCCCTCTAGCGCGTA
>LNJC01000058.1 GCA_001587575.1 Candidatus Methanofastidiosum methylothiophilum
AAAATACCCTGAGCTTGCTTTATTGACCCATGTTGATGGAGAATATGGGAATGTGGTTGATGCAAAAGAAGTCGGGAAGATATGTAATGATTACAAAGTCCCTTTTTTACTGAATACTGCATACTCATCCGGCAGAATGGAAATAGATGGAAAAAGGGTGGGTGCTGACTTTATTGCATGCTCTGGCCACAAATCTTGGGCTGCAGGCGGTGGTAATGTAGGAATACTTGCAATAAAAGAAGGCTGGCAAGACAAAGTATTCAAACCTGGAACAAACTGGAAATCAAAACCTTTAGAGATACTTGGCTGCTCTTCTAGAGGGGCCTCTCTTATCGCTTTGATGGCTTCTTTTCCACATGTTAAGGAAAGGGTAAAAAAATGGGATGAAGAAGTAAAGAAGGCAAGGTATCTCGTAAATGAACTAGAAAAAATTGATATAAAGCAGCTGGGTGAAAAATCAAAAAATCATGATTTGATAAAACTTGACACTCCAGTCTATGATAACATTGCAAAGACCCACAAAAAGAAAGGTTACTTCCTTTACTACGAACTAAAAGATAGAGGCATACTAGGAATGAAACCTGGGAGGACAAGAAAGTTCAAGATATCCACATACGGCCTTTCCTGGGAACAGGTAAGCTATGTAGCCGAAAGCTTCCTTGAAATAGGAGGGGGCTAATTGGAGGGTTGTGTCCTAGTTAGGTACGGAGAAATAGCATTAAAGTCTGACCAAACGAGAAAATGGTGGAACAAGATACTTTTAGAAAATATGAAAGATTGTCTTGATAAAAATAATATTGAATACTCCTCGATTAATGTCGTCTTGGGAAGATTTATCGTCTATACAGATGAAACAGAAAAAGCTTCCATAGCTCTAAAGAACGTATTTGGGATTACATCTCTCTCCCCTGCTATCAAGATGGAAGCTGATTTTGAGAAAATAAAAGAAAAGTGTCTAGAAATATCGAAGAACAAAGGAAAGAAGTTCAGGGTTAGTGCCAGAAGGATATCTAAAGATTTTTCTATGACTTCAAATGAAGTAAACGAAGTATTGGGTGCATATCTAAAAGAAAATCTTGATCTTGAAGTAAGTCTCTTAGATTATGATTTTGAGATGGGATTAGAGTTTCTCGAAGGATACACTTATCTTTTTACTGAAAGAATTGAAGCTTTTGGCGGCCTTCCAATTGGAGTCCAAGGAGAAGCAATATGTCTTGTATCAAGCGGTATTGATTCTCCAGTTGCGGCATGGTTGTTGATGAAAAGAGGATGTAAAGTCGACCTAATGCATTTTAAAATTACAGAAGAAGGATATCAAAAATATCTAAAAATAAAGGAAAAACTTCAGAAGTTTTCATATGGTCATGAAATTAAAGATTATATAATTGATGGAGTTCCTTATCTTTCGAATACTAAACAAAAGCTATGTGAAAAAGGAAAAGAAAAATGGGTATGTATTTTTTGCAAGAGAAGATTCCTACAAGAAGCAGAGAAGTTATGCAACGAAAAAGGATACCTTGCAATAGTAACAGGAGAAAATCTTGGTCAAGTGGCCTCCCAAACTTTAAAAAATCTTACAGTTCTCGATTCAACTGTTAAAATTCCTGTATTAAGGCCTGTACTAACTTATGATAAAAATCAGATAGTTGAAATGGCAAGGGTAATAAATACATATGAAATATCAAAAGAAAAAGAACCTAAATGCCCGTTCACCCCAAACTACCCTATGACTTCGGGCAGCATAGAAGAGCTTGAGACTATAGAGAGGATGCTATGGGAGTAAAAGAATTTGTTGAAATAACAAGACCTTCAAATGCACTTTTTTCCGGGATTGCAGTTTTAATAGGTGCGCTTGTAGCAGGTGGTGGATTTCTAGATATATTCAAGATCATATCAGTATTCTTTGTTGCAATATTTGCATGTGCTGGAGGAAATACTATAAATGACTATTTTGACTATGAGATAGACAAGATTAATGCCCCAAAGAGGGTACTTCCAAGGGGGGCAATGAGCTTAAGGACAGCATATATCTTTTCAATTGTTTCTTTTATTATTTCGTGCATTTTTGCGTTTATGGTAAATCTTTTGGCCTTTTCAATATGTGTTGCCGCTTGTATTTTGATGTACATATACGCAAAGACTCTAAAAAGAAAACCTTTCTCAGGAAATTTACTTGTTTCCTTCCTTACATCAATAACTTTTATTTACGGCGGTACGGCAGTTGGGAGTTACAAAGGCGTTTCTATTCTTGCCCTGATTTCATTTTTTGCTATGGTTTCAAGAGAGGTAGTAAAAGATATAGAAGATTTGGAGGGTGATGTTAAGAAAGGTGCAAAAACACTTCCTTCAATAATAGGGGTTAGAAAATCCTTTAATTTAGCATTTATTTTTCTTGTGATAGCAGCTTTTCTTTTATTTATGCCTTTTATTACGGGCCTTTATGGATATATTTATCTTGGGATAGTAACGCCTGTTGTTATATATGTATTCTTCATACTCCACGGTATCTTGAAAAATAAGGATAATCCGGGAAAGATACAGAGACATGTTAAGACTGCCATGTACCTTGTACTTGTGATATTCCTTCTAAGCGCTATTATATATGGAATTATGTAAAATGATGTTGGGGCAGGATATATGATTTATGTTACAGACTTAACTGAATACTTATTTTGCCCCTACAAGCTTTATCTTAAAAAAATTAAAGGACTCCCACTTCCCCAAACTTCTGAAATGCTGACTGGAACTATAATTCATAAGATATACGAAGAAGTTTTGCTAAGAGAACGAATAATCATCGAACAAAGGATAGATGAAAATATGGGTATCGATGAAATATTTAAGATACTCTATGCAGATTCCAAGAGAGTTATCAAAAATATTATGATACAGAACAAGAGCAGGCTAAAAGAAGCTGGCGTAGACTACTTAGAGCTTATCAAGGAACTTCAAGAAGAACTAAAAGAAGACGAACTTCTTAAATCTATTAGAATTAAAAAATATATTAGTATTTACGGCAAGGACTCAAATCTATACAAAAATCTCTTTATGCTAAAAGATATGGAATATCCAATATCTTCAAATGAGTTGGGCTTAAGTGGAAAAATCGATAAGCTTGAAGAAGATTCGGAAGGAAATATATTTCCTGTAGAGCTAAAAACTGGCCTATTCTCTAATGGCATAAGAAAGCATGAAAAAATACAGGTATCTGCATATGCTCTTCTCTTAGAGAAAGAGAGGGGGATCAAAATACCT
>LNJC01000059.1 GCA_001587575.1 Candidatus Methanofastidiosum methylothiophilum
CGGAAAAACAATAAAAACACTCAAAGATCATCAAAGATCAATTTACTCAGTAAACATTACACCTGACGCAAAAATGGCGATAACAGGAAGTTATAAAGAGGTTTGTTTATGGGATGTAGGAACTGGTGAACTTCTAAAAAAACTGTTCGGTCATGTGAACAATGTAGTGGGAGTCGCATTATCAGCTGATGGGAGTATAGCAATTACAGTTAGTGAAGATAGGACTATTTGTTTGTGGGATGTTGAAACTGGTGATTCGTTAAAACCAAAAGAAAGACACCAAGGAGCGGTATATGATTTGGTGGTGGAAAATAATGGGAAAACAGCAATAACCGGAAGCAGCGACAACACAGCAAAAATATGGGACCTCCAAACCGGAAAAACAATAAAAACACTAGAAGGCCACCGAGGATCCATAAACTCCATAATAATAACACCCAACGCCAAAACAGCAATAACCGGAAGCAACGACAACACAGCAAAAATATGGGACCTCCAAACCGGAAAAACAATAAAAACACTAGAAGGCCACCGAGGATCAGTATACTCCGTAGCAATAACACCCAACGCCAAAACAGGGATAACTGGAAATAGTGATACCTCGCTACAATTTTGGGATCTTTCAAATGGTAAAGAGCTTCAAATATTAAAGGGTCATGATAACTGGGTAGGATCATTGGCAGTTACGCCAGATGGTAAATACCTTTTAGCTGGAAGCTATAGAGTAATTTATTTGTGGGACCTTAAGGCTGGGAAACAGTTAAAAAAACTGAACGATCATAAAGGATTTGTATATGACATAGTTATAACAGAAGATGGTAAAACAGCAATTACATGCAGTGGTGACAGGACTATTAAATTGTGGGATTTAAAAACCGGAAAAATGTTAAATACATTGGAAGGTCATACCGATAGAGTTGTAAGTTTGGCTCTCACCCCTGATGGTAAAAAGATTATAAGTGGGAGTTGGGATAGGACAATTAGAGTTTGGGATCTAGAAACTGCTGAAATGATCTGTGTTAGTAAAGAAGAAAGTGATGTTCTTGCATTAAATACAACTCAAAATGACTATTTTGTTTTTGGTAATATTACGGGGGACGTTATTGTATCAAAACTGATATGATTAAATTAGTATAACTATAATGAAATAATAGCTTAAAAAGCTCAAGATCCCTATAATAATTCTTTTCAATTAATTAAACTGTTTTTAAAAAACCCTTCTGAGGCTCATATACTAATCCCAAACTTTTGATGGTTTTAATTATGTTTCGAACATTGTTCTTGTCCAAATTATATCTAGTAGATATTTCATTTATGAAAACTGCAATTGGAGCTTGACCACCGTGGAGATTTTCAATTTCTTTTATAACTTCAATAACTAGCTGAGTATCACTACTAATAACTTTCTGTTCAATATCAAATCCCATTAGTCTTAAAAGTTTTTCATAAATCTTAATAACTCTTTTAACATCAGAACCTGTTACCTCCTCACTTAAACGAATCCTGGCACATGCTTCTGATAGTTTTATGAGAGATTCTAATTGACGGACAGTTATTGGAATGGGCATAAAATCATCTTCTGATGATTGCCTTATTCTTAAATAAAATTCATGGAGTAGTGTAACGGCTTTATCAGTTAGTTTGGGGTTTATCTCTTTCCGTGCATAGGCAATATACTTTTTCATGAGAATGGAATCAATTTCCATACAAATTTTTCTTTCCTGATGTAATTTTAGCAGGTGAAATGCCAGTTTTGCATCTTCTTCCACCACACTTTTGTCCTCAACTAAAAAAATAAGATCAAAATAGGACAGTATAGTTGGAGGAATATTTATCTGCTCAGCTATAGCTTTATATCGGTCAAATCTCCCGAATTTTGGATTAGTGGCTGCTAGGACAGAACATTTAGAATTTAGAATGTTCAGTAATTCCTCTTTAGTGTTGAAGCTGGTGTTTTTGCCCAGTGCCTCCTTTAAAAACATAACTTCATTTGATTTAACCTTCAACGAGTCAATACAAACTAAATAATTTTCCTGGTTAAAAATTGTTTCATCAAGATTTTGAAGGTCATGTTCATCACTTAAATGTTTATAAATACCATTTGCGTAAGATTTATTGGAATCAATATAAATTGCGTTTTGTGTCAGGTTCAATGCACCTTTCAGGAGGTGTGTCTTGCCAACTCCAGGATCACCCACGATTAAAATGTTAATTCCGCCAGGGATGTAGATTCCATCTTCAACTTCTTTGGTTATTCCGCCAAACAATTGAAACGCTATAGCTTCTTTTAGATTAGAATGATCATATATGGATGGGACAATTGAATCTGTGATTAAATTGAAGATTTCAGGATTTTTACTTAGTTTTTGAATCTTATTTTTATCTTCTGCAGTGATTTCAAGCCCATAATTAGGTTTATTATCTTCAGGTGGTTTCTGGGTAAAACTGGATTGTTTTGATTTTTTCATTCTATCTACCGAAATATCGCTTTAATAATTAGATGGGCTTATTCATTTACTGAATCTATCAGACAATATACCTATACTATAATCTGTTCTTTCACTAATAAACTACAAACTAATAAGCTCAGTTAAGAATGTGAAAAATACGGAAGTCTATCAAATAAATAAAAACGTAGATTAAAATTCTATACATCAAGAAGTGATTATACTCCTGTCAACTCCTGCAAAGAGTTATTTTAAAATATAAATGGCTTTGTAGAAACCCTTATTTTTTTATTTGAAGTTGAAGTTTTTTGTAGATTTTTTGTAAAAAAAATTTTTTTAGTTTTAAGTTTCGTTTTTTCCTGTTTTCAATTGAAATTACAGCTACATATTTTTAAAACAGGTTGCTAAAGTATTTATAATTAGAAAGGGGAATAATATTATTATGATTAGCGAAATCTATTATTCCCCTGTTTATAGTGGAGTTTCAAAGCAGTTA
>LNJC01000060.1 GCA_001587575.1 Candidatus Methanofastidiosum methylothiophilum
TTCATTGTCTAGCTTCATGTCAATATTAGAAAAATCAAGATTTAAAGCTAGGCGAAATTTTTAGCAGATTACACAGCCTTAAACGAACTATAAAAAGCTTTATATATCTTACATTATCTGTAAAGCACGTTCTGCCCACTAAATTGTTGTGATATTATGATAAAAGTTGAAGAAGTAATGGTTAAGGATGTAATTTCAGTCACCATACCTGCAACCGTTAATGAGGCTTTAGAAAAAATGCAAAAATTCAAGAAGCCAGATTTACCAGTTATTAATAAAGACAAAGAGCTTGTTGGAATTATCTCTTTGGAGGATATTATTAAAAATCCTAATGAAGACCAAATCGCTTTAGTAATGAACAGGGAGTTCAAAGCGGTAAAAGAAGGCGACACAATAAAAAAAGTTGCTAAACTTCTATTAGATAATAATTTGACCAGAGTCCCAGTTATTTCTAACGGAAAGCTCATGGGAGTTGTAGCTGTTCGTGACATAGTGATGAACGGTTTATCAAAACTCGATATAAATGAGCCATGCCATAAATTCATGAAAGAAGAGGTGCCTTGCATCTGGCAGGATACGCCATTAAGGTCTGCCCTTATGATAATGGTCTATAGCAAATCAAACTTCTTCATGGTATTAGGAAACGATGGTGGGATAGTAGGGATTGTAGATACTCAAGATATTATGTCATCTGGTGAATTCTTGGATGAACTTAAAACTACTGAACTTAATATTTCCGGAGAGGGGGATGATTGGGCATGGGAGCCTAAAAATGCATTGCGCATCGTTTCAAAGAAACTCACACTCCCTTTAAAGCCAATAAAGGAAGTAATGTCAACTGACCTTGTAACAATCACAAGAAAGACACCAGTATCCAGATGCGCAAAAGAAATGAAGAAGAATAACATCGAACAAATACCTGTTATTAGTGCCGAAGGGGGATTAATAGGAATTGTTAGAGACATTGACTTAATAAAATCCCTTTGAGTTGATACTGTTGTTTGACTCGCTAAAGAATAAATTTTCCGGGCTTGTTGATGGGGTTAGTTCTAAAAAGATAACTGAAAAAGACCTTGACAAAATATTAGAAGATTTTGAACTTTCACTTCTAGAAAGTGATGTTTCTCTAAAAGTTTCTGAAAAGATTGTAAACGAGTTAAAGAAGAAGCTTACCGGCGAGAAGATCGGTCTCACTTCAAACAAGAAGGATTTTGTTAAAATAGCCGTTGAAGAAACTCTAACTGAAATCCTTGAGTTCAAGAAATATGATGTATTCAAGGAAATAGAAAAAAAGAGAAAAGCAGGGGAGATATTTTCAATAGCTTTCGTTGGATTCAACGGAACAGGAAAGACTACATCTATTGCCAAATTTGGAAAATTGTTACTTGATAAGGGATACAAAGTTGTTATCGCAGCTTCTGACACCTTTAGGGCAGGTTCAATCGAACAGCTTTCTCTACACGCTGAAAACATTGGCATAAAGGTAATAAAACATAATTATGGCGCAGACCCTGCAGCCGTGGCATTTGACGCAATAAGCCATGCTAAGGCTAGAGGGATAGACGTTGTTTTAATTGACACTGCAGGCCGTTCAGAGATGAATAGAAACCTAATGGACGAAATGAAAAAACTAGTCAGGGTAGCAAATCCAGATATGAAAATATTTGTCGGGGATTCTCTTGCTGGCAACGCCGTGGCAGAGCAAGCAGAAAAGTTTTCTGACATTGGACTCGATGGATCAATATTGACCAAAGTCGATGCAGATTCTAGAGGGGGGGCAGCCCTTTCAATAAGTTATATCACGGGCAAACCTATTCTTTTTATTGGAACTGGTCAAGGCTACGATGATCTTGAGCCTTTTGATCCAAAATGGCTCGTAGAACGGATACTCCCATAACATTTATAAACATCCCAACTTTAGGTTTTCTGATGGCCGGGGTGGGGTAGCATGGTTATCCTATGGGACTGTGGATCCCATGACTCGGGTTCAAATCTCGGCCCCGGCCCCTA
>LNJC01000061.1 GCA_001587575.1 Candidatus Methanofastidiosum methylothiophilum
TTCATTGTCTAGCTTCATGTCAATATTAGAAAAATCAAGATTTAAAGCTAGGCGAAATTTTTAGCAGATTACACAAATATATTTATAAATTACGTTATTGAGATTTTTATGAGGGCCTGTGGTCTAGTGGATATGGCGTCGGGCTTCGGACCCGAAGAACGTGGGTTCAAATCCCATCAGGCCCGCTTGAATTATATTTTGTCTTCTTCTGCTTTTGATGCAATAATCTCCAAATTTTCTTCTAGTTCTTTTATCTTCTTTTTGTCCTTTATTAAACTGCCAATTATAAGGGAAAAAATTGCAACTCCTAATGCATTCGATAAAGTCATAGGTATCACCACAATTTTAACGACTTCTAATGCTTGATTAAAAGGCCTGGCAAGGGCTAATGTGATTCCCATATGATATAATTCTATTAAAGCTGCAATAATCATTGCATTATATGCTCCAACAAATTCTTTATTATTATACCTATAAATTAATCCTCCAATAAGGCCTGCTGAAACAGTTGCAATTGAGCAAGGAACTGCAGTAAAACCACCTCCAAAATACCTATTTATCCCACCAATTAACCCAGCTCCAAGACCTATTACCGGTCCGCCTATCAGTCCTGCTACAAGTGGCCCTATATCTCTAATATTTGCTATAGCATCAGAAGAAAGTTTTACTCCAGAATAATTTCCAAATATTGAAAAAGTACCAAATAAAAGAATCATGATAATTTGATTTTTTTATGTGAATCTTTTTTCTATAACAACTTGTTTAACATGATCAAAAGAGCTTACAACTACTGCAATTACAGTAACCATAACAGATACCTCATTTATTAATAAAAAGAGTATATCAATTATTTCTTCAGGATTCACACTTATAAAAAGAAATCTATACTTAAAAAACTTATTATTTAACTTGGTGATTGATACTAACTTCTTAATAAAATATTAATAATATTGTTTTTCAATAATTTGAATTATATTTATCATTAATTTATAATTTTGTATTAAGTAATGCAATCTTTTCAAATATCTTTTTTTCTATTTCTAAACGATTATTGATATCTTTTATTTCAAAATACTCTATTATGAAATCTTTATCATATTTTCCTGGGGCAACTGGTCGACCTAAAATTTCGATAATTTTGTCTTTATTTTCTTCATTAGTTATTATTCCTATTCTACTTATGCCATTCTTAATTCCAAAAGCAAGTGCTTTAGATATTTGCTTTTCTCCAGATAATCTGATTAAAAACTCAAGCGAAAAGTCTTCAGCATAGTTTGATTTATTTTTAAAAGCTTGTATTGTATGATATAATGCCATAGATATATGATTAGATCCATAAGTTTTACTTTCATCAAAAATAGCATCTGCTCCGTTTTTCTTTAATATACTGATTAGTTCTTCAGCATCATTAATTTGGGATTCAAATACCAGTAACATGATTGCACTATCTTTTCTTTTCTTAAAAAATTATCGTTGCGCATTGTTAATAAAGTTTATAATTGGTAATACTTTATGGAAATCTAAAAGAAG